>CAMUZJ010000011.1 GCA_947165195.1 uncultured Bacillota bacterium
TTTATTTCTTCTTGTACATAGTTTATTTTTTGATTAACTATTTCTAGATTTTGGTTATAGATAACGTATAGTGGTATTTCATTTAATTCTTCTTCTAGTCTTTTTAATTGTTCTTCTATTTCTAAACTATTGGTTCTTAGATATTCTTTTTGAAGTTTTTTGATTTTGTTTACTCTACTCTTTATGTCTTCATTTTTATCCATTTTTTGTTTTATTTTTAGACATTCTTGATACTCTTTACTATTTATGATACAGTCTACTACTTCTTGAATTGCTTTATCCATCTAGTTCTCCATCTAGACTCCAAGTTTTACTAGAAGTTATTTTTACATTGACAATACTTCCTAATTCTAATTCTTTAATTGAAGTAAAGTTTACTAATTTATTCGTTTCACTATATCCATAGTACATATTCTTTTTATTAGATATTCCTTCTACTAGAACAGAAAGAGTAGTACCTTCTAGTTTCTTATTATTTTCTAGGAAGTATTTATTTACTATTTCATTTAGTCTTTGTAGTCTTTCTTCTTTTTCTTCTATACTTACTTCATCTTTTAATTTACAAGCTGGAGTTCCTTCTCTTTTAGAAAAGATAAAGGTAAAGGCATTGTCATATTTACAGTATTCTACTAAGGATAAGGTCTCTTCGAAGTCTTCTTTTTCTTCTCCCGGAAATCCTACAATAATATCTGTACTAATAGAAACATTAGGAATTGTATTTTTTATCTTATCAAATAACTCTAAATAACTTTCTTTCGTATATCTTCTACCCATTAATTTTAATACTTTACTAGATCCACTTTGAACTGGTAGATGAACACTTGGCATAATATTTTTGTATTTTGCTATTACTTCTATCATATTATCGGTAAAGTCCCATGGATGAGAAGTTGTAAACCTAATCCTAGGAATATTCATTTTCGCAATATCTTCTAAAAGATTGGCTAAGTTATAATCTTCATATAAATCTTTTCCATAAGCATTGACATTCTGTCCTAATAAAGTAACTTCTTTATAACCATCTCTTACTAGTTCTTCTACTTCTTTTAAGATATCTTCTTTTTTACGGCTTCTTTCCCTTCCTCTAGTATAGGGAACAATACAGTACGTACAGAATTTATTACAGCCATATATAATATTAACATATGCTTTATAACTATTAGCTCTAATAACTGGTAATCCTTCTACTAAGTCTTCTTCTCTAGATAATACTTCTATTTGTTGATTATTTTCTTCTATTGCTTTATCTAATATATTAGGAAGTTGTTCTAAATTATGGGTTCCAAATACAAAGTTAACAAATTTATAGTCTTTTAATATTTCTTCTACGACACTTTCTTCTTGAGCCATACATCCGCATATTCCAACTATCAGGTCTTTTCTTTGTTCTTTTAAGTGTTTTAATCTTCCTAACATACCAAAGGCTTTGTTATGGGCATTTTCTCTAATAGAACAAGTATTTAAAAGTACTAAATCTGCTTTTTCATAGTTATCTATTTCTTGAAATCCAATAGAAGTAAGTAGTGCTTTTATATTCTCACTATCATGCTCATTCATTTGACAGCCATATGTCTTTAAATAAAACTTTTTTCCTTTATACTTCTCTTTTAATTTAGAGTCTAACTCAAACTTTACGGTTTTATACTCTCTAATATCTCTTTTTCTTGCTTCTTGATAATTTGGTAATCTCATAGTACTTCTCCCCTTTTAACCGTATTTATAATACCTTATTTTTCAAAAGAAAACAAGATAAACATTTGCTTATCTTGTTATGCTTTTATCGTATCTACTGAAGACATAATGATATTTTCTAATAAACTAGACTTATTATTTAAAATATCATTTCTAATGATATCCATATTATTTTTTATATCTTCAATCAATTTTTTCATACTAGGCATTAAATCTTTTTTCTCTAAGTTAGTCACAATAACTTCAAGATTATTTAATTTAGAATATTTTCCATAATAAGAATTTTTTATACAAACATTAAATAATTTTTGAAAAGAGTTAACATCAATGCTATTTAATCTCTTATCTTCCAAAAATTTAAAAGTTGTACATAAATAATTATTATTAATTGCTTTATCTAATATGGTTTCTCCTTTATTATTTTTTATATTAGGCATAAAGTTTTTCTTTTTAATAAGTTGTTCTACTACTTTTATAGAAGATGGTGAGTTATCTTGTGCAAGAATATGTCCAAATGTATTTCCTTCTGCATTTTGATGATTTACATCCCAATTTTTTTTCTTCATTAGTTGCAAAACTAATTCATATTGTTTTGCTTTTAGTAGTCTTGTTACAACATCGTTGCCTACGCTATCACATAAGTTTACATTAATTTTATTCGCATCTATAAGTAGCTGAATAGCTTCTGATTCTCCTTGTTTTATAAAGGTAAAAATCAGGGAAGGCTCCTCGCTACATGCATTAAGCATTTCTATATCACTATTAAACATCATATACACCTCTTTGCTTGCGTGACATTTATTAATTATACTAGTATCTTTTTTACTTGTCAAATTACTCCCTCCTATTTTTATTATGGAAAGGTATATCAGAAATTATACAGAATTTGACAATTCTTCAAAAAAAGATTTGATTTTTGGAATCAAATCTTTTTTATTGTTTATATAGATTAAAAGAAGTAGTATTGTAAGGCATTGTTATATAGGAGCAGTCTTTTGATATAAAATAATTATCAGCAGATGTATTAAATTGACTTAAACTAGCTACTGCAATAGGATAGATAAATGTTATTTTTTCATTTTCTATAATATAGGTACCACTTGTTCTATAATTTCCACTGTAGTCTGCTTCAAATGTTCCATCCGTATTTAAAATAAAGGTATATTTAAGAGAAGTTCCTTGCATCTGACCATAATATTTTCCACTACATCTACTTGGACTATTTAGATTAGCACTTTCTCCAATAGTATTAGGTTTTACTTTAGGAGTCATACTATATAATAGCATTCCTCCCATACAGGTTAGTGCAATAATAAAACTACAGACCATTCCTAACTTTAGTGAAGCAATTCTTCTTTTTTGACTTGTTTTCATATAAGCCTCCCATACAACACTTATTTTACCATTAATTCTAGTCGATTATTTCTTTCTTTATTGATTGTAATAATATATTCTTTACTATTTATAAATCCTTTTATCTCATCAAATGTTCTAAAACTATCCGTTAATTCTCCATAATCTATTGCATCTTTTGTTTTGGTATAGATTGATAATGAATACTTTCCCTTTGGTAAATTGGATAAATCAACTTCTTTATCATACCATGAGAAACTCTTATCTAAATTATCTGTACATACTACTTCATAACTTCCTTTATTGGTAGAAGATAAATCATAATAATATTGTTTAAAGGTAGTTGTATCTTCTACAATTAAGACTCTTTTTATATCGGATATACTACTATAAGTACCACCATAATTATAAGAAGTTCCTGTAAAATGGACTCTATTAAAAGAGAAGAAAATATTTTCATAGTCATTTATCATATTTCTAAATGTTGGAGCAGTAGATGTTGTATAAAGTTCATCACGAATACTTAACTCTACTTTTTTAGATTTTAAGGATAAATCAACTTTAAAATTATATCCGTGTAAATCATCTTCTCCTCTTCTATCTATTTTTTGATTAAATAGATTATCTACTAATTGTACAGTTGTATGATTTTCTTCTGTTGCTACCATAAATAATTCATAATCGCCATTAGAAATATCGCTAAAATCAATTTTTCCTTTGAACCATGAGTACTGATAGTTAAGATTTCCATCATCCGATGTTATTTCATATGGTGTATTTTCTAACCAACTATCTATCGGAATAATAGAAATATTATCTGTTGCTTTATTTTTTAATAGTAACCCATATTCTTTATGAATATCATTATTTTGATTTAGTATAGTTAAATATCCACTAATTATAAATTTTTTAATTTCTTTGTCCCATTCTAAAGCATCTAAATAGAATTCTCCATCATCTGTTGTTGAATCTAGTAATGCTTTTAATTCCTCTTCTGTTATGTTGCTAAGACTTGTTGTATCTTCCTTTTTCTTGATGACTATTACTTTAATTTCTTTTGTTACTGTTTTATTATTACTATCTGATACTTGATAGATAACTCTATATTCTCCCGGAGTATTGATATCTACTGTACTATTTACTATTTTTATATTATTGGTAATATTTCCATCTTCTTCATCGGTTGCTATTACGCCTTTCATAGGATTAAAACTAGTTTTTTCTATTATCGTAATATCTTTTGCCTGAATAACTGGTGCTTGATTTTCTACCACTATTACTTTGATTTCTTTTGTTGTCTTTTTATGGAAATTATCTTCTACTTCATAAATTACTTTATATTCTCCAGGGGTATTGGTATCTACTGAATTATTGATTACTTTTAATTTACTTGTTAAATCTCCGTCTTCTCTATCTGTAGCAGTTACTCCTTGTAATGGATTAAAATTTGTTTGTTCTCTCAATTTCAAATCACTTGCTTGAATAATTGGTGCTTGATTTTCTACTACTATTACTTTGATTTCTTTTGTTACGGTTTGATTTGCAGAGTCTGTTACTTCATAGACTATTCTATACTCTCCCGGTACTTGATTATTTAAATTATTTTCTCTAATCTTAACTTTATTAGTAATATTTCCATCTTCTATATCATTTGCGTTTACTCCATCTAATATATTTATTTCTGTACCTTCTATAATTGTTTTATTAGAGGCTGTTATGGTTGGAAAACTATTCTGATAAATACTTCCATAAACGTCTATTTTTACTCCTGAGTCTTGTGCTAGTGTCCAGCCAAATTCATTGGTAGTACCTGAAATATCTACTGGCACTTTATACCAAAGAGCTCCATCTACTTCTCTTTCTTCTAGTATTGGAACATAAGAATTGGTATATAGTCCACTAATTAAAGTAGATTTAGAGTCAATAGTTGTTGAATTTACCCAACTATATTGATTTCCAGATACTGTTACATTTTCTTTTCCATAGGCTTTATTAACAATAGTAATAGAATCTTCTTTTACCCAATGTTTTTGACTATGCCAATAATCAGATGTTACTAAATAGGAAACTGGATTATTATATTTATCATATGCAATACTATAGATAATTACATATCGATTATTTCTTAAACTCTTTCCTGTTTTTGCCTGCATAGAAGGATCATAGTAAAATTCTGTTGTTTTGGTAGATAATCCAACTTTTGGTTTGAATTCTGCATTTTCTACTAATAGGTCATAATGATATTCACTATCTTGATAATCTGTTACAGAATTAGGAGATATGTAACCATTTTTTCCATTATTAATTTTTCTTACATAACTAGCTGGAATATATACTGTTCTATTCCAATTATAATCTCCATGAATTTCATTAAAGTTATTATCAATATTTAAATCACTTACTATTTCATACCACTTATTGCTTCCTTCTACAAAAGATCCTGTTACTTCTCCTACTATTACCATAGCATCTTCTGGTTCAGGGTACTTATAAATTTCTCTAGAATTGGTATTTGGAGCTGAATAAGTAGGAGAACCCCACCTTGTATTTACTCCTAATTGATAATAGTTATAATCTTGAAATCCCTTTGCCATATCGAAGGAATAATAATTGGCTGCCATCTTTTCACTCCAATAAGTGTCTGATGCATATTTTACATTCATTCCAATAAATTTATCTCCAAATTGTGGGCCAAAATATCTCCAATCCCTTGGATGAGCAAATCCATCGGTTACCCATTTAGAAGCATATCCTAATATACTACTAGCATAAGTTGCATACCATGTAGCACCATTATATGGATTTGAATCTACTGCATTTAAACCAAATCCATTATTTTTTTGAGCAGCTAAGGAACTTCTACCATTTCCTGTCTCATTTCTACTTAAGCTTAGAGAAAGAAGAGCATTCACTCCATGTTTTTGTTGAGCATAGTAAAAATAGGTGCCAGATCCATATAATCTAGAGCTACCATTTGCAGTAGCATTTCCATAAATATCTTCTTGTATTCCCATATTATTTCTTATATATTCATCTATATTAATACTTGAGTAAGTGGTTTTTGTATGGTTTGATAAATACATATAGTAATTATAATAAGGATTATCTTTATTTACTGACTGATTGTAATTACCATTTTTATAATCTTTTATTAAGGATACTAAGTCTGTATAGAAATAATGTCCATCATAACTGTAATATTCCCCTTTAGAAAGCATTTCCGGTTTAGGACCTATCGTATTTCCTGCTCCTCCGTAATAATCATTTTGAATTTTTGCAACATAATTATGCCTAATAGAATTGTCAGTTACTGTATAACTACTCTTTGACTTTACCCATGTAATAGGTACAATTTCATATGCGTCTTGATTTATCCAGCCGGTATAATTACCTATTCTTACTTTTGCTGTCCATTCTCCTCTTGCATTAGAGTAAGCAGATTCGATATGTGCTCCATCTACTCCTCCGTATAAAGATCCTGTATCCATATAGGTATAGGAAGAACCTCTTAAATCACTATTCCCATAAAAATAGGTTAATGTTTCTGGATTGACACTTAAATCTAGTAAAGCAACGTTAGCATCAATAATTTTGGTTTTCCATCCTACTTTTGTAAAAATAACCAAATCATCTGCTCCATTATTTACCATAAAGTTTTTCGCTTCTTCATAACTTCCAAAGCATCCTACTTGTACCATTACTCCATCAGAATGCATACCATCTACTTCAAAGTTTCCACATAGATTTTTTTGTTCATAATCAGAAGCTGAATAGGCATAAACTGTCTTTGTACTTATTGAAAAGATAGTCATTAAAAATATTAATAAAATAATCTTTTTCTTCATATCATCACCTATTCTTCTAGTTTTATTATAACAAATACTATAGTACTTTTAAATAGAATTTACAAATTTTATTGACGTTTTTTTACAAATGTATTGAAACTGTTGTTTTTATAATTTATCCCTTTCTTGATAAAGTTTACTATATTCTGTATAATTTAAGGTAGAAGTCTTTGTTGGAGGATAAATATGAATAAGGAAGAACTAAATATAAGGAAAGCACAAAGACCAAAGAGTTGGCCAATTTTTATTATTTTATTAATCTTTGCATTGTTTAGTAGTATTTTTGCAATCTACGAATTAGTGTTACTGAGTACGATAGAAACTTTGATTCGCTATCTTGTTATTGGTTTATTAGCAATCATTGACATCTTTTTAGTATGGAAAGTGCGTAAAATTATAAAACCAAAAATGGAAAGGAAAAAGAAGCATATTCCCCTTTGCTTATTTATGGTATTTTATATTGTTCTATGTACTATAGCTGGTGGGGTTATTTGTTATGTGTATGGTGAGATTAGTCATTTGAATAAGGTATATGTTACTTATACTTCTCATTTAATTGTTCCAAATGATAGTATAAAAGATGTATCTCAAGTAAAAGATTTGAAAATAGGAATTTTAGAAGATAAAAAATCGATAGAAGGATATGTTATCCCTATGGATATTATTAAAGAAAACAAACTAGAAGATGATAATGAGCTAGTATCTTATAGTGATTATACTTCTATGATTGTCGACTTGTATTCTAATGAAATTGATGCTTGTTTTGTATCTGGTGGTTATGTTTCTTTGTTTTCTTCTATTACTGGATATGAAAATATTGCAACAGAAACAACGATTATTCTAAGTAAAAGTGAAAAACTAAAAAAAGCTGAAACTTCTACTACAGAAACTACTTCAAGTGGAAAAGATGTTACAGAGCCATTTACTTTATTGTTGATGGGAATTGATTCGGTTGGAGAAGATTTGGAAGCTAATGCAGTTGCCAATGGAGATACTTTAATATTGATTACTTTTAATCCTAAAACACTAAATGCAACTATGTTATCTATTCCAAGAGATAGTTATGTTCCTATCGCATGTTGGGCAAATAAAGCTGAAAATAAGATAACCCATGCTGCTATCTATGGAAATGACTGTATGATTCATACGATTGAAAATTATTTTGATACTAAAATTGATTACTATGCAAAAATTAATTTCAAAGGGCTTGTAAACTTAGTAAATGCTTTGGGTGGAATTGAAATCGATGTTGAAAAAGAATTATGCACAGATGATTCTAATCGTGAAAATGAGATTTGTATTTCCAAAGGATTACAAACATTAGATGGAGAACATGCTCTAGTTTATGCAAGAAATAGAAAGCAATTGGCAGATGGTGATTTTGGTAGAAATTATCATCAACAAATCATTGTCAAAGCTTTAGTTGATAAGATTAAAGAAATTGATGATGTAAATACTTTTATGGATATTGTTAATACAATTTCTAAAAGTATGGATACGAACTTTACCACCAAACAAATATTATCTTTTTATAATATTGCGAAAGATATCGTTAATAAAAGTTTAAGTTCTAAAGAGGCAGATATTATTAATATTGAAAGATTATATCTTCAAGGTGATGGTCAAATGATTTATGATGAACGTGCCAAAATGGTTTTATGGGATTATGTACCAAATCAAAATAGTAAAAAAGATATTATTCGAGCAATGAAAGAAAATTTAGGACTTATTGATTATGAGCCAATAAAAGAATTTAGTTTTTCAATTAATATTCCATATGAAAAGCCCGTTATTGGTTATGGTCCATATACAAAATCTAGTAATTTTGTTCTACTTCCTGATTTTACAGGAGATAGTGAAGCAGTCGCTACTACTACTTGCAAAAGATTAGGAATTAACTGTACATTTAAAGGAAACGGTGGCACAGTTATTGATCAAAGCTATCCAGAAAGTACCCGTATCGATAATATAAAAGGTTCCTTAATCTTAACTTTATCAAAAAAGGATATTAAGGACGAGGAATCTTCAACTGATAATTCTACTTCTTCCTATATCAAAGATAAGAATAAATCTTCTGATAAATCTACCGATAAAAAAGCAAATAATAAAGAAAGTGAAGAAGAAAAGAATGTAGATAAAGAAAGTAAAGAAGATAATAAAAAGGAAGAAAAGGACAATTCTACAGAAAAAGATAATTCTACAGATAAAGATAAAACTACAGAAAAGGATAATTCTACAGATAAAGAAGATTCTTCTTCCAATAAAACATCAAGTGATCAAGAAAATGAATAATAAAAAAAGCCACTTATATGTGGTTTTTTTATGATTTATTTCTATCATTTATAATTATTGTAATTCAACAATGTATAAAGTCTTATTTTTCTTTGTTAGAAACAAGGTAGCTTTTGATTGATAATCCAAGAATTTAGAATCGGTATAAGTCCAAGATACATTTACTTGATAAGCTTTTGGATCTGTTTTTTCTAAGACATTATAAGATACGTTTTCTATACTATCTATTGTTATATCTTCTACCATTGGTAAATCTTGTTTTCTATTTCCATAAATATTACTTTCTACATACTTGTAATAAGTAGATTCAGCATTTTCTAAAAAGTTAGAAACGATTTCTGGATAAATAAAGTCTACGCCACCTACATCATTTTTAGCAATTTTATCTTGTAATGAGAAAAAGTCATAGATAAACATCTTACTAATTTGAGAGGCATATTTTTCTTCATCAACACTATCTTCTTTTAAGATTTCTTTAAGCTCATCAAACATTTTTTTATATGTTTCATTCTTATTATCTTTTAATGTATAACCATATTCTTTTATGGAGCTTATTACTTTAGCACCTTCTGTTTCTTTAGCAGGAGCTAATTTTTGGAAGAGAAAGTATCCTCCAATACCAATTAGTATAATGAATAGTACTACTAAACATATTTTTTTTCGTTTCATCGGAATTCTCCTCTACTCTTCTTTATTTTTCTCTAATAGATCAAATACAATTATATTATTAGAAACATCTAGTAACTTGTTTGTATATTCGTTATGTTCTTTTATGTATTCTTCACTAATTGCTTCATTATTAAGGGATAAGTACTCTCCTTTTTGACTGTTATAATAGATTTTATCACTTACCCAATTTCCATTAGGGAACACTACAGTATTATTTCCCTTTACATTAAAGAAATCATTTCCTAGACTATATCGATTATAGAATCCAAGCATATTCCCTAATGTTGGTTGAACATCTATCATTCCCATTACTTCTGTTATTTCTGTATTTAAGTTTGTACCGGCCATATCTTTTGTCCATATAATAAATGGTACTTTTCTCCCTAATTCATATTGATAAGTTCCGTATGGAACAAAAGTTGGATCATCTTCTGACTTAATAGAGTCTGTTTCTTTATCATAGTTATATAATCTATTATAATCTGCTTTTGGAAGTCTTGCATCATGGTCTCCATATAATACAAATACTGTATTATCTAATAATCCTTTTTCTTCTAGTCCCTCTAAAAATTCTCCTAATGCTGCATCTGCATAATGAACTGATTTAAAGTAATTTCCTAATTTAGTTCCTTCCATATATGGATAAATGATTTCTTCTGTTGTTCCATCTTCATTGGTAATAGTCTCTTTTAATGTTACATCAAATTCTCCATATTTTTCTATTTCAGAAAATGGAGTGTGATTTGTTAACATAATAAATAATCCATACCATTTTTCATTATCTTCATTTATTTTTTCTAATTTATCTAACGATTGATGAAAGAACTCTTTATCAGATAGACCTAATCCAATAACATTTTCTTTTGTTACGTAAAAATCGCTTTTGCTATAAAATTTTTGATATCCTAAAGAGGCATGCATTGCTCTTCTATTCCAAAAGTCTCCGTTATTAGCGTGCATACTAAAGGTGTAATATCCCTTTTCGTTTAAGTATTTTGGGGTTCCGTTATAACTACGATCTGAATAAGAAACAAAAGCTGTTCCACTCTTTGTCGGAAGAAGAGATGTATTATAAGTAAGTTCTGTATCACTACTTGTTCCTACACTTACTTCTGAATAAAAGTTTGAAAAATACATTCCTTCATGAGCTAGTTTATTTAAGTTTGGTGTTACTTCTTGACCATTAAATGCTAAGTCAATGACATTAGTCATCATACTTTCTCCATGAATAACTACAACATTTTTTCCTTCAAAGATATTTGTATATTCATTGGTTTTAGGTATTTCTTCTTTGGTAGAAAAATACTCTTCAAATTCTTTTTTTGCTTTATCATATCCAAACATTGAATTTATTTTAGGTTGAAGAGAAGTAACTAAATCATTTACTTGATACATGTAAATACCAAATCGCATAACAATATATTCTTTATTCCATTGTTTAACAAATCTTGTAACATCTAATGAGGTTAATGTGATACAGTAGATAAATAATAAACAAATACCAACTCCTAAAGTAGAAGTCATCATTTTTCTTTTTTCAGATTTTTCTTCTTTTTTGGTATTTATTTTTTTTCTTTTTGTATAAAGCCATACTAAAATTAGTGTTAATGGTCCCAATACATAAAATAAATCTTTTAATTGAATAACATTTTCTACAACAGCATCTCCTACATCTCCAATGTACTGTGTTAGTGTCAACATAGAAATAGAAGCAAAGGAAGTATAAAATGTATAATAAGCTGAATTAATCATACAAATTGCAGATAAAAATATATCAAATATTAAATAATAGGTAAAACGATTCTTAGGCTTAAAAAGATATCCAAATGATCCTATTATTATCGCTATTGTTAAATCTGCGAGTATTGCTTTAAAGGATAAGTAATTTTCTATCGTATGCATACAAAAAAATCTTAATACTGTAGAATTGATAACTACTGTAATAACAAAAGTTACAAATAAGATATTCTCTTTAAAATATTTAGAAATTAAATGTTCTGTTTTTACTCTTTTTAATTTCTCTTTAGACTTATCTAATACTTTCTTTAATTTATTTTTCATTTCACTACCTCGCCTTTTCTAATTATAGCAAATTTGGTTTGTATTTTCAACAGATGCCTTTAAAAGAAAGAAAGTCTAATCCCTATTTTCTTCGGTGTTAGACTCCTCTTCTTTTGTTTCTAAATCTATTTTTAATTCTTCTGTTAATTCTTTATGTACTCCAGCATTTATTATCATTCCTAATAAGAATATATAAGATAAAATATAAATCCATAGTAGTAAAATAATGATATTAGAAATACTACCATAAAACATATCATAACTTGTAAATGTACCTATATAAAATGAAAATATTTCTGTAGCAATTATCCATCCTATTGTTGTAAAAATAGATCCTTTCGTTGTAGATCCTTTTATAATATTCTCATCTGGAGCCATTACATATAAAAGTTTTATATTAAAATGTAGAATAATAATTAGTAATGGATATTTAATAATTTCATAAATTAAGTAGATAAAATTAATTATTTTCTCATTAGAAGCATTATTTTTTATAAGTTCAAATATATATTCTCCACTAATGGGTATTAAAAATAAGATAAAGAATAGTCCTCCTAAAACAAATGTCATCATAATTGCTTTTATTCTTCTATTAACTACATTACTAGGAGTTACTTTATATATTTCATTTGAAACATTAATCATAGAAGATGCTCCATTAGATGCTAATATAAAGGCTGAGATAAAAAATACTATGATATTAAAATTTGGACCTTTATTATTAATAATATCTATTATAAAACTTATTACTCCATCAGGAAATACTCCACTCATTACATTCTCTAGTGTTGTAACTGGTATGGATAAGGTAGATGCTAAGGCACCTAATAATGCAGCTAATGGTATTAATGACATGACAAGAAAAAAAGCAAGCTGACCGGGAAGTACCCTCATCTCAGGCTTTTTTATAATGTCTATTGCTTTTTTAAAAAAACCTCTTGCTTGCTCCATTTTATATCACCCTATTTATATTCTTCTTTATTGTTAATCATTTCTAAAGTAGCTTCATTAATAGCATCATCTAGTGTTTTAATTTCATCTGTTATCATGCTATAACCAACAGCTGCTCCAAATTCATGTGGAAGTGCTTTCATCTCTTTTGATAATTTAGCTGTATATGTACTAATTTGTCTTTCGCTATATCCTACTAAGTATATTAGGAATTCATTTCCGTCTGTTCTTATAATTTCACTATTTTCTAGTTGTGTATTTACAAGAATACCAGCAGCTTTAATAATTAATTGATCTCCTTCTTCATGACCATAATTATCATTTACATATTTTACGCTATTTAAATCTACGATTACAATTGCTTGCGGATATACCCCACACTCTTCCCATTCAGGCATTTTCACATTTAAGTAGTTTCTATTTTTTAATGAAGTTAACATATCTGTATATTTATGTTTATCAGTAATCTTAACTTGTTTTACTTGCTTTTTCTTCTTTAATAGTAAGTATATTAACCCTATAAATGTTAACGGAATAAATATAATAAGTAATACTGTAATATATGCTTTTTCTAAACTAGTATCTTTTAGGATAGATGCACTTAAATTATCGATACCATTATTTCTATAGTTGTAATAAGAATTGGTATTAATAATATAATTAAATAGATTATAAAATGCCTCGTTATTATTTTTAACCATAAATTTATAATCATTCATCATTGTATCTTTATATACTAAACTATAATCTCTAAATTTTGTATTTTGGTAATAATTATAAATTTCATAATCTACTACAACCAGTCTATTTTTAGCTTTATTGACTAATTGATCAATATTATCATATGTCTTTATTTTTGCTCTAGCGTTATTTGAAAAGTAGTTGTATAAAGAGTCTCCTGATAACATAGCTACTTGTTGTCCTCTTAAACTTTCAAAAGAATTTACAACATAAGAATTTCCTTTATTTGCTATTACTACGTAATCTTCAATAAAGGTAGATAAGGTTTCTAGATAATTATCTCCTCTATAATTGTAATAGTCGAAATAAACATCTACTTCTCCTTTAGAAATAGCCTTTTTTAAATCTTCTTTGGTATCGTATTTTTTATATTGAAAGTTAATATCAGCAAGTCTTGTAATTCTATCAATATATTCTCCAGCAATTCCTGCTACTTTCCCATTTACTTTTAGTTCATATGGAACATTTTCTACATATCCATAAACATAATTTTTAGATACTAAAGCTGATCTTTCTTTAGCACTTATATCATTTTTTTCTACATAGTAATCTAAGTATTCATGATTATATTCTTCAATATAATTGGTTTGTCTCCATTTGTTATAATATTTTGTTATTATATTATTCAATTCTTTATTATCACTTAGTGTTAAAACAATTTGTTTTTTCATTTCTGTTAAATAATAGTTAATGGAATAACTATTATTTTTTATAACATAATCTAAGTACATAATGCTAGGTACTACTATCATGTTTACTTCTTCATTATCTAAAGCAGTATAAAGGGACTCTATATCATCGTATGTTTTATAGGATAGAGATGCTCCGCTTTTTAAGTAGTAACTAATTTCTTGAGAATCTTCTCTAAATACTCCTAGTGTCATATTTTTTATATCTTTAATGTGATTAATTCTTTGATAGGTTTTTCCAACCATTATATAATTGTCATTAAAGATTAATAAATCGTTATCTGTTAAAGACTGATCATTATTTAATATTTGTACTTTTATACCATTTCCATTTGGACTAGTACTTTTTAGGTATGGTATTTTATTAAATTCAATACCTACATTTTCTTCAAAATCATTAATAAACTCAAAGATTACTCCATTTCCATTTTGACCATATAATGGATAGTCATTAATAATTTCAAAGTCATAAGTTTTATCTTTATTTTCTTCTACCCATTTTTTATCTTTTACCGTTAAGGTAGTGGTAGCATCCTCATGATTATAATAACGATATACAAAAATAAATGCTATTAAGGCTATTAGTATAGGTAGTATGACTAGTATCTTTTTTTTCATCTATTCATCATTCCCCGTTCTATCTTTTGTCCATGAGATATCTGATCTTTCATGATGTTTGTAACCAATAATTGGGAATTGTTTACTATCTTCTGTTTGTTCTTTTTTATTAACAAATATTTGAATATCGTAATATTTTTTTTCATCATCTGAGAATTCTTCTATTGTTTTTTTGGCATCTTCTTTAGCTGCATCTCTTGAGATATTTCCTTTTACATTGATAATAATATTAATAAGTCTTCCTTGTGTTCTAAAGTCTATATTATCAATATCTTCTCCTAATTTTTCTATTATTTTCTTACTCATATCTTTTTCATTAATAACAACTTTATCAATACCTTCTAATCTTGTTCCATAGATAGCTACTTCATCACTTTCAGTGAATATGATGATTACTTTTACACAAAAGGCAATGAGTAGTAGAAATAGAATACTGAATAAAACTAACAATTTATTTTTTCTTAATTTATTTAATATTTTTTTCATTTTTTTTCACATCCTAGTATAGTTTCATTATACACTACCTTGCTATTTTTTTTCAACTCGTATTATGAATTTAATTCGTTTATCAATATATCCATTGCCATTTTTGGATTTACTGCTCCTTTAGTCTCTTTCATAACTTGTCCCATTAAATATTTAATAGCTCTATCATGACCTTCTTTGTAGTCATTTACAGATTGAGGATTTTCTAAAATGATTTTTTTAACTACTTCTTTAATCATAGAATCATCAGTTATATTTTGAACTCCAGTAGTTGCAATTATTTCTTTAATGGATTCTTCTTTTTCCATAACAGTTTGAAGAATATCTTTTAAGTTTTTACTGGTTATGGTTCCATCAGATACTAAGTTTACTAGTTCTATAAATCTAGTTTTGTGTAATGCTGTATCTTTTATATTTTTTTCTTCTTTATTTAAGTATGCAGAGATATCTCCTAATAATAAATTAGCTCCTACTTTAAAGTTTATATTCTCTTCAAGGCATTCATTTATGTAATCGGAAAGAGATCGATTTTGAATTAATTTAACAGCGTTTATTTCAGAAATTCCTTTTTCAATATATTTATTTATTCTCTCTTCTGGTAACATTGGAATTGTTTTTTTTACTTGTTCAATCATATCGTCTGTTACATAGATAAATGGTATATCTGGCTCTGGGAAATAGCGATAATCATTACCGGTTTCTTTTACACGCATTAAAACGGTATCTCCTAGTTTATCATCGTATCTTCTTGTTTGTTCTTTAAATTTTTCTCCATTATCTAGTAGTTTTGTTTGACGAAGAATTTCTTTTTCAATACTTACTCCTACATTGGAAATGGAACCTATATTTTTTATTTCTACTTTGGTTCCTAATGGATCGGTCTCATTTTTTCTTAGAGAGACATTAGCATCTGCTCTCATAGAGCCTTCTTCCATCTTACAGTCACTAATATCACAGTAGTATAGTAACTCTTTTAATTTTTCTAGATATTTTTTTGCTTCTTCACTACTTTCAATGCATGGCTTTGTAACGATTTCAATTAAAGGAACACCTGCTCTATTAAAATCAAGTAGCGTCTTATCTTGTCTATGGGTGCTTTTACAAGTATCTTCTTCGATATGCATTTCTTCTATATAGATTTTTTTCTTTGTACCATTTACATCTATTTCTACATAACCATCATATCCAATAGGCGTACGTGCTTGTGTAATTTGAAAGTTTTTTGGATTATCTGGATAAAAATAGTTTTTTCTATCAAAGTGCATTTGTCTTCTAATTTTACAATTTAGGACAATGGCAGCCTTCATAGCTAGATTTAGTACTTCTTCATTAACGGTTGGTAATGTTCCAGGGTATCCTAAATCTACTACATTTGTTAAGGAGTTAGCCATTTGTCCATAACCATTTATGGAGTTAGAGAATATTTTTGTTTTTGTTTTTAATTCTACATGAACTTCTACTCCTATTGTAGGTATATAATTTGTCATTATTCTTCACCTCCATTTGGATTTAATTCTAAATCAAGTTTTTGTTCTAGTAAGCTTGCTAGTTGATAAATTTTTGCTTCCTCAAATGCTGCACCAATAATTTGCATACCAATTGGCATATGATTTTTATCGAATCCTATAGGAAGATTTAATCCTGGAAGACCTGCCATATTTACTGGGATTACCAATACATCATCCATAAAGCTTTTTAATGGGTCATCCATTGGATCAGATAAATTATAAGCTGTTGTGGTGGTGGTTGGTCCTATAATAAAATCATATTCTTTAAAGACATTTTCAAATTCTTTTTTCATATCATCTCTAATAGATAATGCTTTATTATAATAAGTTTTTGAATTTTCTCCACTTAGTAAGTAAGAACCTACCATAATACGTCTTTTTACTTCTTCTCCAAATCCTAAAGCTCTTGTCTCTAAATATAAATCTTCTATATTTTTAGGATTTTCTTTAGAGAATCCATAGCGAATTCCATCAAATCTTGCTAGATTAGAACTTGCTTCTCCCATCGCAATAATCTGGTATAAAGTAACTGCATTTTCTAAGTATTTAACATCAATATAATTTACGGTTGCTCCTGCCTCTTCTAATACTTTAATAGTATCTTTTATTTTCTCTTTGATTTCTTCATTTACGATATCGCTCATAAAGTAATTTGGTACTGCTATCTTCATACCTGTAATATCTTTTCCTATTAATCTTGTAAAGTCTTCTTCTTCTTTCTTAGCAGAAGTTAAATCTTTTTCATCTTTTCCTACTATAGCATTCAAAAGCAAGGCATTTTCATAAACGTTTCTTGTCATAGGACCTATTTGATCTAGGCTAGATGCAAATGCTACTAATCCAAAGCGGGATACTCTTCCATAGGTTGGTTTCATTCCAACAATTCCTGTGTAACTTGCTGGTTGTCTAATAGAACCACCTGTATCTGTACCTAAGGCAAATAAAACATCTCGGTTAGCAATTGTTGTTGCAGATCCACCTGATGATCCTCCTGATATTTTTTCCCTATTCCATGGATTTTTTGGAGCACCAAAATAACTTGTACGACTAGAAGATCCCATAGCAAATTCATCCATATTCGTTTTTCCAATAATAATCATATTTTTAGCATTTATTTTTTCTATGACTGTTGCATCATATATTGGCATAAAATTATCTAACATGTGTGATGCACAAGTTGTACGTAAACCCTTTGTTACGATATTATCTTTTATCGCAATAGGTAACCCAAATAAAATATTATCTACTTCTTTATCTTCTAATTCTTTAGCTTTTTTTATAGCTTCTTCTTTATTTAATGTTATATATGCATTTAATTCTTTACTATTTTCAATTTGTTCAAATGCTTCTTCTACTAAGGTAATAGGTTTTATTTCTTTATTTTTTAATAATTTATGTATTTCTTCTATACTTTTATTTAAATATCTCATTAGGCACCTTCACTTTCTCCAATCACAACAGGTACTTCTATATAATTACCTGCATGTCTAGGAGCATTTTCTAATACTTCTTTTGGTTGTAACATAACTCCTGCTTCATCTTTTCTTAATTCAGTTGGATGAGTCCATGGAGCAATTAAAATTTCTTCATCATAGCCTTTTACTTCATTTATTTTTTCAACATCATTTAACAACTTCTTTAATTCTATTTGATACTTTTCTACTTCTTCTTCTGATATTTTAATTTTTGCAAGTTCCGCAACATGTAAAACTTCTTCTCTTGTTAATTTTTCTTCCATAAAAGTATCCCTCCTTAAAACAGTTTTATTATAGCACTTATCCCTTTCATTGTAAATTAATGAGAAGCTTAAAAATATTAAAAAAGAGATTATTCTATTTCAATAATCTCTGCTCCATTACTATATTCTGCAAATGTATTATTTATATATA
>CAMUZJ010000012.1 GCA_947165195.1 uncultured Bacillota bacterium
AGCATAGAAATTGCCAAAAATCTTTTATCACAACAAATTCCAATAGAATCCATTGCCTCTTCTACACATCTGGATATAGAAACATTAAATACATTAAAAAAGGAAATTGAATAATACTATATAATATAACTTATATCCTATAGTTTTATAGTGTTGGTGAGTAAAATCACTTACACTATTTTTTTCGTAAAAATTAAAATAAGAACTGGAAGTTTGTAAATATATAGATACTAATCGGAAGCATAAATACCATTCTAATAGTACAAAAGGTTACTTATAATGATATCGTAAAAGGATGAGATATACTACAAAAAAAAATTATTTTCATAATAAAAGGATGACTATTCTTATCATCCTATTCATTATCATTTATTTTAACTATTATGGATTAATTCTATTAGGTCCTCTAAATAAGAATTCAGTTTCTTTAACACTAGGCATATTAAGTAGTAACATCGTAAGTCTATCTACTCCCATACCAAATCCACCATGAGGAGGACAACCATATTTAAAGAATTCTAAATAGAATTTAACATCTTCTCCAAGACCTTTTTCTTTAGCGTTCTTACATATTTCTTCATAACGATGTTCTCTTTGAGCACCTGTAGTTATTTCTAATCCTTTCCAAATTAAGTCGTATCCTTGTAGTACTCCTTCTTCATTTCTCATATGATAGAAGGCTCTCTTTTCTGCTGGGTAATCAATTACGAACATAAATTCATGATTAAATTTATCTTGTGCTAATTTATAAGTTAATTTTTCAGCTTCTGTTGTTAAATCGTTTTTCTCTTTCTCTTCTACTTTATAGCCATATCTTTCTTCAAGTTCTTGATAAACATCTGCTAAGCGCATAACTGGGAAAGGTAGTGTTGGTACAACTACTTCTACTCCGTATAATTCTTTAATCTTTTCTCCATACTTTTCTTTTATTTTTTCTAAAGCATAGGTAAGCATTTCTGCATGTAGATTCATTACATCATGAAAGCTATTGATATAGGAAAACTCTACATCAAATCCAGTAAATTCTGTTGCATGACGAGAAGTATTAGAGTTTTCTGCACGAAATACTGGTCCTACTTCAAATACTTTTCCAAATCCTGCTGCCATAGCCATTTGTTTATAAAATTGTGGACTTTGAGCAAGATATGCCTTTCTATCAAAGTATTTTACTTCAAATACTTCAGAACCAGATTCGCTAGCTGCCCCTAAAAGTTTAGGTGTATGAATTTCTGTAAAGTCGTGGTCATATAAGTATTCTCTCATATATCTTACAAAAGCTGTTTGTACTCTAAACATGAAGTTATTCTTATCATTTCTTAAATCAATAAAACGATAATCAAATCTTGTATCAATATTGACATTTTCTAGATCTTTAAAGTTAAATGGTAATTCTTCACTCGTACTTGTAATTTCTATTTTAGTAGGAATAATTTCCATCCCATTTAATTTTACTTTTGGACTTTCTACTACTTTTCCTGTAATTTTTACAGTACTTTCTAATGGTAAGTTATTAATAAGCTCTACCATTTCTTTATTTTTCTCTTCACTTTTTTCAATTGTTACTTGTACTTTTCCTGTTGCATCTCTTAGTATTACAAATTGTACCCATTGTAAGTTTCTAATATTATCTACAAAACCATTTATTTCTACTTCTTTTTCAAAGTATTGATTTAAATTTCCTATATTAATATGTGTCATATACATCACTCCTATTTTATATGTTTATTTTTTTGTTCTTTACCATATAAGCTAAGTACTTTATTTCTTTTGTGAGAAAAATTATTATCTTCTCCTACCGATAAACTTAAAATACTTTCTACAAATGGAATCCAATCTTCATTATTTCCTACATTTGGATGATACCATTTTGAATTATCCATTTCTCTTATATTTTTATTAGATAATAATCGGCTATATTTTTTTAAAACCGTTTTTGCTTTTACACAGCATCCTTGATTTCCTTCATTGTTTTGAATAAAAGTACTTAGTACATTTTCAACAAAATTATAATTTAGATAAAGTTTTTCTTGATTTTCTTTTTCTATTCCCTCTATATTTAAGAAAGTTCTTTTTGCGTTATCAATTGCATTATCAATTTCTGAAAATGCATCTAAATTTCTAATATCTGTTTCTTTCTTTATTAAATAGTATAGTACGGCATATCCTAATATTTTATCTTCTATATTTTCATTTGAACCTTCTTCTAATGTATTTAGAATATGCTTTTCTAAATTATCTAGTAATTCTTGTTCTTTATTTTTATACTCATAATGATTTTCCACAAATAACCTCCTTTTCATTAATTACTATGATGACATTTTCCACAACATTCATGTCCTTCTTCAGAATGATTGCCGCAACATCCACAGTCACATCCATCATCTTCTAAATCATACTCATCTTCTTTACAATTTTCATCTAAATAATAAATTAAGACATCTAAACTAATTGTTTCTTCTTCTTTGGTTTTATTATTTTTGATTTTTACTTCATTGTTATTTAAATCTTCGCTGTTTAAAACGACTGTAAATTTAGCATTTAATCTATCTGCCTGTTTAAATTGAGCTTTTAAGCTTCTACCCGTATATTCTGTATCCACTATAAATCCAGCCATACGTAACTCTTGAGAAAGGTATGCTGCATATTTTTTTTCTTCTTCATTAACATACATTAAGAATAGGTCAATATTTTCTACAATTGGTAATTTTACTTGCTCTAATTCTAAGGCTTGTACAAGTCTTCCCACTCCACAAGCAAATCCAACGCAAGGAGTCTCTGGTCCATCTAACTGACTAACTAGTCCATTATATCTTCCACCTGCTCCTATTACATTATTAGAACCAAATCCTTCTACTTTTGCTTCTATTTCAAATACTGTATGGTTGTAATAATCAAGTCCTCTAACAACATTAGGATTTACTTCATAAGATACTCCTAATATATCTAAGTAGTCTTTTACTTTATCAAATATATTTTTACTATCTTCATTTAAATAATCAATCGTTTTTGGAGCATTTTTTAAAATTTCATTTTCACTATCTACTTTACAATCTAAAATTCTTAATGGATTTTTTTCATATCTTTCTTGACAATCTTCACAGAAATTTTTTATATGAGGTTTAAAGTAGTCTAGTAAAGCTTTTCTGTAATTATCTCTACTTTCTTTATCTCCTAAAGAATTAATATTTACTTTAATTTCTTTTAGTCCTAGCATTTTATAAATATTAACAGCTAGTGATATTACCTCCGCATCCGTTAGTGGATCATCACTTCCTAATACTTCCATACCAAATTGAGTAAGTTCTCTATCTCTTCCACTTTGTGGTCTTTCATAGCGATACATGGTACCGTTATAATACACCTTTACTGGTTGGTTTGCATCTCCATACATTTTATTTTCTATGTAGCTTCTAACTACTCCTGCTGTTCCTTCAGGACGAAGAGTAATCTTTCTTCCACCTCTATCTTCAAAGTCATAGGTTTCCTTGGTAACTATATCTGTTGTATCTCCTATCCCTCTATGAAATAGTTCTGTTGCCTCAAATAAAGGGGTTCTAATATAATTATAATTATATTTTTCCATCGCAGCATCAATAACACTATCTACATATTTCCATACTTTTGCTTCACGACCTATTATGTCATTACAACCTTTTTGTTTTTGTATCATGTTTTTCCTCCTCAAAATAAAAAGATGGCCTACCAAAGGACGAACAATATAGCCCGCGGTGCCACCTTATTTTTTTCTCTTCATAACTTATAACGCAGTCACTCGCTTCCCGTATTTGGGATGTCTTCTAATTACTCTTATGAATATTTTCACCAACCATATTCTCTCTAAAAGTAAGATATAATTATACTCTTTCCCAAGAAGTTACTCCTATTATAAACTAATTTTTAAAAATAAACAATTATTTTTTTTAAATGTTTTAGTTGTTCTTTATACAATTTTAAATAATGATTAGGTGTCATACTATTTTTCTGTAAATACTTTGTATTAAAATTTCTTTTACTAGCAAGTAGAAAGTCTTCTATTTTCTTACCTTGTAATCCTTCTTTATCTACATCATTTTTTAAAAACATAGAAATAATATCTCCATACATATAGATATAATTATCCCTTACATCTAATTTATCAAAGTCATAAACTGTCTTTTTAATAAATGCTTTATCTTGAATAAACTGTGAAAGTCGACTCTCTTGTTTTCTCTTATACTTTTCATCATCCCTAAATCCCCATAAGAATTCATCATCTAGTAGGCTATATGCAAAAGAGAAGGAAAGAAAAGCTAGATTATTTTCTAAGCAATCCAAATTTTGTATTTTACATGCTTCTTTTCTTATACTATTATTTATCATAAAATCTAAATATAGTTTTTCAAATAATTTTGAAGTTGTCTCTTTATAGTAAGAATTTGTGTACTTTAAATATTCTTTTGGAGTAAATTTCATTTTTTCAAAATAATAGGCATGTCCTAATTCATGTACTAATCTCATCATAGAAGAAATATTATACTCAAAGTTTTTAATAAAAATATTATTTTGTTTTGTTATAGGATTATGTAAAGTATATGCTCTCGCAGTTGTTTTTCTTATGTTATTTATTGGATAAATATTTTTATTTTCAATCATATTTTTATAGAAATCTTCTAAGTTTAAGCTTTTCATAAATTCTAATAAAATATGATAAAATTCTTCTTTTTGAAAATACATTTCTTGAATACAAGGTCTTTTTTCTTCTTTTATTTCTTTTTTTGTATCCCATAAAAGTTTTTCTGTATGAATAATTAGTTGTGATGTATATTTAAAATGAAAATTTTTAAATATCGTAAAATCTCTAATCCATTTATCGTTATATATTTTTATTTTTTTTACATATTTTTTTAAGTCTTTTTGATTAGTATTTAGAGTATTTTCTCTTGATTCTATATTATGGTCTGTCATATTTCTAATGGATTCATATAATCCTTCTATATAAGAAATAAGAACAATTTTTTCTTCTGTATTTTTGGTTTTTTCTAATAATTGAGAATTTTTTTCTATTTCTTCGATTAGTTTTTTTTCAGCAATAAGCTCCATAATAATCCCCTTTATTTTTTGATGGAATGTATTTGTTTTTTATATAGTTTTATATATTGATTAGGTGTTATCTCCCAGTTATCTAATTCTTTTTTGTTAAAAACTTCTACTCTTTTTTTGGAAAATTGTTTTAATAGATTACTAGATAATCCTTCTTCTTCATATACATCTTTTAGAAATAAGGAAATAATATTTCCATATGCGTAATTATAATTTTCTGGTATCATCATAAAATGATAATTTTTTATGAATTGATTGACTACATTTTTATTTGTAAATTGTTCTGATATTTTATTTGCTATTTTTTTCTTTTTATTTTTATCATCATTTTGATTACATAATAATTGTTCATCTAAACAACTTAGTATGTAGGAAAAAGACATACTAGCCAAGCTATTATTTTCAAATTCTAATAATAGGGATTCTGCTTTATATTTTTCTATATTATTTTTAAGCATATACGATATAAATAATCGTTCAAACATTTTAGAGTATACTTCTCCATAATAGGATTGAAAATAATATTTATTGTAGGTAGCACTATCACATTCTAATGTTTCATAATCATAGGCATGTCCTATTTCATGTACTAGGGTAAGCATAGAAGATATGTTATAGGAAAAGTCTTTGATAAAGATATCATAGTCTTTATTTATATGGTTATATAGAATGTATCCGCTATCTGTTTTATAAGTATCTTTATCGTTTATATTTATTTTATGTATCTGATGATTATTTATAATATTATCTAGTAGTTTTTCTTTGTTGATACTTTTCATAAAGCTACTTAGAATATAGTAAAATTCTTTTTTAGTTAGTTTTATATCTTCTTTCCTATTTTCTTGAGGTAATTTAGATTGTTCTTTTTCGGTTATTGTTAATATTTGGTCTAAAAAGTTTTTATGAAATTCTTTATTCTCAATAAAGTTTTCCATCATTTCATAATGATAGTAAAACATTTTTTCTAGTATTTTTTCTGTATAAGGAATTTTTCGATATTGTTTTATTTTTTTAGGAGCTAAGCTATTCATAGTGTTTTCTAAGTTATTAATATAGTTTTCAAGAATAATTTTTTTATCTATATTGTTAGTGGCTTTTAGTAGTTTACAAGCTTCTTTTATTTTGTTGGAAAAATTCATAGTCTGCCTCCACAACTTTGCTTATTATAGCATAGAGAAGCAAAAAAAAGAAGACTATTTTTAGATAGCTTCTTTTACTTTATCAATTCCTTTTTTTAAGTCACCTTTAAAGAAGTGGTAAGTTGTTCGAATTAGTAGGTAACATGGTAGTGCAATAATAATTCCTTTGATTCCAAGGAGTGTTCCTCCAACAGATACTACCATAATGGTTATTAGAGGATTTACATCATTTGTCTTACCATATACCCGTGGAGAAATAACATATCCATCTAGTTGAGGGAATACCAAGCAAATAATAATGGTTGCGATAGTTAGTGGAAAAGAGATTACAGTTGCGGTAAGAATTGCAATGATATTGGTAATCAATCCTCCAAAGTATGGAATAATGGTTGTAAGACAAGCTAATATTCCTAATATTAACCAGTTCGGATGCCCTACTAATAGGAATAATAAACTATATTCAATAAATTGAATTACCATGAAGAATGATAATCCTTTGATATAATTAGAAATTTCTATATCTAAGCATTTTATATATTCAAATGCACGTTTTTTATAAGATAATAGTGCTTCTTTTACCCAAGTTCTTATTTTTCCCATATCGGCTAGGAAATAAACAAATCCTACAAATCCTACTATAAATTTACTGGCAAAATCAATTGATTTATTCACTACATCTACAGTTGATGAGGTAGCAATACTTCCAATATCGGATAGAGCTGCGGTTAAGTAATCTGTTAATTCTATTTCAAAACTGCCTAGGTTAATGTTAAATTTATCTCCTATTGTATCAAGAAACTCTAACACTCTATTAACAAAAGAAGCAAATTGGTCATAAATTAGTGGTAAAGTCATAGCTAGTAATCCTCCTAGTAGTAGGATAACTGCTAAGATGACAACGGTAACCGCTAATCCCTTTTTTAGTCCCTTTTTCTCTAAAAGTCCTACTATAGGAGTTAGTGCATAGGCAAAAGCAAATCCTATGATAAATGGTGTCATTACTGCTACTATTTTTCCTAGGATGCCTAGCCATAAGTTAATGTTGGATAGACCTATATATAGTAGTATCATCAAAGCTGCCAAATTAATAATTCCATAATTTAATCTTTTTGACATATTTTACCTCTCTAATAAAATGGTTATTGGTCCGGCATTTGTCAAACTAATATCCATTTCACTTCCAAATATTCCTGTTTGAACTTCTACATATTTTCTTAATTCTTCATTAAATTTTTCATATAGTATTTTAGCATTACTACTTTTTAATGCTTGTTGAAAACTCGGCCTATTTCCTTTTTTACAATCTGCATAAAGTGTAAATTGGGAAATAGATAAGATACTTCCTCCGTAATCTAAGATGCTTAGATTCATAAGTCCATCTTTATCGGGAAATATTCTAAGATTTACTAGTTTTTTTGTGAGATACTGTATAGTTTCTATGGTATCGTTTTCTGTAAAGCCAACAAATACTACTAATCCCGCATCAATTTGTCCTGTTATACGATTTTCTACTTCACATTTTGCTCTACTAGCTCTTTGTATTAGTAATCTCATTTAAATGCTCTCTCTACTTTCTCTACGTAAGGAAGTTTTTCTAATGCTAGAATAACTTTTTCTAATTGTTCTTTTCCTGTTACATAGCAATCTACTTCATAGATAGTCTTATCTGTTTTACTAAGAACTTTTATATCTTCTACTTTAATATCATAAGAAGAAATGACTTGTGTTAAATCAAATACATTATTTTCTGTATTCACGGTATTAACTAGTAAGCAACTTAAATAGCGTTTATTAGTATTACTATCCCAATGCACGTTTAAGGTTCTATCTTCTAACATCGATACATTATGACAGTTAATTCTATGTACAGATATTCCGTTTCCTTTGGTAATATATCCTACTATTTCATCACCGAATACTGGATTACAACAGTTTGCTAAATTGACTTTTATTTTATCGATTCCTTCTACTACAATATCTGCATCAAAATTTTTAGATGGTAATCTAACAATTTTAGGAGCTGGTACTTCTTGTATTTTATCAATGATATTAATAACTCCATTGGCATTTCCTACTCCATTTCCTACTGTTAGGTAAACATCATCTAAGGAATCTACTTTTAAACTACTACAAATTTTTTTGATATTTTCATTTGTAAAGAATTCAGAAAAGGTAAACTTTCTTCTTCGTAATTCTTTTTCTAATAAGTATTTTCCACGGTCAATAAAGATTTCTCGATCATTTTTAGTAAAGAAACTACGTATTTTGTTTTTTGTTGTAGTAGATTTTGCAATATTCAACCATTCTTTGGATGGAATAGAATTTTTATTCGTATTAATTTTTACAATATCATTATCTTTTAATTCGTAATTTAGAGGAACTATATTATTATTGACGATTGCTCCGACTGTTGTTTCTCCGACTTTGGTATGAATTTTATAGGCAAAGTCAATTGGAGTTGCTCCTTTTGGTAATTCTATAACGTCCCCTTTTGGAGTAAAGACATAGATATTGTTGTTTAACACTTCGTTTTTAACGCTATTTACGAAGTCTTCGCTATTCATTTTTTCTTTACTTAAATCTATTATTGATTTAAAGAATTGAAGTTTTTGTTCGGTTGTTGTTGTTAGATTTGCGTTAGAGTCTGACCCTTTATTTTCTTTATAAGACCAGTGAGCGGCAATTCCATTTTCTGCTACTTCATCCATTTTATGGGTTCTTATTTGAATTTCAAATAAATAGCCATCTATTCCAAATACGGTTGTATGAAGAGATTGATACATGTTTGGTTTTGGCATCGCAACATAGTCTTTAAATCTCCTAGGTAAAGGTCTAAATTTCGAATGAATAATTCCTAGTGCTAGATAGCATTCTTGTTCTGTTTGAACAATAATTCTAAGGGCTAATAAATCATAAATTTCACTAAATTTTTTTCCTTTATTTAGTTTATTATAAATACTATAAATACACTTTGCTCTTCCTTTTATTTCGTGTGGAATATGATGCTCTGTTAGTAAATCAGATACTTCTTGTTGCATTTTATAGACATATTTATCTCTTTCTAGTTTTGTTTTATTCAATTTTTCTGCAATATCAAAAAACACATTTGGTTTTAAATATCTAAGAGATAAGTCTTCCATTTCACTTTTAATTTTATGGATTCCTAAGTGATGAGCAATCGGAGCTAATATTTCTAGAGCTTCTTTTGCTTTTACTTTTTGTCTATCTTCTGGTATTGCCCATAATGTACGAAGATTATGAAGACGATCGGCAAGTTTTATAATAATTACTCGAACGTCTTCACTCATTCCTACAATTATTTTTCGATAGTAGTCAATTAGATATTCATTTTCTGTTGAAAAATGAATCTTACTTAGTTTGGTTACTCCTCTAACTAGTTTGGTAATCGTTTGTCCAAACTCTTGTTCCATCTCTTCTATTGTGCAGTCACAGTCTTCTAAGACATCGTGTAATAATCCTGCACAAATAGTTTCATAATCTACGTAGATAGTTGTTAGAATCATAGCTACATTCATGGGATGGGTAATGTATGGCTCTCCACTTTTTCTTACTTGTCCTTCATGTTTTTCTCTGGCAAAGTTATAGGCCTTTTCAATTATCTTTAATTGTTCTTCATTTTCGATATAATTTTTTGCACTATCTAATATATCTTCGATAGTGATATCACTTTTATTTTTAGACAAGGAAACATCTCTCCTTCCTTATTAACAATTTACCCCTTTTATGTTCTTTTCTTCATATTCATCTGTATATATTGGCTTTATCTTTTTAGGTTTTCCAATATTTTTCTTTTCAATTGATAGGTATATAACAGTTGCGATAAAGATAGAAGAATAGGTTCCTGCAAGTACTCCTATTAACATTGCTATATTAAAGTTTAGTATTTCTCTACTTCCTAATACTAATAAAGCTATAATTGGAAGTAGTGTTGTAAGGGATGTATAAATTGTTCTTGTAAATGTTTGTGCAATACTTGTATTTACAATTTCCTCTAATTTTTCTTTGGTTAATTTCTTCTCATCTTCTTTTCCTAGGTTTTCACGGATACGGTCGAATGTAACAATAGTATCGTTAATTGAGTATCCAACGATTGCTAGTACTGCTGCGATAAACATAGAAGATACTTCTAGTCTCATAAGAGCAAATACACTACAGATAATTAATACATCGTGTACTAATGCAGTTACTCCTCCTAGACCATAGCTAAATTTGAATCTGATAGAAATGTATAGAATAATTCCAACTAGTGCTATTAGTACTGAAAGAATAGCATTTTTAACTAATTCTTTAGCTACAATATTATTAACTACTCCAATATTTACTTTTGCATCATATTTTTCTTCAAAGTAGTTATTGATATCTTTTACTGTTTCTCCATCTAAACTTTCATCAATGCGAATATCTATTTCATCACTGTTGATGGTAATAGAGGATGCTTTTAAATTATTTTCTGCTAAATCATTTTTTAAAGCAGTCTTTGTAATTGTCTGTTCACTTACGATGGTAATATTCGTACCAGCTTTATAATCTATTCCTAAGTTGAATCCTTTACTTGCAAACATAATAGAGCCGATTGCTATGATAATAATAGATGCTGCTACACATACTTTTTTGTATTTTAAGAAATTAACTCCTTTAAATGGAATTTTTTTAATTTCTTCATTTTTTGATAAGTCTGGTATGTCTTCTTTCTTAACATTAATAAATAGATTTGTTTTATCTTCAAAGTATTCTGTTTTTACAAATAGGTTTAATAACCATCTAGTTAAGAATACCATGGTAAACATTGTAACTAGTACGGTAATAATTAATACAGTTGCAAATCCTTTTACACTAGATTCTCCAAAGATAAACATAATGATTGCTACTAAAAGCGTTGTAATATTGGAGTCAAATATGGCACTAAAGCTTGATTTTGTTCCTTCTCTAAATGCTGTAGATAATCCCTTACCACTATATAGTTCATCTCTAATTCTTGAGTATGTTACAACGTTTGAGTCTACTGCCATACCAATTCCTAGTACTAAGGCTGCAATTCCAGGTAGTGTTAATACTCCACCTACTATCCAGAATACTAAGAATACTAAGAAAGCATATAGTATTACTGCAATAGAAGAAATTAGTCCTGCAAAGTGGTATACAAAGATTAGTAATAAACTAATGGCAATGACACCAATAATACCTGCTATTAAGGTTTTTTGTAGAGTTTCATCTCCAAAACTAGCTCCTACTGTATTAGATGACATTTCTGTTAATTTGGAAGGTAAACTTCCTGAATTGATTAAGTCTACTAAATTTTGTACTTCTTCTTGTGTAAAACTTCCTTGAATAATGACATCAGATGCAAATCCTTGTGATACGGTTGCTGCACTTAAACAGTTGGATTCGCTTGTTCCACATAAGCTTCCTTCTTTTTTATAGCTATCCATCATTGGTTGATAGTCTAGCCAAATAACTATTAAATTTTTACCACTTTCTTTTTTACTAACATTATTTGTTACGTCATAGAAAGTGTCTTTATCTTTTACACTAAGAGCAACAGCAGGATTTCCTGCAGCATCTTGTCCTACTTTAGCTGCTACCTTAGAGCTTAGTACATCACTGGTCATAAGTAAGTTGTCATCGACATCTCTAAATGTTAGTGTCGCAACAGTTGATAGTTGACTTCTTGCCGTATCTGGATCTGTTACTCCCGCTAATTTTACTCGAATTCTATCATTTCCTTCTAGTACAATCTCTGGTTCACTAACTCCTAGGAAGTCAATTCTCTTTTGTAATGTTTTATAAGTAGCTGTCAATTTTTCTTTAGTCATCTTTGTTCCATCAATTGACTCTGCCTTATAAAGTATTTCAAATCCACCCTGTAAATCTAATCCAAATTTTATATTAGAAAACAGTGGGACAAATAGATATCCTACTACTAGTGTTACAATTGTTAAAACAATAGTAGTAAGAAGTACCTTTTTCTTTCCATTTTTCTTTTTCATGTCCAATCACCTCTAACTATATTTCGAAGTAAGATTATTTTTATAGAGGATGTACTAAAGTCTATAAAATCATCTTTTCGAACAATTTTATTATAACTAAAAATATTTCATTTTGAAAGATAATTATTGATTTTGTGCATTTTAATCAAAAAAATAGATGAAGAAGCTTCTATCTATTTCTTGTCTTTGTCTATTTTAGCCCTAGGGAATGAGTGAAAGTAGACTTCTTTTAGTCTATCAGTTGTTACATGGGTATAAATTTGAGTTGCTTTAATACTTTCATGTCCTAGTAGTTTTTGTACGGTTAAAAGGTCACATCCTTCATTTAAAAGATGGGTCGCAAAAGAGTGTCTTATCATATGAGGAGATATATTTTTATGAATACTTGTCTTTTCTATGATTTTGTCTAAGATGTATCTGACTCCTCTCTCTGTCAAGACTCCTCCATTGTTATTTAGGAATAAATACTCTAAGTTTTTACAATTTAACTTATCGTATCCTCCTTCTAAGTAATCTTTTAAACTATCCGATGCATATTCTCCATAGTTTACTATTCGCTCTTTATTCCCTTTTCCTAGAATTAGTATTTTTTTATTACTTCTATCAATATCTTTTACTTTGATATTTACTAGTTCTCCAACTCTAACTCCTGTTGCGTATAACATTTCTAGTAGTAATCTATCTCTTTTTCCTATAGGAGTTGATAAATCTGGTACTTGAAATAATTCTTCTAGTTCGTTATATTCAAAGTATCTAGGAAGCTTCTTCTCTTTTTTAGGTCCACTAACAAGAGAGAAGACATTACTTTTAACATATCCTTCATTGGCCAAATATTTATAAAATCCCCTTAAAGAAGATAGTTTTCTATCTATCGATGAGTTATTATCTTTCTTATCATTTTTTAAGTACATTAAAAAAAATCTTATCTCATCATAACTAACATCTAAGTAGTCTATACATTCTTTATCTAAAAACTGAAAGAACTCTTCTATATCACTACTATAGTTTTCTATAGTATAGTCGGAATAATTCTTCTGATATTTTAAATATTCTATGTAATCGTTCTTTATTTGTATCCTGTCCACACTTATCACCTACTAAAAAATGGGCGACTTATACAGTCGCGCCACAGTAATTATAATTTATTATTTCTATATTACTCTACTACGAATTCATATGGAAATGCGGCTGTTCCATCTCCACCTTCGGATATTTGTACTCCAGGTTTAAGGGAAATAGATGGCCGAACATACCATGTTTGGGATGTAGGATTACTAGCCAAATATCCATCTAAGAAAATAGTATATGTGTTACTTGCAAGAATATATAGTGGTGACATCAAATGCCAATAGCTACCATTATTTAAATAGATATCATTATTAGTAGATGAAACACTATAGGACTGTGCTCCAGCAAAAATTAATTCATCTGAGGTTAATAATCCTACGGGATATGTTAAGGCTCCATTTCCTCTTTTTTTATCATTTACTGTAAATGCATCATTCTTGTTTGGACATTCTAAACTAGGTGTACCTGTATTTCTTCTGCCTGCGGTACTAAACCATAAATAATTATTTATATTTCCTCCATTTGGATTCCAGCCATTATCTATTATTGTGCTATCTGTTCCTACCGTATTCATACTTCTGTCATTGCACCATACAGTATCTTCTAAATAATCATTGTAATCTTTGTCTCTGTTTGTGAAATAAGTCTTAAATGTATCATTAAACCAGCCATCAACAGCTGTCTTTATTGTAGAACTATTTGTATTTACTTGCATTTCTTGAATGGCATCCTCAATACTTTTTCCGTTTGTCAATGTTATATAGTACACATTTGAATTTTCTGAATATAAATTATATACATAATATAATTCGCTACAAGTTCCTGTTGTGTTAAAACATGTATAGTGATGAGTTGAATCTACACCACTACGAGTATTACTTAAAGTATAATTTCCATCTGTATATGTAAAGGTATTTCCATACATATAACTTGAATTTACTTTTTGGCCTTGTGCTTCATACACTGTTCCATACATGTACCCTGCATAAGCTAGAGAATTAAAATGTGGATTAAATTTATAGTATTGTGGTAATTGTGTTGCTTTCCCTGTAGCTACACATTGACCATTCCCATCTGGGGTACCATTATAGACTAACTTTGTACCACCTGTTTCAGTTGTTCTGACAATTCTCCAGCAAAACCCTGCAAATTTGGCATGATTGTTTGTTACTTTCCCTCTGTAATAGTAGATTGGGTAAGTATCTTCTGTTGTTTCATGCATTACATATAGTCCTCTTCCATTACTAGCTGATGAAATATTTCCAAAATTAATATTAATATCCGATAAAGCACTACTACTTACTAATTTTGCAAAAACGGATTCTACTGGTCTCGGTGGAAGAGTAGATTGAACATAATTTACCCCAAATGTTAAGGTTAAATTTATTCCATCCTCCGATAAATCATTAGCTGATATATTTTTCTTATATTCTACTCTTATTTTATATGTAACTGTCTCCTCTTTTTCTATAACATTTTGCCTTGCTAAAGGAGTTCCATCTAAATAAGTAGCTGTATATGTTAAGTACTTCTCTACATCTGTATCCAAACTTGTCATGTCAATATTTTCTATCATCGCATTAATAGTACCATTATTTACGGCATCCACAGTAAACTCATAAAAATCCCCTGGCTTATCTAGGGTAACTGCATAATCAATGGATGTAGTATTGGTACCTGATGTTGTAGGTACAATACTTGCATCTACACTATCTTCATTTATCTGTACATTGGTAAGATATACATTCCAACTATTTCCACTAACACTTGTATTACCGGTAATCGTTAAAGTGCTTGATAGATATGCAAATCCAATACCAATACATAATACAGTCATTAGAATAAAAGCTCTTCTATTTGTTTGAAATTTCTTTTGCTTTATATTTAATTTACCTTTCATAACTACTCCTCCCTATCTTCTCTTATATGGTATCAAAAATTAGATAGGTTTACAATCACTATTTAGTAAATTTTAGTAGAAAAAAAGAAGTATTTCTACTTCTCATAATCGCACTCACTACAAACAATAGATCCGTCTTTTTTCTCTAGTAGTAGTTTACCACATTTAGGGCAATTCTCTCCTGTTGGTCTATCCCAATAAGCTGTTTTACATTTAGGATAGTTATTACATCCATAGAATATTTTTCCTTTACGAGTAGGTTTTTCTACTATCTTTCCACCACAGTTAGGACAGTCTACTACTTCTACTATTTCTTTTTCTTCTTTTTTGATATATTTACAAGTTGAATAGTTACTACAAGCAACAAACTCTCCGTATTTACCTTTACGAATTACTAGAGGACTACCACATTCAGGGCACGCTTCTCCAGTCTCTTCTGCTTCTTTTTTCTCCATATCTTGAAAAGCATTTTCAACTCTCGGCTCAAATAAATCGTAAAAGTCTTTTAATACTTTATTCCAGATAAGTTTACCTTCTGCTATCTCATCTAGTTCTTCTTCCATATCTCTTGTATATTCTACATTTATTAGATCACTAAAGAATTCTTGTAGTTTTAAAGTTGTCTCTATTCCCATTTCTGTTGGTACAAACTTCTTATCCTCCATACTGACATATCCACGTTCACGAATGGTATCCATAATGGTTGCATAAGTAGATGGTCTACCAATTCCTAATTCTTCTAATTCTTTAATTAGTTTTGCCTCAGAATACCTTGCTGGTGGTTTTGTATAATGTTGTTCTGGTAATACCGTATTAGCAACTGCTTCTTCTTTTTCTCCAATATGAGGAAGAATTTTATCTTCACTAGATTCATAATCGGAATATACTTTTAAGTATCCATCAAATAATAACTCTTGACCAGTTGCTTTAAATTTATAATCATTGTTATCTAGTATAACAGTTGTTTGATTTACTTTAGCATCTGCCATTAAGGAAGCAACTGTTCTTTTAAAAATTAAACTATATAATTTAAATTCATCTCCACTTAAATATTTTTTTACTTTAAGAGGAGTTCTTTCAATACTAGTTGGTCGAATTGCTTCATGAGCATCTTGTACATTTTCAGTTTTCTTACTTACTTTAACACTACCTAGATATTCTTTTCCATATTCTTTTTCAATATACTTCATAGCAGGAGATACAAAGTCATTGGATAGACGAACAGAGTCTGTTCTCATATAAGTAATAAGACCTACTGTTTCTTTTTCTAAGTCAATTCCTTCATATAGCTTTTGAGCAATACTCATAGTCTTTTTCGCAGAAAAACCTAGTTTAGTAGAAGCTTCTTGTTGTAAGGTAGATGTAATAAATGGCATCTTACTTTTTCTTGCTTTTTCTTTTGCCTCTACACTTTCTACTTTATATTTGTCCCCTAATTTATCTAATACTTTATCTACTTCTTCTTTAGAATGTAGTTCTATCTCTTCTTCTCTATATTTAAATAGAGTCGCTTCATACTCCTTAAATTGAGCAGTAATTGTCCAATACTCTTCTGGAATAAACTTACTTATTTCTTCTTCTCTATCAACAATTAATTTTAAAGCTACACTTTGTACTCTTCCTGCACTCTTAGCTCCTATTTTACTTTGTAATAATTTACTAAGTCTAAATCCAATAATTCTATCTAATATTCTACGAGTCTCTTGTGATTTTACTAAGTTGTCATCTATTACTGTTGGATTCTTAATAGCTTCTAGTACTTTATCATGAGTAATTTCATTAAATAAAACTCTTTTATAGTTTTTATCTTTTATACCTAATGCATCTTTTAAATGCCATGCGATAGCTTCTCCTTCTCGGTCAGGGTCACTTGCTAGATAGACAAGTTCACTATCCTTAACATCTTTTTTTAATTCTTTAATAACACTACTTTTTCCTTTTATAGGTACATAGTTAGGAGTAAATCCATTTTCTATATCGACTCCTAATCCATAAGAACCAGTAGTTGCTAAATCTCTAATATGTCCTTTAGAAGAAACTACTTTATAATCCTCTCCTAAATATTTTTCAATGGTCTTGCTTTTACTTGGACTTTCCACAATAACCAAATATTTATGCATTTAATCAATCCTTTCTTGTTTTATTGGTATTTATTTTCTATCTATAATCATAATATGTAGCATATGATAATCGATTAGTAATTTTTATTATAATTCTTTTCAACGTCTACTCATTATTTCACATTCAATATTATTTGTAAATACCTTTATCTAAATTACTTTATATACATTAATAATAGATTGAATGTGCATAGTATAGAAAGTGTAATCAAATTAGAATAAACATTATCAGACTTAAATTTTTTATCAATAATATAAAGTATAGCTACAAAAGGTAATGTACACATTAAAAATTTATCTCCACTAAAAAATGCAATCATTAATAATTTTAAGAATAATTTAGATAAAAGTAATATATAAATTATTGATAAACATATAGATGAAGGTTTTAGTCTATATTTTTTTAGAGTACCTTTAATAACTATAAAAGAAAAAATAACAATAAGTATCATAATACTAGCAATAATGATACTTTGTATATTTAGTTGTTCACAGCCTCCAAATAATCCACAATGAGAAAGACCAAATAAAATATTTAAAAAAATTTCAAAGCCAATAGAAATTGTCAAAAATATGGATAAAGAAAGATAAGTTCTAAAGCTAATATTTTTCTTTTTCATTTTCATCAAAAATTCTCCTCTTACAAATATTGAAAGAAGAATAATTCTATGCTTCTAATCTTTTGTACCAACTATATCCTACCTTCAATTTTATTTAACTATACATAGTTTTTTTCTAAATGTCAAAAACATATAGTTTACTTTTAATGGGAAGTAAATTTTATTTATTTTTTTCTAAATAGTCTGCTACTGGTCCATAGCTTCTTCTATGTTCTTCAATTATTCCATACTCTTCTATAGCTTCTAGATGTTTTTTAGTAGGATATCCTTTATTATGTTTAAAGTCATACATTGGATATTTTTCATCT
>CAMUZJ010000013.1 GCA_947165195.1 uncultured Bacillota bacterium
AAAGAATTTGCTCCTGATAAGAAATTAAGTGATGAGCCATTTAGAAGATTATCATTTAGAGAGTCAATGGAAAAATATGGTAATGATAAGCCAGATTTAAGAAATCCATTAGAAATTATTGATTTGACTGAAGTATTTGAAGAGACTACTTTCCGTCCATTTAAAGGAGTAACAGTAAAAGGAATTGTTGTAGAAAATATCGCATCAAAATCTAACTCATGGTTCAATGAATTAGGTGACTATGCAAAAAGTATAGGAATGAGTGCTGGTATTGGATACTTTAAGGTAATGGAAGATATGTCTTTTGTAGGACCAATCGATAAGTTTTTATCAGAAGATGAGAGAGAAGATTTAATTAAAGTAGGAAATTTAAAACCAGAAAGTGTTATCTTCTTTATAGCTGATAGAAAGAATGCACCTAAGTTTGCTGGACTTATCCGTGATGAGTTAGGTAGAAAATTAGAATTAATTGATGAAAATGAATTTAAATTCTGTATTGTTAAAGACTTTCCAATGTATGAGTGGAGTGATGAAGAAGATAAATTTATCTTTACGCATAATCCATTCTCTATGCCACAAGGTGGAATGGAAGCTTTAACTACAAAGAAACCAGATGAGATTTTAGCTTATCAATTTGACTTTGTATGTAATGGTATTGAAATGTCTAGTGGTGCCGTTAGAAACCATGACTTAGATATTATGAGAAAGGCATTTGAAATTGCTGGTTATACAGAAGAAGAACTAGAAAGTAGATTTAAAGCTTTATACGAAGCATTTAGTTATGGAGCTCCACCTCATGCTGGTATGGCCCCTGGTATCGATAGAATGTTAATGCTACTTCTAGATGAAGATTCTATTCGTGAGACAATTGCCTTCCCAATGAGTGCCGGAGGATCTGATGCTTTAATGGGATGTCCATCAACCGTTACAGAGCATCAATTAAGAGAAGCTCATATTAAAGTAAGAGATTAATTGGGAAAAGAGTTTTAATAGCTCTTTTTTTGTGTTATGATGTTTATTGTAGAATAACGTAAATATGAGTTCGCTCTCGATTTCAATTACCTTCAATTATCCTTAGTATATAAATGTTTCGAGTGGTGATTAACGATTTCTACTCTATTATAATAGAGTAAAATTATTATATGGGGGATAAATATGAATAAATTAATGGATATTTTAAAAAAAAATAAGTTTATAATTCTTTTATTTGTAATAGCTTTTTTATTAAGATTAGGAGTTGTATTATTTATCCATACACCGATTATATCGGACTTTAAAACTATGTATGATGCTTCATTAGAATTACTACAAGGTAGTAGTAATTATAAAACATCTTCCTATTTCCTTTTATGGGGCTATCAGATGGGACATGTAATTTATCAAAGTATATTGCTACATATTGTGAATAATGTTACATTTTTGAAGATAATGAATGCGCTTATTACTTCAATTACTGTAGTACTCATCTATTTATTAAGTAAAAAAGTAGTAAAAGAAAAGTACGCAAAAATAATGACAATTTTTTATATGATATTTCCCTTTCCACTACTTTTAAATACAGTACTTACGAATCAATTATTACCAGTTACTTTGACATTACTAGGCATTTATTTATTAGTAGGTGTGGATTATACGAATAAATATATATCTAAAAGTATTATGATTGGACTATTAATAGGCGTTGCCAATATATTAAGAAGTGAAGGAATTGTTATTCTATTTAGTATATTCTTATATTCTTTGTTTTTGATAATACAAAAAAATAACTGGAAGAAAGTTATGATAAGTTTTTTAATGATAGTATTTAGTTATTATACTATCTTTCAAGGAAGTTCTTTCCTATTAGAAAAGACTAATATTAGTCCTAATGGATTAAAGAATATGAATCCCTCTTGGAAATTTGTATTGGGATTTAATTATGATACCAATGGAATGTATAGTGATAGTGATGCTTTAATTTATGCAGGATCATCTGAAAAATCAAAAGAAATAGTAATGGAGAGACTAAGTAATTATCAAAATATACCGGAGTTATTTTTAAAAAAAATAAAAATACAATGGATAAATTCTGATCTCTCATGGTCGATAGGACATATTAAAAATATGGGAGTGTATCATTTTCTTAATTTTATCAATCAGCTCTTTATATTAATCTTGTTATTTTTATCATTAGTTGGTACCTATTCAATTTTTAGATATCAAGTTTTTAAGAAGAATAAATTATTAGAAATTAATAGAGTTTGTATTATTACTTTTATGATTTTACTAACTTATTTCTTTGTATATTTACTAATAGAAGTAATGCCAAGGTATGCGTATAGCTTACAAGTATTTGAAGTAATATTAGCTTCTATTGGTTTAGAATATTTATGTTTAAAAAAGTGGAAGAAAATATTGTCTAAAAAAGAATAATACGTTATAATATAAGTCGTTGGAGGAAAGTATATGGCAAAAAAAGTCGAAGAAAAAGAAATAGAAAAAGAAACAGTTAAAGAAGAAAAGAAAAAAGCTGTTAAAAAAGATAAGAATGAAACCGTAAAGGAAGAAAAGAAAGAAACTACTAAAAAAGAATCTAAAAAAAGCGTACATGAAGTAGTTATTAAAATAGAAGGAGAAACTTGGAAAAAAGCAGTTGATAAAGCATTTTTAAAGAAACAAAAGACTGCTAAAGTAGATGGTTTCCGTACAGGAAAAGTTCCTAGAGCAATTTATGAAAAGCATTATGGAAAAGAATCATTATTCCTTGATGCAGCAGATGTAGTATTACAAGATGCTTACGTAAAAGCATTAGAAGAATCTAAGTTAGTTCCTGTAGTTCAACCTAATGTTGATTTAAAAAGTATTAGTGAAGATGCAGTTGAATTTACTTTTAAGATTGTAACGAAGCCAGAAGTAAAAATTAAAAAATACTCAGGATTAAAAGTTACTCCAGGAAAAGTAGAAGTTACAGATGAAGAAATTGAACATGAAATGGGTCATTTATTAGAAAGATATACAGAAGAAGCAACAAAAGAAGATGGTGTTGTAGAAGATGGAGATATCGCTGTTATTGACTTTGAAGGTTTTAAAGATGGAGTTGCATTCCTTGGTGGAAAAGGGGAAAACTACTCTTTAGAAATTGGTTCTAATACCTTTATCCCTGGTTTTGAAGAACAAGTAATTGGAATGAAGACTGGAGAAGAAAAAGATATTCATGTAACATTCCCAGAAGACTATGGTGCTAAGGATTTAGCAGGAGCTCCTGTAGTATTCAAAGTAAAAGTAAATGAAATTAAACATAAAATAACTAGAGAATTGGATGAAGACTTCTTTGATGATTTGGGAATGGAAGGAGTAAATTCTGAAGAGACTTTAAAGAATCAAATTAAAAAATCTATTGAAGCAAAAAAAGAAGTAGATGTTGAAAATCAATATATTGATGCTATATTAGAAGCTGTTTCAAAAAATGTAGAAGTAGATATTCCACAAGAAATGGTAGATGAAGAAATTGATAGATTATTACATAGATTTGAAGATCAATTAAAAATGCAAGGAATTGCATTAGATTTATATTATCAATTTACACAAACTACTGAAAAAGATTTAAGAAATCAATTAGAAAAAGAAGCTTATTCTAATGTATTATATAGATTAATGCTAGAAGAAATTACTAATTTAGAAAAAATAGCTGTTACTGATGAAGAAGCAGTAAAAGAAAGCGAAGAATTAGCTAAGAAATATAATGTGTCTAAAGAAGATTTCTTAAAAGAATTTGGTGGATTAGATATGGTTAAATATGACCTTGAGATGCGCAAGACTATTGAAAAATTAAAAGAGCTAAATAAATAATTAGAAAAAAGTACTTTTGTGCTTTTTTTTATCCCCCTTTTTTTCAAAAATAACTTTGTTCATCTTGAAAAAAATATAATTTACGAATATAATAGAAAGCGTTAGTAAAATTTGGAGGTGATGAGAATGGATTTAGAAAAAACTATGGTTTTAGTAATAAATGATATGGTCATCTTTCCAAACAATGAAGTTCGAATTGAATATGATAACGTTTTTGATCAACAAATGATTGAAATTGTGAATAGAATAAATGATAATTTAATGTTAATCGTTAACCCAATAGATGATGAGAATATGGATATTACTTCTCTTCCTAATTATGGCATTTTGGGTAGATTAAAATTAAAGATGTCTGTTCCTAATGGAAAGACAAGATTGATAATAGAAGGAATATCTAGAGTTGAAATTGCCAATTATACACAAATTGATAACTATTATTGTGCTAATTATAAAGAAGTAGAGATTCCTACGACAGACTCTGATGGAGATTATTTTAACATACTGTTAAAATCTTTAGAAAAGTATGTCAATAAAGTTCCTTTTATGGGAAATGCTATTATGACACAATTAACTAGAGTGCATTCTTTAACAGATTTGTGTGATTTAATAACTAGTTATATCAATTTAGATTATTCTAAGAAAAAGAAATACATTGTTATGATAGATCCTATTGAACGTACTAAGCAATTAATTGAAGATATGACAGAAGATTTGAAATTAATTGAATTAGAGCAAAAAATTGAAAAAAAAGTAGAACAAGAATTATCAGAAACACAAAAAGAATATTTTCTTCGTGAAAAAATAAAACTTATGCAACAAGAATTGGGAGAAGCTAATAGTAAAGATGATGAAGTCTCTAAATTACGTAAAAAATGTTCTAAATTAAAGTGTAATGAAAAAGTAAAAGAAAAAATAAAAAGAGAAATTAATCGATATGAAGCAGTTAATAGTAATTCACCAGAATTAGGTATGATTCGAGATTACTTAGATTGGATGTTGTCTCTCCCATGGAATACTTATACAAAAGATACTCAATCTCTTAAAGAAGTAAAGAGTATTTTGGATTCTTCTCATTATGCTTTAGAAGAAGTAAAATCACGTATATTAGAATATTTAGCTGTAAAACAAAATACCAATCATTTAAAAAGTCCTATACTATGTTTAGTAGGTCCTCCTGGAGTTGGTAAAACTTCCTTAGCTTTAAGTATTGCGAAAAGTTTAGGAAGAAAAACTGCTAAAATTAGTGTTGGTGGAATAAATGATGAAGCAGAAATTATTGGTCATAGAAGAACTTATATAGGTGCTAATCCAGGTAGAATTATTCAAGGTATTAGACGAGCTGGTACTTCTAATCCGGTTTTTATTATAGATGAAATTGATAAAATGACAAAAGATATAAAAGGGGATCCTGCTAGTAGTTTATTAGAAGTCTTGGATCCAGAGCAGAATAGTAAATTTTCTGACCATTACATAGAAGAAGAATTTGATTTATCAAAAGTCTTATTTATTGCAACTGCAAATTATATAGAGCAGATTCCATATGAATTAAGAGATCGTTTAGAAATCATTAATCTATCTAGTTATACGGAATATGAAAAACTAGATATTGCCAAGAAACATTTAGTTCCAAAAGAATTAGAGCAACATGGCTTGACACCATTACAAGTACAAATAGATGATGAGGCTTTATTATATATTATAAGATGTTATACGAAAGAAGCAGGAGTACGTGAGTTAGAAAGAACGATTGCTACAGTATTTAGAAAAATAGTAAAAGAAATTCTTATTGATAATGCTTCTCCATTTTATAAAATTAATAAAGAAAAAGTGGAAGAATTCCTTGGAGCGCCTAAATACCTATATAACGATAATATGGCGTCGTCTGAGTATGGGGTAGTTAATGGAATGGCTTACACAGTTTTTGGAGGAGATATTCTACAAATCGAGGCCAATCTTTCTAAAGGAAAGAGTGAGCTCATATTAACTGGTTCTTTGGGAGATGTGATGCGAGAGTCTTGTATGATAGCTTTAAGCTATATAAAAGCAAATGCTAAAATCTTCCATATTGATGAAAAAATACTAGACGAAAATACTATTCATATCCATGTACCAGAAGGTGCTGTTAATAAAGATGGTCCTTCAGCTGGTATTACGATAACAACAACCCTAATTAGTCTCTTAACTAAGAAAAAGGTAGATAAAACAATTGCTATGACTGGCGAAATTACCTTAAGAGGTAGAGTTCTTCCAATCGGTGGATTAAAAGAAAAAGTAATTGGTGCACATCGAGCAGGAGTTAGAAAAATATTCATGCCACTCGATAATCAAAAAGATTTAGAATTGATTCCAGAAGAGATAAAAAAAGATATTACCTTTATTTTTGTTAGTAATTATAAAGAAATATATAAGCAGATATTTGGTAGAAAAAAAAGAAGTGTTTTAGAATAATTCTTCTTTTTTTTCATATATTTTTTCTAGGAGGAAAGTTATGAAGAAGATAATTACTTTTGATAAAAGCTTAGAATTTCCATCAATGATTGGAGAAATAACTTCTATTACTCTTGATCAAGAATTACAATTTAAAAATCCAAGTAGTATTGATGGAAAATTATTTATAAAAGGAACCTATAAAAGAACAGAAGCATCAAGATTAGAAGAGGATTTTTATTTTGAATTACCTACTGAAATATTATTGACTGAAAAATTAGATTTGTCTTCATCTAAAATTGATATAGATGACTTTTATTATAAGATAGAAAGTGATGATACAATCAACTGTCATATTGATATTTTAGTAGAAGGAATTGAGATAGTCGATTTAGATGAGGAAGAGAACACTTCTTTAAAAGAACATAAAAAAAAGATAGATCGAATTACATCAGATGATGGAGATGGTTTTTCATTTCAAGATGATGAATTGTTAAGAGAATGTGATGGAGATGTTTCTTATGAAAAATTAGAAGTAGAGACTTTGGAAGATAATAAAGAAAAGAAAATGGATATAGAAGAAAAAAATGATGATGATATTCAAATTCTTGAATTAGAAGAAAATAAAAATATAGAAGAAATCGATATAAGTAGTGAAAATAATATACTAAATGAAAAAGAGGAAAATATAAAAATGAAAACAATCTCAGATGAAAAACAAAAAGAACAAAATATAGTAGTAGATGGAGAAAATGTAGGGTCTTTATTCACATCTTTAAAAGATAGTGAAGAAACCTTTTCTACTTATGCAGTATATATAGTAAGACAAGAAGAAACTTTAGAAAATATAATGGATAAATATAATATTACGAAAGAAGAACTAGAAAGCTATAATGATATTTCTTCTATTTCTATAGGTAGTAAAGTAATCATCCCATTAAAAAATGAATAATTTAAAGTATATAAAAAAAGCCAAAATTATTATAGAAGATGATAGAAAGTTTGTTGTAAAAAAAAGAAAGATTAATATAGAAAAAATATATTCATACTTAGAAAATAGAGAGTTTTTTCATTTTGTAAAGCCAATAGAAGTTAATCAAACAGAAGAGATTTATCCCTTTATCGTAGAATTAGAATGCTCTGATAACGATAGAGCAAAGGATTTAGTATATTTAGTGAGCATTCTCCATAGTAAGACAACAAAATTTGAACTAGTTAATCTAGATAAAATAAAAATGCGTTATGAAGATACGATAAAAAGATTAAATGATGTTTTTTTATACTATTCCAAATTACAAGATGAAATAGAAGAACATATTTATATGTCTCCAGCAGAACTTTTACTTATGAAGAATATATCTAAAATATATTTTATGTTAAATGGTTCTAGGGCTTTTTTAGAGGATTACTATAAAAAACAAGAAAAAAAATATAATGAACGTTATGTTGTATTGCATGGAAATCTTTCTTTAGAACATATATTAGAATCAGATAAAAAATATCTTATTAGTTGGAATTTTTCTAAGATAGATTTGCCTATCTACGATTTAATAATATTTTATCGAAAAGAATATGATAAAGTGGAAATGGATTCTTTATTTGAGTTATATCAAAGTAAATATTTATTAACAGAGGAAGAAAAGGATTTGTTTTTTTCTCTTATTAATATTCCTGAGATTGTAAAGTTAGATAAGACAAATTTTATAGACACAATAAACATTAAAAAATTGGTAGATTATATGGATAAAACGATAGCCTTTACTTCAAAGGAGAACAATAAAAATCAAGAATCCAATCAGTAAGAATTCAAATAATAAGATAATAGCATTTAGTCTTGTTGTTATAAAAACAAGTAAAAGTAATTGATAAAAAATAATAATAAGAGTAACTAGGATGCTTGCTAAATAGAAAATATTATTTCTTCTTTTTTGTCTACAAGCATTGCATCTACAAAAGATAGGATGTTTCATTTTCATATCCATCACCTATAGTATTTTATGTAGTATGTTAAAAATTGGTGAAATTTATTGAATTGTTTTCCTCTTCAATAGTATAATATGAGCAGGAGTTTTTCCTAAACATAGTTAGAAAGAGGGATATAATGGAATTAAAAGGATCAAGAACAGAAGCAAATTTAATGGCAGCATTTGCAGGAGAATCACAAGCTAGAAATAAATATACGTATTTTGCTAGTAAAGCTAAAAAGGATGGCTATGAACAAATCGCAGCTATCTTTGAAGAAACTGCTAACAATGAAAAAGAACACGCTAAGATGTGGTATAAAGAGTTACATGGAGGAGAAGTTCCCACAACTACAGAAAACTTAAAAGAAGCAGCAGATGGTGAAAATTACGAATGGACAGATATGTATGAAGAATTTGCTCGTGTTGCAGAAGAAGAAGGATTCAAAGCATTAGCTGCTAAATTTAGAGCAGTAGGAGAAATTGAAAGACATCATGAAGAAAGATTTAGAAAATTATTAAAAAATATTGAAGATGAAGTTGTATTTTCTAAGGATAAAGATACTATTTGGATTTGTCGTAACTGCGGACATGTAGTAGTTGGTAAAAAAGCACCACTTGTATGTCCAGTATGCGCTCATCCACAAAGCTATTTTGAAGTAAAAGCTGATAATTATATGTAAGAGGAAGAAGTTCTAAACTTCTTTTTTTCTTCTATAATAGAATAGGTGATTATTTTGAGTTTACCAAATGTATCTGCTGGTGCTTTTTCTGGAAGTGCTGTTATTTTAGGTTATTTATTAATTGATGAATTAACTGCTAACGAACAAAATGCTTTAGGAAATTGGTTGATGTTAACGGCACAAGTTCTTTGTACGAATGCCTTTTATAAGCAAGTAATTGATGAGAGAAAAAATAATTTTAGTCCTAATCATTCTATAAATGAACTAGATATGCTAAAGAAAATGGTAAAAGCTTTAACAAAACAAATAAATGATTTAGAAAAGTAAAAATAAAATATTGATAACAATAGTGAATAATGATACTATATATTTTGCGATATCTTTTTAAAAACATAAGACAATAAGTAGCAAATTCTTTGTATTATTGTGTTATAATGATTGTAGTAAATTGGGGTGAAATAATGAAAAAACATGAATTGTTAGTACCAGCTGGAGATATGGAAAGTCTAAATCAGGCAATTGCCAATGGAGCGGATGCTGTCTATGTAGGATGTAAAAATTTTGGAGCTAGAAAATTTGCTAAAAACTTTGATAATGATGAGATATTAACAGCAATTAAACTATGTCATTTATATGGAGTAAGACTTTATGTTACGATGAATACTTTAATTAAAGATTCAGAAGTACCTATGTTTTTAGGACAAATAGAATTCTTACATAAAGCAGGAGTAGATGCTGTTTTAATCCAAGACTTTGGTATGATTTCCTTGGTTCGTGAAAAATATCCAAATTTAGAAGTACATGCTTCTACACAAGCTAATATATCTAGTAAAGCAACTGCAGAATTATTTTATAAAATGGGCGTAAAAAGAGTTGTTTTTTCAAGAGAGATGACTTTAACAGAAATTGAAGATATTAAGACACCTATTGAAAAAGAAGTATTTGTTCATGGAGCATTATGTATTAGTTATTCTGGATGTTGCCTAATGAGTAGTATGCTAGGAGATAGAAGTGGTAATAGAGGAGAATGCGCTGGATGTTGTAGACTATCTTATAACTTGGAAAAAGGAACTAGAGTTATTCAAAAAGATAAGTACTTATTAAGTACAAAGGAGTTAAATACTTCCACAAGATTTAAAGAACTATTAGATAGTGATATTGATTGTTTTAAAATAGAAGGACGTATGAAGAGTCCAGAATATGTAGGATTTGTTACTAGATTTTATCGTAATTTAATCGATACTTATTGTACGAATGTTGATATTAATAAGATAAATAAACAGTTGAAAACAATATTTAATAGAGGATTTACGGAAGGATATATATTTCAGGCTGAACCATCAGATCTTATGAATACTTCTACACCAAATCATATTGGTTTAGAGATAGGAAAGGTTTTAGGAGTAGATTCTAAAAAAATTAAAATACACTTAAAAGAAGAATTAAATCAACAAGATGCTATTCGCTTTTTAAATAGTGGAGCAGGTTTTATCATCAATTATTTATATGATCAAAATGGTAAATTAGTAGCAACTTGTCCTGCTGGAAGTATTTGCTATGTGGATAATAAAGTAGGTCTTACTGGTACTGATATAGTTTGTAAGACAAAAGATTTTAAATTAATAAATAGTTTAAGACAGTTACCAATAAGAAGAATACCAGTAACGTTGCAAGTAAAAGCAAGGGTATATCAACCTTTAGAAATTACAATATCAGATGGAACTTTTTCCTTTAAAGTAACCGGTAAAGAAGTAGAAGTATCTCAGAATTCTCCTATTTCCAAACAAAGAATTAGAGAACAAGTAGAAAAATTAGGGGATACTCCTTTTATAAGTACTACTACGATTGTAGATTCAGATCCAGAAATATTCATTTCCATTAAAGAAATAAATGACTTAAGAAGACAATTAACAGAAAAGCTAGTCCAAGCAAGAATGAATCTTTCTAGTAATTTTTCTGCCTGTGAAGTGCTACTAAATGTACCAGAGACTCCATTAGATCCAGTATTGACAGCTAGTGTATACACAAGAGAACAACTTGAAATATGCAACAGATACAAAGTAAAAAGGATATATGTAAAAGATCCAGAACTATACAAAGAATATAAAAATAACGAAAGATTTTATTATGTACCACTTAGAAATTCAAGAAACCCAGTAGGTGGCTATGAAAGAAGAGCTTTGGTAGCAGATTATTTTGATTTTTCCTTAAAAGATAGCTTAGTAGGAGATTATGGATTAAATGTTACTAATGTGTACACAGCTTACTATCTTTATAAATTAACTTTACAACCTATCACACTTTCCGTTGAATTTTCTAGTGAAGAGATTATTTCATTCATTAACCAATATGTAAAAACCTTTAATACTTATCCAAATATAGAAATAGTGGGATATGGAAAAGTAGAAAATATGATTATAAAAGGAAATATATTAAATATTTCTACAAAAGTTTATGACTACAGGTTAAGAGATAATAAAAGCAGATTATTTCCAGTGTTCTTTGATGGAGTAAATACGCATATATTGAATTATCAAAATAAGAATTTAGAGGATCTGGATTTACTAAAAAAATATGCAAGTATTCGATTAGATTTCTATGATGAAGATATAGATACTGTAAAAAGTGTTTTGGCTAGATTTATGAATTAATGCTATAAAAAGTATTAAAAATATGATACCATAATTAGTAGGAGTGATAATATGTCCCAAAAAAAAGGATTCAAAAATTATGTAATATTAGCAATTATCTTTATTACAGGAATGGCAATCACATTATACTTATGTAATTGGTATAATGTCTTCAGTGAACTTGAAAGACAAACTCCTGTTATTAGAGGAACATTTTCAGAAATTACTAGTGAAGAATTAGATCATTTTATATTAGAAAATCCAACAATTACCATTTATATGTGTACTTCTAGTAATGATATTTGTAGAAATTATGAAAAAAAATTAATGAAATTTGTCTCTGATAGAGATTTATCAGATGCAGTTGTTTATTTGAATTTAAGTGATGTTAACGAAGAAGATTTTGTAAATACATTCAATGAAAAATATCCATATAAAATCAAATTAACAAAGAATTATCCAGCGTTTGTTACTTTTGAAGATGGAAAAATAAAATACATATTACAAGAAAATGATAAAAATCATTTAACAATAGTAAAAACAAAACAATACTTTGAATTAAATCATATAGGAGAGTAAAACTCTTCTTTTGTTTAGGAGGGAAAAAGATGAATCATATTGTTTTATACCAGCCAGAGATTCCTCAAAATACTGGTAATATTATGCGTACATGTGTTGCAACTAATACAAAACTTCATTTGATTAAACCATTAGGCTTTGTTTTAGATGATGCTCATTTAAAAAGAAGTGGAGTAAATTATATTGATAAATTAGAATATGAAGTATATGAAAATTGGGACGATTTTAAAAGTAAAAATAAAGGAAATTATTATTACTTTACTAGATATGGTAGAAAACCTCATACCAGTTTTGACTTTACCAATGAGCATAATGGCGATATTTATTTAATATTTGGCAAAGAGTCTACTGGTATACCGAAAGAGATTTTAAAAAAAGACTTAGAACATTGTATGAGAATTCCCATGACAGATAACGTTAGGGCATTAAATGTTTCTAATAGTGTAGCAGTTGCTATCTATGAAGTTCTTAGGCAACAAGATTATAACAATTTACTTAGAGAAGAACCGCATAAAGGAGCAGATTTTTTAGAAAGAGACTAATCCTCTTTCTTTTTTTGTTTAAATAATAAAAAAAACACCATAATTCATTTTGGAGGCTGAATTATGGCGAAATATAAAGTAGAAATAACGGGTATTAATACAAATGATATTGAAGTATTAAGTAACGAAGAAATGACTAAATTATTTAAAGCATTTAAAAATGGAGATTCTTATGCAAGAGAATTACTTGTTAATGGAAATTTAAAATTAGTTTTATCTATTTTACGTAGATTAAATAATAAAGTAGATAATTTAGATGATTTATTCCAAATAGGATGTATAGGACTATTAAAGGCAATTGATAATTTTGAGTTGTCTTATGACGTAAAATTTTCAACCTATGCAGTACCGATGATACTTGGAGAAATAAAGCGTTATATACGAGATAATAATAGTATTCGTGTAAGTCGATCAGTGAAAGATTTAGCTTATAAGGCAATTAAATTAAGAGAAGAAAATTATTCTAAGCATGGAGTAGAAATGAATGATGGGGAACTTGCTGAAAAGTTAGGAGTTAGTCCATTTGAGGTAATAAATGCTTTAGATTCCTTAAAAGAACCTGTTAGTATTTTTGAACCAATTTATAATGATGGGGGAGATACCATTCTTTTATATGATCAGATAGAAGATAAAAAAGTAAATGCAGCAGAACTTTCCTCTAGAATTGCTTTAGAAAATGCTATTGATGAATTAAATAGCAGAGAAAATTATATATTAAATCAAAGATATGTTATGGGAAAAACTCAAATGGAAATAGCAAAAGAATTAGATATTTCTCAAGCACAAGTATCAAGATTAGAAAAAGGTGCTATTAAACAATTAAAAAAGACATTAAAGTAAATCATATATTTTTAAAGAATGGAATATAATGAATCGAAGAGAGGTATTTTATGAGATTATCAGAACTACAAACAAAAAAAATTATTAGTATGACAGATGGCAAAAATATTGGTTCTATTATTGATGCAGTAATTGATGAAAATGGAAGAATTGACTCTCTTATTATCGAATCTTCTAAAGGAATTTTTAATTTAAGTAAAGATTTAGATACTAAAATATATTGGCATGAAATTAATAAAATAGGAGAAGATGTAATATTGGTAAAAAAAGAATATTAAATTTATTTATCATGGTATAATATTTTTGAGGTGCATTATGAAAACGATTGATTTATTAGGTAACAAATATGAATTAATAAGAAATGATAAAGAGTGTTTTAATTTAGAGGAAACAATGGAAAAAGCAACCGATTATTTTGAAGAATATGATTATATTTTTGGGGATTATGCTTATGATAAAGTTCGTTTAAAAGGGTATTATGAGAGTAGTAATCCAAAGGCTACTTCAGTTAATAATATTAGTAGTTTAGATGATTATATTTCAAACTATTGTAGCTATGGTGCTAGAACCTTTCTATTGAAAAAAATCAAGTAAAATACTTGTATTTAATTGAAAATATGTTAAAATATAATTATATGAATAATAGAGGAGGTCTTCATATTATGGAAAACCAAATGCAAGAAAAAGAAAAAAAGATGATGACAATTGTTGCAGAAGACGGTTCTACTGAAGTTGTTGAAGTAATATTGGCATTTGAATTTAAAGATAATAGAAATGAGTATGTAATATATACAAAAAATGAAAGAGATGAAAACGAAAATGTAACAGTGTATGTTTCACGTGTTGAACGTACTTCTGGAAAACCTAGATTGTTAGGCGTTGATGATGAAGAAGAATGGAATAGAATAAAGGATATATTGCGTGAATTGTCAAAAGCCGAATAGTTAAAGGGAGGTTTTTATTATGACGGACAAGATATTTTTAGAAGAATGGGATGATAATTTTTCTGAATTAGGAAAAGATGCTAAAGGCAATTCATCTAAGGTATTAAAATTAAAGAAGGAAACGAATAAGGCTGTTAGAGCTTTTCATGAGGATTTTTCTCGTAAATATGACCAACGTATTGAGCAATTGAAAAACTCTCTTGTAGATGCTAATATACTACATTCAGATAACAAGCTTATATACGATGGAACAGGAAGACGTGCTATTAGATTAGATAATAATATGCATATGACTGCTATGAGAAATGCAGTTGGATTAAATAGGGTTATAGATGCAGGTATGATGAAGGAAGCAAGTGAGGTTTCTTTCAATAATGAGGCTCCTATAGAAGAAAATGAAATTTCTACTAATGTTTCTAATTTAATTGATAGAAAAATGGAACAAATTAAAGAAGCAAAGGAAAATAGTTCAGAGTTAGAAGAATTTAAAATTAACCCAATTACTAACTTTGAGAAGAAAGAAGTTCCAGTTATTTCTGATATTAGTATTAATTTAGAAAATGCAGATTCTTTGCAAGGTGTGAATGATGATATTTTTAATAGAAATGGTGAGGAAGAAGGCGACTCTTCTGAAATTCAAGAAGAAGAGGATGTAACCGAATATGTAGAAGAAGAAGCAGAACATAAAGATGATGATGTTGTTCAAAAAGAGGAAATAGACCATAAAGATGGTGTGATTATTCCGGAAGATAGAAATAGTAGAGAATCTAGTGATGAAAATTATTTGGAAAAGACAGTAAATAGTATTTTAGATATTCAAAGTGCGATAGATGATTATGAGAAAAATAAAGAAAATGGCGATTTTTCTGTTGAAAAGGTTGCAGATTATATTAGACAAAAACAAGATGATATCTTTGAAGCTAAACAATATTTAACAGAAGAAGAAGAAACTATTTTAAGAGAAAAAATTAAAAGTGTTGCTCCTTCTGCCGTAGAGATGGTGGATGAATATCCCGAAGATGAATCAGAAAAACAAGTGACTGAATCAAACAGTGAGGAAGATGCAGAAGAATATTCGAAAGAAGATTCTATGCAAGAAGAAAATGTAGAATCTACGGAAGATAATGTATCTATCTCATCAGATAGTGAAATTACTGATGAAGTAGAAATTCAAGGACAATCCACTGAAGTTAATATTCCAAAAGATGATTTAGCTCGTATGATTGATATGGCTAATTCCTTGAATAAAGAAAAAGAAGAAGTAGAAAAAGAAAGTGAAAATATAACAGAATTGTTAGTAGAACAGGCAAAAGAAGAAGAAAATAACTATGCAAAAATGCGTGATAATGTTTTAAAAGAACTTAAAGAGTACATAAATAGTACGAAAGAAGCTATAGATAAAAGAAAAGCAGATAATGAAGCTAGAAACAATTCTTATGATGAGGCTATAAAAAATAAAGATCGTTATCAAAAGGAAATTGATATGATGCTTAAGTCTATGGGAAAAGAGTCAAAAGAGACAACTGCTACAAAAGATAGTCAAAAAAGATAGGAAACTATCTTTTTTTTGATATTTTTCATATCTTTTTAGAATATATTATACTATGAAAAGTTTATTAATGTATTATTATGGCTTTAAAGATCCTCAGATAACGAAGACGGACAAATTTATTTATGTTAAAGAAAACAATTATTTATTTATTATCTATAAAGTAAATTATTTTTTAGATAATGTAGTATATACCAATCAAGATGATACTTTTTATAGGACTTTAAAAAATAGAAATGGTGAATATTTAACATTTTATAAAGGTACTAATTATATATTGCTAAAAGTACAAAATAAGAATTTTATGAATGTGAATGAAATTTTTCATAATTTCAAAATAAATTTAGTAAATAATCAGCAGTTTGGTTGGATATCACTTTGGAAAACAAAAATAGATGCAATAGAGCAAATGACAGAAAAAGATGGTAATAATATTATATTAGAAACAAGAGATTATTATATTGGGTTTGGAGAAACAGCAATGGCTTTCTTATTGTACAATAAGGACAGAATTCATTTTCACGAAAAAAGTTTATGTCGAAAAAGAATTAATGATGGTATTTTTCGTTTGCCAACAAATGCGATTATTGATTATAAAGAAAGAGATATTGCTGAGTATATTAAGTATTTGTTTTTTCAAAAAGATAAAAACAGTGCAGAAATCACGCAATTTATTTGTAAATTAGCTATTTCTATCCATGGATATGATAAAATATTAATTTATGGTAGACTTTTATTTCCTACCTATTATTTTGACTTAATAGATGATTATCTTGATAAAGGGGTATATATAAAAGATAAGATAGAGCTTATTAATCAAAAGATGACAGATTATGAAATTCTTTTAAAAAATATTTTTTCTTTATTTTTCTCTAATTTTAATGAAATAGAGTGGATAAAAAAAGCAAAGTCATCCTTTGCTTAGTCTACATTTACTACTTCTTTTACTTCTGGTATTTCACTAATAATCATTTCTTCAATACCATCTTTTAATGTAAAATCGATTAAAGAGCATTCTTTACATGCGCCAGTCAATCTTACATATACTATATTATCTTCGTATTTTACGAATTCAAGATTACCACCATCATTTATTAAATAGGGCCTAATTTTATCTATCAAAGAAATGATTTTTAATTCTATATTTTCTTCTTCCATTTCAAATCACCAGTGGTATTATATCATATATATAAATATTCGGCAATTAGATTACTTGTTCTATTGATAAAATAGTGGTATAATTGGCAAAGAGGTGTTTTTATGCGTACACTTGAAATAGGAGATGTTATAACAGGAACTGTTACTGGAATAGAAAAATATGGCATATTTGTTAATGTAGAAAAATATAGTGGATTAATCCATATATCAGAAATATCTAATAATTTTGTTAGAAATGTAAATGATTATGGTAAAGTTGGACAAAAAATAAAAGTAAAAATTGTAGGAGTCAATAAAGAAAAAAGACAACTTAAATTAAGTATTAAGGAATTTGAAGTTCATAGTAAAAATTCTAAACGTCAAAAAATTATAGAGACCGCAAGTGGATTTTCAACAATGGCTAAGTATTTAGATTCATGGATAAGTGGTAAAATTTTGGAAATGAATTCAAAAAAATAAAAAAATTAAAAAAAAAAGCAAAATGTGTTGACAAACATTCATTAAATTGATATATTTAATAACGTCAACTGACAAAAAAATTAATGATTTTGGGCGATTAGCTCAGTTGGTTAGAGCACCTGCCTTACAAGCAGGGGGTCACAGGTTCGAGTCCTATATCGCCCACCATAATGCCGAAATAGCTCAATTGGTAGAGCAACTGACTTGTAATCAGTAGGTTCCGGGTTCAAGTCCTGGTTTCGGCACCATTTTTTTGGAGAGGTAGCGAAGAGGCTAAACGCGACAGACTGTAAATCTGTTCTCTACGAGTTCGATGGTTCGAATCCATCTCTCTCCACCACTTTAGTATTGCCTCGTAGCCAAGTGGTAAGGCATCAGACTTTGACTCTGACATGCGTTAGTTCGAATCTAACCGAGGCAGCCATTAATTAAGTACATGATCTGTTAGCTCAGTAGGTAGAGCATTTGACTTTTAATCAAAGGGTCATGAGTTCGAATCTCATACAGGTCACCATATGCCTGAGTGGCGGAATAGGTAGACGCACAGGACTTAAAATCCTGCGAGAAT
>CAMUZJ010000014.1 GCA_947165195.1 uncultured Bacillota bacterium
ACTGTTACAGACTTTGCTAAATTTCTAGGCTTATCAATATCTAGTCCTCGTAAGTCTGCTACATAGTATCCTACTAATTGTAGAGGTGGCACTACAAGGATTGCTTGGAAGTAGTAGCTAGTTTTTTCTACAACATATCTAAAGTGATGATTTTTAATTTTCTCATCATTGGTAATTGTATATATCCTTGCTTTTCTAGATTCTACTTCAATGACATTAGACTCTGTTTTATCTTTTGTACTATCATCGGTAATAATAGCAAATACTGGTACTCCTTCATGGATTAAAGATATTGTACCATGTTTTAATTCTCCAGCTTCATAAGCATCACTATGGGTATAAGAAACTTCTTTTAGTTTTAAGCTTCCTTCTAAGCACATGGCATAATCAATTCCTCTACCTATAAAGAAGGCATCATGGCAATCTACGATTTCAGAAGCAACATTTTTAAATTCTTCTCTATCTTCTAATACTTTTTGAAGCATATTAGGTAATCTTCTAGCTTCTTCCATTATCTTATCATAATCTTTTTCAAGTCCTAATACTTTGGCAGCTTTTAAAGCAATTAAAGAAAATATAGCACTTTGTAATAAGTAAGCTTTGGTAGTTGCTACTGCTATTTCTGGACCAGCTTCAATAAATAAAGCATGATCAGCTTCTCTAGCAATCGTAGAAGTTTTTACATTAACTATAGCTAAAGTATCTATTCCTAAATCTTTTGCTTTTCTCATAGCAGCAATCGTATCAGCTGTTTCTCCTGATTGAGATACTAATATTACTAATGTTTTACAATTATAAATTACTTTCTTATAACGATACTCACTAGCACATTCTACTAAACACTTAATATTAGCTTTTTCTTCTAATAAGCTTTTACCAATCATTCCAGCATATAAGGCAGAACCACAAGCCACTATATGAATTTCTTCATAAGAACTTACATCATACATTAAGTCCATATTATCTAGATATCTATGTAAAGTTCTTTCTAAAACAGTTGGCTCTTCCATAATTTCTTTTAACATGAAATGTTTATAATTACCTTTATCTGCTTCTTCCTCTTTAATAGTAGCAGTTTCAACATTCTTAGTAATCTTCTCACCATTCTTATATACAGAATACTCATTTTCTGATAACTCTACTATTTCATTATCTTCTAATAAAATATATTGATTTGTATATTTAATAATAGCTGCTATATCTGATGCTATAAAGTTTTCTCCTTCTCCAATTCCTACAATTAATGGAGAGTCTTTTCTAACGGCAAATAATTTATCATTATCATCAAATAAAATTCCAAAGGCATAAGAGCCCTTTAATATAGAAGTAGCTTTTTCAATCGTAGTAATTGGATTTCCATCATAATATTTATTAAGAATGGCACAAGCTACTTCTGTGTCTGTTTCACTATTAAAATGGACTCCTTCTTTGATAAGCTCTTTTTTTAATTCAGAGGCATTTTCAATAATACCGTTATGTACAATAGTTACCCTTCCTACTCGATGAGGATGAGCGTTTGTCTCATTTGCTTCTCCATGAGTTGCCCATCTAGTATGGGCTATTCCCAAATTAGAAGAGATAATTTCACTACTGTCTATTTTTTCTTCTAATGTTTTTATTTTACCGACACTTTTTATAATTTGAACAGTATTCTTTTCTTTTAAAGCAATACCACTAGAGTCATATCCACGATACTCTAATTTCTTTAATCCATCTATTAGGATGTTTTTTGGATGTTGTTTTCCTACATATCCAACAATTCCACACATATTTATTTTCCTCCACTATAAAAACAATTAGTGGGGATATATACTCTGTTATAATATTGATTTTATTTTTTACATATATATCTAACGAATCACTTGCTCCGTAGTAGCATCCGCCGAATATTTCGATCACTACTAACCTCGTCATCCTTTAAAGGATCTGGCGCTTAAACTTTTTTACAACCTTTCGATAAAAGTTCCTTCTATATTATATGAAATATATATAAAAAGTGCAATACCAAGCAAAATAAAAACTGTCTGTTTAACACAAGACAGCATCAGTGTAATCATACAACAATCCATTTATTGTTTCCAAATCATAGATTTTGTTTGATATGCAGTATCTCAAGATTAGATCAAAGTCACTTGTTGTACTGAATGTGTATCCAGCACTTCCTAATAACTTTTGTGAATCTTCTAAGTCAAGCTCTAAAGATACACATAATCTCATAATATTCTCTTTGCATAATACTCGGTTTCCCTTTTTTAGCTTATTGAATAATCTTCTATCGATACCTACTCTGTTGTAAACATCAGAATCCTTTTGACCTGTTCTATCTATAAAAGAAAAAAGCAAGTCAACAAACTCCTTTGTTTTACTTTGATTTAGATAATTTACTATTTGTTCCTTCATATATTAATCCCTCCTATATAACTCATTCATATCTCCTGATTAATATTTTTCAAATAAACTCATTGCAAATTTCTAAATCAAGCAAATTATATCACTTTTTGCTTTATAAGTCAATAAATGACCTTTGATAAATAAATTAAGATGCTCCTCACATTAATCCTATATAAACAAGTATATTCAGCCACTGGTAAGTAAAAGCCCTGAAAGGTAGCGACCCTTTTTCCACTTTTACCTAAGTAAACTCCAAGACCACAAGAGAATAATACTCTCAATCCCAACACGCGTTAGACAATCAGAAATACCCTTATTTCTTACCAATATTGCAGATTTGTGCTGAGATACGGGGGTTCCATCTTATAGTATATCACTATACTTCAACTGCAAATTCATTTTTACCTTATGGTAATTCAGTCATATCTCTATCCACCACAGATAGTAACTGTTTCTGTTCTACTCCTCCACTTTGTTTACACTCATGGGCTTTCAAAGATTGGTAACGATAGTCTCCCTGCCTTTACTCTCATATATAAGACAACTATTATCTCTTTCGTAACTTAGTTACTCTTAGAATTATTATCACTAATAACTCTTACTCCATCCTCTAAAAATTCACACTCCTAGATAAGAAGAACGAGATAATATCTATGCTACTTTGCAAGTAGTTTTTCACATAGTTCTTAATTTATTTATCAAAGATCACTACATAATTGATATGGTACTATACTATATCACTTCAAAAGAATTGTCAATTTCATAATCACATAATAGTAATTACAAAATCAGATTAAGCAAAGAAATGACCTTTGATAAATAAATTAAGATGCTCCTCACATTAATCCTATATAAACAAGTATATTCAGCCACTGGTAAGTAAAAGCCCTGAAAGGTAGCGACCCTTTTTCCACTTTTACCTAAGTAAACTCCAAGACCACAAGAGAATAATACTCTCAATCCCAACACGCGTTAGACAATCAGAAATACCCTTATTTCTTACCAATATTGCAGATTTGTGCTGAGATACGGGGGTTCCATCTTATAGTATATCACTATACTTCAACTGCAAATTCATTTTTACCTTATGGTAATTCAGTCATATCTCTATCCACCACAGATAGTAACTGTTTCTGTTCTACTCCTCCACTTTGTTTACACTCATGGGCTTTCAAAGATTGGTAACGATAGTCTCCCTGCCTTTACTCTCATATATAAGACAACTATTATCTCTTTCGTAACTTAGTTACTCTTAGAATTATTATCACTAATAACTCTTACTCCATCCTCTAAAAATTCACACTCCTAGATAAGAAGAACGAGATAATATCTATGCTACTTTGCAAGTAGTTTTTCACATAGTTCTTAATTTATTTATCAAAGATCACTTATTGCTTAATACACAGACATTATATGCTATTTTTTATAAAATGTTGTCACTTTCAAAGCGACAAATTATTCTTTTTCTTCTCCTAGGGGTTTTATGAAATCTTGTCTTAATTGTTCTTCAAAAATAATATCAAATTGAGGAATAGCTTTTTTGATAACATCAGGATAGATATTTTTACTATGAATAATTGCATTTCGGTAATCGATTGCTCCTACTTCTCTTCTATTATCAAATAAAGCATTAGAAAATGCTTCTTGAACAATCGTTAAAGATACATCTGGATATCTTGAACCTATTTCATATACTCTCTTATATTCACTTGTAATATCCGTTACAAACTCCATTAATTTTCTTTGAATATAGGGACTATATTTCATTTCTGTTCCTGTTCTTTTTTCAATTTTTGGTAAAGTACCTACTAATATTTGGATATTTTCTTCTCTAGTTGGTTCTTCTACTTCCACTTTTTGAAAACGTCTAACAAATGCTTTATCACGTAAAATATATCGTTCATATTCTTCTGTAGTGGTTGCACCAACTACTTTAATATCTCCTCTATCTAAAGCCGGTTTAAACATATTGGCAAAATCTAATATTTCATCTTTAGACCCCATTAATGTATGAATTTCATCTATAAATAAAATTAATTTTGTTTCATTCTTTAATTCATCTAATAACGTCTGTACTTTTGCTTCTCCTGTTTGTGGATCTATTCCAAGAAGGGCAGAAGTATTTACTTTAATAACTCTATACCCTTTTAAAACATCCGGAATATTTCCTTTTTGTATATTATAAGCTAATCCTTCTACAATAGCTGTTTTACCAACTCCTGGAGGCCCAATTAAAACAGCTGATTTATCAGGTGTTAAAAGTATTAAAATTAATCTTTTAATTTGTTCATCTCTACCAATAGCTGGATTTGTATAATATTCTTTCTTACAAAAATCTTCTCCATATACATTTAATACACTAATTCGTTTACTTCTTATATCAAAATTATCCATATACATAGCTCCTGTCGAAATTTATTATAGCATACTTTTTTAGAAAAATTAAAAAATACTTAGGATTAAATCTAAGTATTTTAATAGTATTATTTAATATTTTTTTTGATATTTTTTGTAAGATAATCTTTATAATTAGTAATATATAGTACATGTGTAGAGTTTCTAGATTCCGTTTCTTTTGTAACCACTTGTTTTCCTTCCCCATTATAACCGTAGAATTCTCCTGTTGCATCCATTGGAAATTCACCAGGGATTAGTTTAAATTCATACTCTGGATACTGAGCTTTCTTATTAATTAATATTTCTAAGGCTCTTCTCTTTGACTTTCCATTGTCTTCTGTAAAGAAATAGGCATCAGCTACTGCTCCATTTTCATTTACATAGATATCGTTATCATAATCATAGGTAAATTTACTTTCATCAACAAGTGCATTAAGGTCCATTGTGTCAACATTTGCTTCACCATTTGCATATTTTCCAAATGTTATAAAATAAGTAGAACCTGATACTGCACCATTTAATCCTTCACTTTTTTTATAAAGACCATTTCCATAATTTTTCATTTTAAGTTTTCTCCTCAAAATCGCACTTATTATATCACTTTTTTCTGTATTAGTCAATTAATTATGGCTACTAAAGTCGGCAGTGAATACCCATTTACAGTTATTTTTAAGTTAAAATATATAATAAATGTATTATATTTGAATGGTTTATAATTTTAAATTAGCTTTGAATAGGAACTATTATATGAGATGTTGGTTATAGAATGGCAACTATTTAAAATTATCTTTTTTATCGTTTAATAGTTCTTTTAATTGTATAGCTGCTAAATATCTAGCACTTATCTTATTTTTCTCATCACTTGAAAGTTCTGCTAATGTTTTCCCATCTTCTAATTCTACTATCTCATCAAATCCAAATCCGTTAGTTCCTCGTCTTTCTTTAGAAATAATACCTTTAATTACTCCTTCGCTTGCTAGTAAATGTTCTCCATCATAATAGACTAATACACAAATTACACGGCAGGATCTGTCTTGCTTATTTTTCATCTTTTCTAAAATATAATTATTTCTTTCTATATTGCTAGCATTTTCTCCTAAAAATCTAGCTGTCATTACTCCTGGAAAATCATCTAATGCATCAATACAAAGTCCTGAGTCATCAGCTATTACTGCTTCATGGCATACTTTATAAATTTCTGTTGCTTTTTTTGAAGCATTCTCATAAAAAGTATTTCCATCTTCTACTACTTCAATATCGATATTTAAATCTTTTAAAGATTTAATATTGTCCCCTAATATATATCTAATTTCTTTTAACTTTCCCTTATTATTACTTGCAAATACCATAATTACTCCTTTGTTTCATATATGATATCAGTATATCATGTATAATACTAAACAGAAAGATTTTGTAAATAAAGCATTAAAAAAAACAAGATATATTATCTTGTCATTTTTGTATCATCTAAGGGATTTGATTTATATATTTAATTTTTATTAATAACTAGCACCTAATTGGCAGACATCTCTAGCTTGTAATCCTTTTGGTGTTGTAATTAACTCAAACTGTACTAATTCATCACTTTTTAATGTTTTATAGCCATCTATATTAATTGCTGAATAATGTACAAATATATCATCATATTCTTTGTAAGTAATAAATCCATATCCTTTCTCATTATTAAACCACTTTACTTTTCCTATCATCTTTTAACCTCACTTTCAATTCTAATACAGTTTCTTATCTTCTGTACAAATGTATAGTAGCACTTTTTTCTATTCGATTGTTGCTATCCGTGATAATTGGTTATTATTTTAAGATTTTTGGTAATTTAATAATTTATCTAATTTTAAAGTAATATCTTGTACAAAGAAATTATCTATAATTTTCGGTCTACAATCAATATAATCATTATCTGTAATAATCTTATTTACTAGTGATAATCCTACTCCTCTATTTTTTCCTTTGGTACTATAATTACTACTAAATATTTGATCCAGTTCAATTTTCCCTACAAAATTATTTACAAATTCTCCATGCAACTCATTATTTTCTAAAAAGAAATGTATACTAATTAATTTTTCTTCTTGTTCTTTTACACAATCAATCATATTATCAATTACTACGCCTAATACTGTTGCAAAATCTTTGTATTGCCTCTGGTCTAAATTTAAGCATATATCAGCTAGTTCATTACTAACAAATATTTCAATACTAGCACCTATTTCTTTCATTTTAATTAATTTGTTATTTAAAAAGTTCTTTACTCCTGGAAGAGGAATATAAGATAGATCACTTAACCAATAGTTTTTTACTTGTTCTTTATAATCTCCTAATAGGCAATCAAGATATTCTGATAAATCATTTTTTTCTTCTCCTATCATTGCCCTAAGCATTAATAATTGGTTTTTATTTTCATGAATTTGTTTTCTATAATTTCTATTTAATTCTTCATTTAATTTTGAATAGCTTGAGATTTCTTTATAATCTTCATTTACATTGTCTAATTGAAAGCTTTTATCGATTGAGTATATTAAACAAATGATTGCGATTGCTAGTATTATAAAATCTGTTGTTGTAATATTAAAACCTTGATAGAGATTATTAAAACTTACATCAATAAACAATACTAGTAAAAGAATGATAGCTTTGTGCTTATTCGTTAATATTTTATAAAAAGCCTTATTTATATATTTTCTCATTAAATACAAAATCACCAAACTGGATAAAAAAGAAATTGCGTGCAGTATAAATTTATCCATATTGTAACTTTCAAAATTAATAATTGAAAATGACCCACTAACAATGTAAGATATTATCAATTTTAGTAATAAATCGATGGTATAAATTAAGAAAGCTGCAAAAGTATTTATTAATTGATTTTTATGAAATATTACTCTATATAGTGGAATTAAAGCAAAAAAAATCAAGAAATTAGAAAATGATGATTTTATTAAGAAATTAATTATATAGCATAGTAAAGAAAATAAAAGCAATATTGCCATAGTTCTTTTTGTTATATAAATTTTTTCTTGAAATGCCAATGAACCAATTAAGTAACTGAAAAATGCATAGAGAAAAGAAGTTAAAAGACTAAGCGTTGCTGCCATTTAGCTTATTCATCTTCTCTCTTAGTATTTTTTTATTGCCCCTTGATAATAAATCTATTTTATTTTCTTTAAAATAGATAATTCCTGAATCATAATTTATTTTTATTATTTTGTTTGCATTTACAATACAACTACGATGTGTCTTTATAAAATTTGTATTTTCTAATTCTTTTTCTAAATCAGAAATTGTTTTTCGAACAGTATATTCCCTATTTTCACATACTATAATACTAGAATTATCATTTAAACTCTTTTCAAAATACACAATGTCATCATAAGGTAATGAAAAATAATCACCTTTATAAGAAAAATTGAAACTTGGTTTACTTGATGTTATTTCTAATGCTACTTTTAATGCATCTGTTAATTCCTGTTCTAGCTTTTTGTTTTTATTTATAAAATCTAACATTAGTATTTTTCCTGTAAAGCCTACTACTTTAAACTCCTCGTGGGATGTTACTACTATTATGGGACTACTCCAATCACCATTTTTTCTTATTTTTCTGGCTAAATCTATTCCATTTAATCCAGGAACTTCTACATCAAGAATATATATTTTCTTGCCATTAATTTTTTCTATATATTCTAAAGTAGCATCCGTAAATTCTTTTATTTTATGGATTTTGTAATCTATTTTGGATTGACCCATTAATTTAATTATAATTTTTTCATGGAAACTTATATATTTTTCTTCATCTTCATATAGTATGAAGTTCATGTCTTTATCACCTCTTGTCATTAAACTCGTAAGTAACCATCTGAATTTTAAATATATTGTTTTATTAAAAAAAACTCTAATTTTTTCATAACTCCTGTTATATTTGTATATTTATGCTACATCGTTAATCTAGGGATATTCCATTCTTTTTCTTTTCAGTTATTTTTTGGAATTCACCTATATATTTTAATTATCAACCTCCTCCACAAGAATTATAACACGTATCTTTGATAAATAAAGGAAATTTTTGATGAATTTTTGAAATTAATTTGAGAAAAATTCTATTACAAATTCTTTAAAATTGGAGATTGGATTTTCATCTACTTCTACATATATTTGATTATCGTTTTTTTGAACATTAGAATATACTTCATTTGTATTAGGAGATGGATTTTCTAAATGAGTTGCATTACAGTTTGGTAGATAAACAGATAAACCATTTCTAGAATGGGTTTTTGAAAATTCATAATCACTTTTATTAAAGTAAGCATATCTGTCATATCCTGTATTATCCCATGTTAAATCCACATTATAATAATTTCCATCTATATATACTATATTCCATGCATGGTCACCAGAAGAGTATCCTGTAACATAGTAACAGGGAATATTTAGTTGTGTTAGAATATATTGAAAGGCCTTAGAGTATCCTGCACATACTGAGGAGTGATTTACAATAGCACTATAGGCACTTTGATTGAATGGGGAATTAATTTCATAATGTAATAAATCTACTAAGGTATCATGGACAAATTTTTCTTTTTTTAAATCTGTAGAATATTTTTTAGCTTTCTCTATTATCTCTTTTGCCATACTTTCAAATGCTCTTCTTTTTTCAGGAAAGTTATTATATGCAGTTTCGTTAAACTTTAAATAAATTGTATGGCAAGTACCTGTTAAATCATATTTAAAAGAATATTCATTTTCTACCCAAAACAATTCTGGGTGATCATACATAACAGCTTCTATAACATTCGTAACATCATTTTTATTAATAGAAATTACAGGTGTAAAGCTTTCTTCTAAATTCATAGCTTTATCATAAATTTGTTTATATAAACTCTGATACTTTTCATCTATCATTGCATAATAAGGATAATATAGTGACTCTTCCTCAAAATTTACAAAATTTTTATTTATAGTTGAATAAGAGTCTTGAGAATTTATTTCTTTTTCTTGAGAATTTCTATCAACAAAGTCTTTTATAATATCGATTTCTTTAATACTATCAATATCGATTATATTATTGGTATCTATATCTACTTCTTTTAATTTTTTAGATAAGGTACTAGTATGAACTTTTAATTCTTGAATAATATTATCAACATAAAGGTTAATTTCTTCAAAATGAAGAAAAAAGGTAATTGCTATAATAATAAAGAAAAAGCTTATTAGTTTTTTTAATATATTCATAAAAATCCCCCCAAACAAAAGAATGAAACAAATTCATTCTTATTAAACAACAATTGTATTCATTTATTATATAAATATGCTTATTACTTCAATAGTATATATTTTACTTTTAAAATTTTTTTATATCAATAATAAGTGTCAAATTTTTAATTTTTCTAGAACAATAAGTAAATTATTTTCAATAATACACTTACCAAATCTCACGATTTGTTTTTTTTCTTCACAGGAATTTCTTCCTCGACAGACCATTTTTCCGGCAGTCGCTACCGTACGTATTTTATTTAACTGTAATTATTTCTTTAATTTAACTAAAACGGGAAGTTCCAAGGACTATTGTTGGTCAATAAAAAATTAAATAATACAAAAATAGTAAGACTTATAAATAACTAAAATTAGTTATTTTAACCCTGCCTTTTTCACGTATAATTGTTCTATAATAGTACTTTTCATGATTTAGCATGAATTTCCTATTATATAAAAAAAGCAATGTTTATTTTTATTATTGCTCTTTTTGTTCTAAATTATTCAACCAATCTTCAAAATCATATAGATTTATTAATCTATCTCCCTCAAATTTTAAACTAATTGGATTCTTTATATTTGCACCTGTTATTTTTTCAATATTTTCAAATGTTCTTCCTAGCCAGCCTCCATTGGTTGCAACTGGTATAATAGTTTTTCCTTTTAATGGATAGTTATGTAAAAATGTGTTTACAGGACTTGCAACACTATACCACCATACAGGTGTACATAAAATAATTTCTTCATAATTTGCTATTTTTATATCTAGTTTTTCTATATCTGGTTGATAATCTAGAGGAACTAATTTTTCTTCAGAGTCAACTACCTTTTGATAATCGGTAGAATAGTCTTCTACTGGCTTTATTTCAACCATATCATATCCATATTTTTCATGAATTTTTTCAGCAATCTTTCTAGTATTATTTGAATAGGAATAAAAAATAATTATTCTTTTCATTAAAACACCTCCACATCACTGTAATTATAACACAAAATGGAAATTAGCCAAAACAAACATCTAAAATCATCATAATTAAAAATCCTATCGAGAAAAATATAGTTGCATATTTATAATTTTTACTACTTTCAGGAATTAGTTCATCTACGACTACAAAAATCATAGCACCTGCGGCAAAACTAAGTAAAAATGGAAGAATGGGTACTACTATTCCTGTTAGTAGTAAAGTGAAAAAGCCTGCGATTGGTTCAACGATTCCAGAAAGAGTTCCCATTAGAAAAGCTTTCCATTTCCCATAGCCTTTGCATTTTAATGGCAAAGAAATAATAGAGCCCTCTGGAATATTTTGAATGGCAATTCCTAAAGATAGAGCCATAGCAGAAGATAACGCTACTCCTGTATTTTCCATCATTGCTCCTGCAAGGCAGACACCTACTGCCATTCCTTCTGGAATATTATGTAAAACAATTGCTGTAATCATTTTTGAAAGTCGACTGTTGTTATCGTCGTATGCTGTATTATTTTTACTATAAATGATAAATAATAGAAGAATTCCTATAGAAAATCCTACTGTTGCAGGTAAAAAAGACATATCTTTTACCATTTCTATTGAAGGAATTAACAATGACCAAATAGATGCTGCTACCATAATACCAGAAGCAAAGGATAAAAGCATCTTTTCTGTATTTTTAGCTAATTTATTTTTTAAGAAAAAGACAAAAGCTGACCCTATCGTTGTTCCTAAAAATGGTATTAATAATCCTATTAAAAGATTCATTTTACATCCTCCTTTAATAGTATATGAAAAAAAGTAGATTGCTCTACTTTCGATTATTGAATACTTTTTTCTGCTACTTTTTTATCTACTTTTTCTGCTACCTTATTTAAAAAATCTATAGTAAGTCCACTTAAAAAAGCATCAGGCAAATAATGAATGTCATTATATCCTAAGACATCATCATAAGTAGCTAAATAATCATCATTTCTTAAAAAATCCAAATATTCTTCATATTCCATATTATTTAATAATTTATCTAATTGTTGATCGATTCTATCAATCATAGATATTTGTTCTTTTGATAAGCTACTCATACTAAAACCTCCAGCTAGTATTACCCCTTACTAAATATATTTTACATAAAAGTGATATCTTATTCAATAATTTTTCTATAGAAAAAGTACGCTTATAACGTACTATCATTTTAATCTATCGGAATACTAGTTGTTGGAATAACAATAACGGGACGAATTCCAGTAGTGGCAGAATATTCTTTACTCTCAATACTACCAGAAGTATTCATTGTTAATACTGTATCAGTAGAATGTGCAGTACCTATCCAATAATTGGTAGAGTAAATAAATTTTTTTGCATCATCAATACCTGTACAAAGGCTTTCTTGACAACCTAATTGTATGGCTTCTTGATTGGTTAGAATTCTTCCTTCTATAGTAGTTGCTCCTAATAATTTTAATTGATTAATATAGTTTTCAACATAGTAAGCAATGCTATAATTTTCTCCATTATTACTATTTAATTCTTTTGTATATATGTCATTACTATCAAATGCATTTCCATAATCACTTAGTAAAGTATCATTTTCTATCCAGTAATTTCTATTAGAAAATGCATGAATTAATGTATTATTATCTTTTAATTGAACATTATTTGTAGTATCTAAATTATATTTTGCAAGTAATACGGTATTGTTATTATCTGTACTTACTATATTAAACATTTCATTTTCGATTGCTAATTCATCTCCAACTGCTAAATTTTCTCCTGCTTGACTAACTACTCTAATAAAGTCTTTTGCTTTTGCACTATTATCAGCTTGTTCAAATTCTACTTCAAATCTAAGGGATACTGCTTCATCTACTTTTGGTAAGTCTTCTGCTGTAATATCATCTCGATATTTGACTCTTACAATGTAAGTTTCTGTAGTATCATGTGCTAAACTGTCTTTTTCTTTTACGTTAGAAAGATTAGCATAAGTAACGGAATATTCTAAATATTTTTTTTGTGTTTCTGTTAATCCTGTATTGGTTACACTTTTAATCATTGTATCAATGCTACCTTCATTTACGGCATCCACACGAAACTCTAAAAAGTCTCCTGGAAAATCTAAATCTACTACGTAATCTACTGCTGTATTATTTGTTCCTGTTATTGTAGGTGTAGTTGCACTTCCCGCTGTAACCACTAGATTTTCAAAATGAACATCCCAGCTACTAGCACTTAAAGTAGCATTACCTATAATGTTTAATTGACTGGATAAATAAGCAAATCCAACACTAATAAATAGTATTGAACCCATTATTGTATAAAATCCCCATTTTCTCATATCAATCCCATCCTATTCTAGATTCATTTTACTAAAATTTGCATAATTAGTCAATGAAATTGCTAAAAAGGAAAAGTTGTTTTTTTGTTTTAATTTCTCTTATATATAGTTTTAAAAACGGTTCTTATTAATGGTTGAATAAAGAATAATTGAGAGAAAAAAGCAAACGGAAAGTTTAAACATACCAATTTGAAATAATTTGCCAAAAATGTAAATGCATTAAATCCATCATCATATGGATAGTATAAGATGTTTGCTATAAAACTCATTAATGGACACATAATAGCTACTGTCGATGCAATAATAGCTGTTTCAAATAATACAGGATGAGTTTCTTTTGGATTGAAATTCATACTAGCAAATTTAAATGATAATGGTTGTCCAAATAGACATTCTAAGGAAAAAGCAAATATGGATTCTACTAAAATTACGATCCATATTGGTAAGTAATTTGCAAGCATATATACTCCTCCTTGAGAATTGATTGCTCCTATTACACTATTCATTCCTGTTGTAGTCATTAAATTTGTTCCATTTACCACATATAAACTGTAAAATACAAAAGCATGTACTGTTATTATGACAGTAAGGAAGGCAAATACCATTCGCTCTTTTTGATTTCTAGGCATACTAATAATCTCCTTTCTAACAAAAAAAACACACCTAGTACTTAACATAATTCTGTAATCAGATTTACGTGCTAAGCACTACATGTGTCAAATATGTCAAATAAAATTATACCAAATATTTCTGTTTTTTCAAGAAGTAAATTTTCAATCTACCCTTGGTGTTAATATTTCACATCCATCTTTGGTTACTAAAATAGTGTGCTCATAATGTGCAGCAGGAGACCCATCTTGTGTCTTTACTGTCCATCCATCTTCTAGTTGATAGACGAATCTTCTTCCAAATGTAAGCATAGGTTCAATACAAATCACCATTCCTTCTTTTAGTTTTGTTCCTACTCCTTTGATACCATAATTAGGAACTTCTGGGTCTTCATGCATTTCTTGTCCAATTCCATGGCCACATAATTCTCTAACAACTCCTAAATTATGACTTTCTGCATAAGTTTGAACAGCATTAGCGATATCCCCAATTCTATTTCCAGGTTTTACTTGTTTTACTCCTTCATATAAAGCTTTTTCAGTATGTTCCATCAAGTATTTTTTATCATCATCTACTTCTCCTACTGTATAAGTCCAAGCAGCATCTCCTTGATATCCTTTATATCCAATTACCATATCAATCGTAATAATATCTCCATTTTTTAATTTATAGTTATTAGGAATTCCATGTACTACTGTATCATTGACACTTGTACATAAAGTAGCAGGATATCCTTCATACCCTTTACAAGTAGGTACTCCTCCCATACTACGAATATACTCTTCTGCTAATTTATCTAATTCTTTTGTCGTAATTCCAGCTTTAATAAAAGGCTTTAGATATTTATGAGTACGAGATACCATCATACCTGCTTCTCTCATTAATTCTATTTCTCTCTCACTTTTAATCGTAATCATAATCTCACTCCTAAACGTTATCCTATTATATCATATTTTTTGTAATAATTCACTATATTTTCTATATCCTCATCTGGTATTTCTATACTATTAAAATCGCTACCTTCAAAGTTAAATTTTCCAATCCCTGTAAAAAAAATCTTAGGAAGATTGAATTTATCTTCTTGAAAATCTGTTACTAATAGTAAGTAAACTCCTACATTGGATTGAATTATATTAGAAAAGTCATAATCCCTAAAATCATATAAATCATCTATTATCAGTAAAATTTTACTCATTGGATTCTTCTTATTTTTTCGATTATATTCTTTTATAGTACTAAAATGATTCTTCTTTAATAATTGCTTTCTAATATCTACTTCTCTATCAATTCTCTTAATTAATTCTATATCACTAGAACTTTCTATTATATGATTTATACCTTTATACTTTTCAAATTCTACCTCGTTGGTATCTATTAGTCCTAGTTTTACTTCACTTTCTGTATAATTCATAAGAGTAGAACAAATGATATTATCAATTAGTATAGATTTTCCACTACCTGTTTGTCCTACTATTAATAAACTACTTATTTTTTCTAAAGAAATCATTTTATCTCCTATTGGAATAAAAATTTCTTTTCTTCTTTGTTTTCTTATATTTCTAACGATATTATAAAACTTTTTATTTTGAATTGTATTTAGTGGTGGTAATACTTGTTTCTTATTGTCTGCATTGATAGGTTTTAATTCATGATTATACTCTTCTATTTCTTCTACCCTGTAATTATAAAGAAAATAGATTCCTAATAAACTAAATAGTAACAAAATACTTATAAACATTTTATATCTCCTTTGTAAATTTACAATTTGGATAATTGCTACATCCTACAAATTCTCCATATTTTCCTTTTCTAACAACAAGCTTACTACCACATTTTGGACAAGTATTATTATCTTTTTCTTCTCGATCATTAAATATAGAAGACTCTCTTTTTAAATTAGAATTTTTTAATTTCTTTTTTATTTCTAATAAGCCATATTTTATTACTTCTTTTCGATATGTTTTAATGGTATCATCTAGTAATTCCACTTGTGTAATTTTATCTTTTGTCTCTGTACATATAATAGCATCACTTGGAACACAAATTATCGGTATAAAGTAAGAACTATCTAAATCTAGTAATTTTGATAATACTCGAATACTACTATGATTTTCTTTTACTGGGTTATCTATATAAATTTTCTTTTTATCGGTTAGTTCTATCCATTTATCTTCTCGATCATCTCCATAGATTTTACCGGTAACATCTAAATATTTGATAATAAATATTCCATAGCTAGAAATAATAATATTATCTATTTTATGAACTTTTCTAGTACTATTTATGACAATATCATTTAGAATTATATATTTGTTTTTTCCTAGTTTTTTTAAAGACTTTTTCGCAAGTATTACTTTGGTATTTATTTTTAATTCATGGTAAGAAATTATAAAAATAATTATTGTTATAAAAATAATCCAAAATATAAGATTATTTATAATATAAGTACCAATAAAATCTTTCATTCTACTCATCTCCTATACTATATAGAAATTATATCATCAAAAGTATAAAAGAAAAAGACTAGCCAATGAAGTGAGCTTCAAATAGTTCACAAACTAATCTTTATTTTTTTGTAATATTCATGAATTCTCCATATTCATTGATAAATGTTTCTATTGTTTCCTGAATTAAATTATCTAAATCTTTTTTGGTAAAGATTGTATATTCTTCTCCTTTATATTTATCCGTTTCATGGTAATAAACATCTAATTCATCTAATAAATCATGTACTTTTTCTACTTTTATTTCTTCTATTTTAAGAGGATAGTTATTTTCTTCTAGATATTTTTTATATTTCTTATAATTAAAAGTAAAATCATATTTTTCGATTAAATAGCTATTAATTCTTGAATATTCTTGATAGAGTCCTATTGGATTAGATTTACTCCAAAAATCTAATTTTTCTATTATTCTTTTATCTTTATTTACTTTAATATAGGCATAATCGGCTTTTATATGAGTTTCTTTATAATCTTTATCTAAAAAGGTAATTATTTTAGGTAAAAAGGTATGAAAATAGTAATAGTCCATATATAAATGGAAGAAGTAGCCAAATACTATAATATCCTCTTTTATTAGGTGTCCATATTTATCTAAAAATAATTTTAAATTAGGATATTCTAATATTCCTGATCTTTCTCCTCTAAAGTGGGTTATCTTTTTTTCTTGTTGAATATTTTTTCTTAATTCTACTTCATCCCATTCAGGATTTCTTTCAATTTGTCTTGTATCTGGTAAGATATTGGCTATAAAGAATTTCATTTCTTGATCTTTACTTAAATGTAGTTTTTTTAATAATTCCTTTCCTGTAATGCTATGAATCATAAATGATGGCATAATTCTCACTCCCCTGCCCATTATAGCATATTTTTAATAAAAATGTAAAAAAGAAAACGGTCTCTTTTTAGGAGACATTTTGTTTAAATAAATAATAGCCATATTAATTTTGATACGAAATGGCATCCAAAATGAGCAAGTAATGGATTCCATATTTTCTATAAAGATATCCAAAGATTAGTCCAAACATTCCATTCATTATCATGCATCTTATAAATAATAGAAAATCTAATCCTCCAGTAAATTGTATGGTATATGGTAAATGTAGTAAAGCAAATAGAAAAGCAGATAGGATGTTTGCTACTACAAATACGATAACCGGTGTAGTTTTTTTATTTTTATAAAATAGTTTAGAAAGAATAAGTGCTATTAATGAGAGAAAGAATAGTCTAAGCATTACTTCTTCTATAACTGCTCCATAGGTAAAGGAGGCAATGATGTAGTCAATTGTTGGTTTTACTTCATAACTACTTTTTACAATGTCATTAAAACTACCAAATAGGAATAAATCTCCTAGTATTAGGAAAATACCACCTATAAGGGAAATAATAATCGTTTTTAGTGTCTTGTCTTTTTCAAATTCTAGTTTTTTCCAAAGACCTATCTTATTGGATAGTATTATTCCTAGTATTCCAAAAACTACTGCGTATATTATAGTTTGAATTGCTGTAATAGTAATCAATAACTCTTTAGAACCTACTTCTTCTATAGCTTCTTGTAGTAATTTTGGATCAATAGAATTAATGGAATAGATACCTGCAGATATGCCTCCTATGATTCCAAAGATAATGATAAATAATAGAAATTTCCA
>CAMUZJ010000015.1 GCA_947165195.1 uncultured Bacillota bacterium
TTTTTTTGATTTCACTCCCTTTTTGCGAAAGATTTATATGAGAAGAGAAATTCTTCTTAAATAGTTCAAGAAAGGTTTTATGATGGAAACTATTTTAAAAAGACCATTTGTGGATGATGATCGTTATAAGTTTTTTCGTCAAAAAAAGTGTTGGTATTCTTTGCTTATCTATAAATATTCGTTTATAATAATTTTGGAGTGGATAATATGTATGATTATATAAAAGGTAAAATTACTAATATTAAGATGAATGCGATTGTATTAGAGAATAATGGAGTTGGATATTTCATTTATGTTTCTAATCCCTATGCATTTGAAGTAGGAAAAGAATATAAAGTATATGTTTATCAACAAATACAAGAAGATGAACATCTATTATATGGATTTAAGTTGCAAGAAGAAAAAGATTTATTCTTAAAATTAATTAGTGTAAAGGGATTAGGTTGTAAAATGGCACTTCCTTTTTTATCAACTGGTTCTATTCAAGGAATTATGGATGCAATAGAAAGAGAAAATATTTTATACTTAAAGAAATTTCCTAAGATTGGAGATAAACTAGCAAAACAAATTATCTTAGACTTAAAAGGAAAATTAGAGTTTATTGGAGTAGGTATTTCCGATGACCAAGTGATGAATGAACAAGAATTGAAAGATGTATTATTAGGATTAGGATATAAAGAAAAAGAGATTGTTCCAGTACTTGCGAAAGTAGATACTTCACTAAAACTAGAAGAACAAGTAAAAGATGCTTTAAAATTACTATTAAAATAATAAGAAAGGAGGCAAAATATGAAAGAAGAAGGTGTTGTTAGAAAATATACTTTATTTGATGATCAGGAAATGGATAATACCATTCGACCTGAAACGATAGAAGAGTATATTGGACAAACTGACGTCAAAGAAAATATTAAGATATTTGTGAGTGCTGCAAAAATGAGAAATGAACCACTAGATCATGTTTTACTATATGGTCCTCCAGGTTTAGGAAAGACTACCCTTGCTTTTATTATTGCTCATGAGATGGGTACAAATATTAAAACAGCAAGTGGTCCTAGTATTGAAAAAAGTGGTGATTTAGCAGCCATTCTTTCTTCACTAGAACCTGGAGATGTCTTATTTATTGATGAAATCCATCGTATGCCTAGATATATTGAAGAAATATTATATCCAGCAATGGAAGACTTCTCTTTAGATATTGTTGTTGGGGGAGAAGGAAATAGTAGAAATATTCGTATTGATTTACCACCATTTACTTTAGTTGGAGCAACGACTCGTGCAGGAGATTTATCATCTCCTTTAAGAGATAGATTTGGTATAGTATCCAAACTACAATATTATAGTGTTTCTGAATTAGAAAGTATTATTAAAAGAACAGCTAGAGTATTACAAGTTCCAATAGAAGAAGATGCTGCTATAGAACTTGCCAAGAGAAGTAGAGGAACTCCAAGAATTGCTAATAGACTATTTAAAAGAGTTAGAGACTTTGCCTTAGTTAAAAATGATGGAGTTATTAATAATGAAATTACACAAGAAGCCTTAGAAAGATTAAAAGTAGATTATTTAGGACTTGATAATACCGATCATGAATTATTACTAGCAATTATTAATAAATTTAATGGAGGACCAGTTGGAATAGAAGCAATAGCTGCTTCCATTGGAGAAGAAGTAAGTACTATTGAAGATGTATGCGAACCATATCTTTTACAAATAGGTTTAATAAAGCGAACTAGTAGAGGAAGAGTAGCAACTGATAAAGCATACGATTTGCTTGGAATTTCTAGAAAAAAATGATATAATGATGACTATTGGTACTGCATTAGCAGTATTTTGTCATTTAGTAGAGGTGTATTTATGAAAGTTGAAGATTTTGATTATGATTTACCAGAAGAGTTAATTGCTCAAACACCATTAAAGGTAAGAGACTCATCAAGATTACTAGTATTAGATAAAAAAACAGGAGAAGTAGAGCATAAAGTTTTTTCTGATATTGTGGATTATTTAAGTGAAGGAGATACTTTGGTATTAAATGATACGAAAGTATTACCTGCTAGATTAATTGGGATAAAAGAAGAAACAAATGCAGTGATTGAAATTTTACTATTAAAAAATGTAGAAAAAGATATTTGGGAATGTTTAGTAAAACCTGCTCGTCGTATTAAAGTAGGAACTGTTGTTTCCTTTGGAGATGGAAAGTTAAAAGCAAAATGTATAGAAGCGCGTGATGCAGGAATTAGGATATTTGAATTTTTATATGATGGAATATTCTTAGAGATATTAGAAGAATTAGGTACGATGCCACTTCCACCTTATATTCATGAAAAATTAGAAGATCAATCAAGATATCAGACTGTTTATGCAAAAGAAGTAGGAAGTGCTGCTGCTCCGACTGCTGGACTACATTTTACAAAAGAACTTTTAGAAAAAATTCAAGAAAAAGGCGTAAATATTGCCTATGTAACTCTACATGTTGGCCTTGGAACTTTTCGACCAGTCAGTGTAGAAAATATAGAAGAGCACGAGATGCATAGTGAATATTATCAAATGAGTAAAGAAGTAGCTTCCTTACTTACAAAAACTAGAGAAAATGGTCATAAGATTGTTGCGGTTGGAACAACTTCTACTAGAACCTTAGAGACAATTATGACAAAATATGGAGAGTTTAGAGAATGTAGTGGTTGGACCAATATCTTTATTTATCCGGGGTATGAATATAAAGGAATTGACAGTTTAATTACTAATTTTCACTTACCAAAATCTACTTTAGTAATGTTAGTATCCGCACTTGCTGGTAGAGAAAATATCCTAAACGCATATAAAATAGCAGTGAGTGAAAAATATAGATTTTTCTCCTTTGGAGATGCTATGTTTATAAAGTAATTGTTTTGTAAATAACAATTATGTTACAATATTTCCTAAATACTTGATAAGGAGAAAAGAATTATGGCAATGTTAATACCAGAACAAATTAGTATATTAAGAAAAAAAAGAGATGAATTATTAGAAAGACTAGTTGAACCAACAAAAAACTTTGACTTTCGTAATATTGAATCCATGAAAGAAACAATAAAAAAAATAGACTATAATGAATCTATGCAAATTATGAAAGCTTGGAAAAAAATAAATGATATTATTACACATAACGACTTTGTAAAATCTACTACTTTCGATTCTGTATCGATAGGTACAAAGTTTCTTGTACAACTAAATAATCGCAATAAATCAATGGTTATTAAAAATTTAACATGCATTGATAATCATTTTACTATTAAATCTATGAAAGATACTGTTACTGTAAATAGTCCAATGGGATGTGAAATTTTAAATAAAAAAGAAGGAGATACTTTTTCCTATAAAAATGGCTCATCTGAAAAAATATATGGACAAATTCTATCTATTATAAAAGATCCCAATATGTATATAAGCTTTTTAAGAAAAGATGGAGAAAATGTATCAGAGTTGAATTTAACGAATTCTCAAAAATTACTATTAAAGGAAGAAAAAGCTAGATTAGAAAATACTTCTCATCTTTTAAGCCCAGAGTTTTCAACTAATCTTGCTAGAGTGCAATTTATTGAAACACTACTTAATAACTCTAATTTAATAGAGAGTGATAAAGATGTAATTAGTGTTGGTTCAGAATTTAAAATTCATTATTATGGTTCTGATACAGACAATCAATATGAGTTAATTAATAGAGCTGTTACAGATGAACTTTCTGATGCTTTTATTGAAAAAGATAGTGATTTAGGTAAGAGAATTTTAGGACTTTCTAATAATGAAAAATTTTCTATTGAATTAGATAATGGTACTAGAGATGGTTTTGTTTATGATTTAAAAGTTTTAAAAAGATAAGAAGGTGGTATTCATGAAAATAAAATATAATTTATTAAAGAAAGATGGAAAAGCTCGTTATGGTACGATAGAGACAAATTACGGTACTTATGAAACTCCTATGTTTATGCCTGTTGGAACAAAAGCAACCGTTAAGAGCTTAACTCCTGAAGAATTAAAAGAGATGAACTGTGGTATAGTTCTAGCAAATACTTATCATTTATGGCTTAGACCAGGAGAAGATGTAGTTGCTCATTGTGGTGGATTACATAAATTTATGAATTATGATGGGCCTATTTTAACGGATAGTGGTGGTTTTCAAGTATTTTCTCTTGCTAAAAATAAGGAAAAAGATATTACAGAAGAAGGAGTTCATTTTAAGAGTCATATTGATGGAAAAAAGCTTTTCTTAACCCCAGAGAAGTCTATTGAAATTCAAAATAAATTAGATAGTGATATAGCAATGTCTTTTGATGAGTGTCCTCCTTATCCTGTCAGTTATGATTATATGAAAAAGTCCGTTGAAAGAACTCTTCGTTGGGCTGCCCGTGGAAAAGCTGTACATAATAATTCGAATCAATCTTTATTTGGAATTGTACAAGGTGGAGAGTTTGAGGACTTAAGAGAATATAGTTGCAAAGAGACTGTTAAAATGGACTTTGATGGCTATAGTATTGGTGGTACTTCTGTTGGAGAAGATAAAGATACGATGTATAAAATGATTGATTATGGAGTAAAGTATTTGCCAGAAGATAAAGTAAGATATTTGATGGGAGTAGGAGATCCAATCGACATTTTAGAAGGAGTAGAGAGAGGAATCGATATCTTTGACTGTGTTTTACCAACTAGAATAGCTCGTCATGGACAAGCTTTTACTCGTACTGGGAAAATTAACTTTAATAATGCTAAATATATTGAAGATTTGCATCCTGTAGAAGAAGGATGTGACTGTTATACATGTCGTAATTACTCAAGAGCTTATATAAGACATTTAATAACAACAGATGAAATGTTAGGGGGTAGACTTCTATCTATTCATAATATCAGATATTTAGTAAAACTAGTAGAAGAGATAAGAGAAGCTATCAAGAAGGATTCATTCTTAGAATATAAAAAAGCCTTTATAGCAAAATATAACGGTGAAAATAATAAATAGTAATTTATAATATGTGAAACAATAGTGTGAAACATTTTCGAGTAGAAAAGTATGAAAATGTTTCACATTTTTATTTTTGAAAATATCTTGTTTCTGTTTATGTAAAATTGTATAATTTTAGATAATAAGGAGAGTGTAGGAATGAATAAAAAAGAAGAGTTACGAGTAAAAAGAATGGCTCGTAATAAAAAGTCATTTATATTTATCACAATTTTATGCATGGGTATTGGATTTGCCTTACTTTCAAGTAATTTAACCATTACTGGTAACACCAATGTCAGCGGAAATAGTTGGAAAGTTTATTTTAATAGTGTATCTGTAACGAATGGTAGTGTTGATGCGACTGTTACTCCAACGGTTACAGGTACTACGACAACTTCCCTTAATTATACCATTTTATTAGACAAACCTGGAGACTTTTATGAGTTTACAGTAGAAGCTAAGAACGATGGTACAATCGATGCAGTAATTTCATCTATTACAGAACCCAATATTGCATCTCGTGTACTTCAATATTTAAATTATTCTGTTACATATTTAGATGGAAGTCCAGTAAATGAAGGAGATATTTTAAAGAAAAAAATTTCTACAAATTATAAAGTAAGAGTAGAGTATAAAACGGATATAGAAGCAACTGACTTAGATAGTGAAGGAGTTATTTTAGATTTAGCATTTGGAGTAAACTATGAACAATATACACCAGTTCCATCTAATTTTGTAAAACTAGTAAAACGCGATGCTTTGTCAGATGTTAATTTGGATTTTTCGAAAATATCTTCTGCCTCTAACGGACAAGGTTTATATGTGATGGAAAGTACTAAAAATGATACTTATCCAATTTATTATTACCGTGGATCAGTAACGGATAATAATGCAAAGTTTGCGGGAGTGTGTTGGAAAATTGTAAGAACAACAGAAACGGGAGGAACTAAATTAGTGTATAATGGTCTACCAAAAATAGTCTATGATAATTATCATAAATTTGATGGAGATGAATATACTAATGTGGTAAATGATGAAACACATCCATTTACGTATGATGAAGCCAATCATAGATGGGAAAATGTTGCTGAAACAGGTTGGAGTGAAAGTACAATATCATTTTCTATAGCAGAAGCAGGAGATTATTATTTAAATTATGCTGTAACAATGGAAGAAGAAACTTGGATAGATGCCATTATTTATAGAGATGATGAACAGATAGTAAGAATCGGAGATTCTGATGCAAAAGTTGATTTCTTAAGATTGGAAAATGTTACTCCTTCTACAACATTTCGAATTGTATATATGAAAAGTGTATATTCAGATCCTGAAAGTGAAGAATCATCAGTTCCAAATAACGATGGTATTATATTTAGTATAGAGAAAGGTATTGGTGAAAGCAAAGAAGTATGTACAAATACTACTGGATATTCTACGCAAATACAAACAAGTAGATTTAGTTCTGGATATAATACTATTGCTGATATTGGTTATATGCGTAATAAAGCGTATTATGAAAATGTTAATACAAGCATAGGAACTGAAGATTATGTATTTGGGAGTGATTTTGAGTTTGTAGATGGTGCCTATGTATTAACAGATTCTGTGACAGATACTACTCAATTAAATACGCATCATTATACATGTTTTAACTCTACAGGAACTTGTGATAGTTTATATTATGTATATTACTGGGATGGAACAGCTGGTACTAGAGCATTTTATATTACTTTAAGAAATGGGGAAAGTGTTGAAGAAGCAGTTGAAAAAATGAAAAACAATAAAAATAACTCTTTGGTAAAAGAGGTTGTTGATAATTGGTTTGCTAATACTTTTAATAATTATTTTACTAATAATAATGAAGATTATAATGATTATTTAGAAGATACTGTGTGGTGCAATGATAGAATTTTTAATACAGCAGGAAATGAAGACATATTAACAAAAAGTGGTTGGAATCCAAATGGGGGCATTATTAGTAATTATTTGAGATTTGCAGCTTTTGGAAGACTTGAAATAACTAGAAGTCCAAGCTTAGCTGTCCTAATAAAAATGATGCGTTTACAGTTATGGAATCACTTACAGGAAATGGAGCATTAACTTATCCAGTAGGATTATTAACCGCGGATGAATTAAATTTAGCTGGTGGAGTTTTTGATGCAGCAAATGAAAATTATTATTTATATACAGGTCAAGAGTGGTGGACAATGACACCTGATATATTGCATTCATCAGGTTGGTTATCTAGGGGTTATGAATATGAAATGAAATATAATGGTTCTTTTGGTACTGGAGATATATATAATCCAGTTGGTGTCCGTCCATCTATTTCCCTTGCCCCTGGAGTAAAAATAGCGAGTGGTGGAGATGGAACTGCCCAGACTCCATACGAATTCGTGCTTGAATAATACTTTAGTAATATAGAATAAAATTAGCTACTCAATTGGAGTAGCTTTTTATATGTAAAAAACGGGATTAGTTGAAGAATTATTACTGGTATTATTAGTATTATTTCTATTAGAATTTGTATTTATATTAGTATTTCTAGTACTTTTTTGAGAATTGGTATCAGGGCTATTTAGGGCATTCGCAATCGTAAATAAAGACTTCATATTACTAATAACAGGTTTTACTTGATAAACGATTGGAATAGCTTGATTAATAACTCCTAATGTTTTTTGAGTACCATCTAAAATACCACTCCAATTTAAATTCCTTAAACTAGCAAATAATCCAGGTCTTACCATTTGGTTAGGGTACATATAAACACCTCTTAATATAGTCTATGTAAAAATAAATAAAAAGTTAATTTATTTATTTTAAAAAATAGGTATGTATGCTACAATAAAGAGGAATAATAAGGAGGCTAATTGTATGGATTTTCTATTGAAGCCGTTTATTTTTATTTATCATATGGTAAGTGGAGTTATTCATTTTCCAAAAAAATTATTTACAAAGACTAGTGATAAAGTAATTGAAAAACAAGATCAAAAAGAATTAAAGAAAGAAGAGCAGCAAGAACAAAGATTAGTATCAAATAATAACCAGTATGTACAAGCTACATCTACACAACAGACTATTGCTTCTACTAATATTCCTTCCAAAAAACAGGAAGATGCTTTTGTAGGCCTTGGTACTAATTTAAAAAATAATATAAAAAGACATCCTTTAGTAGGCTTTAAATATACCGTTATTAATGGTGTAGGGAAAAAAGAAACTGGTAACTTAGATGCAGAAAGTATAGAAGATTGTCGAAGCTTTTTGCAACAACAGGGTTATGAAGTATTAAATGTAGAAGCTCGTGGAAAATTAGATGTTGATATAAAAATAGGAACGGGTGTAAGTGCAGGAGACTTATCGTTTGCTCTTACACAGTTGTCTACTTACTTAAGAGCTGGAATTCCTTTAGTAGATTCCGTTAGAATTTTAGCTAAACAGACTGCTAAAAAAGATTTAAAAAAACTATTTAATCAGATAGTCTATGAATTATTAAAAGGAGAAAACTTTTCAGATGCTTTAGCAGCACAAGGAAATTCTTTTCCAAAACTATTAGTCAACATGGTAAAAACAGCTGAAATGACAGGGGATTTACCAACTATCTTAGAAGATATGGCAGAGTATTATACTAGTATGGATAATACACGTAAACAGATGAGAAGTGCTATGACATATCCAATTGTTGTATTATCGTTAGCGATTGGAGTTTTAATATTCATGTTAACTTACTTAGTACCACAATTTTCTACTATGTTTGAAGAAAATGGAGCTAAGTTGCCTGCTTTGACCCAAGCGATTTTAGATATTTCGAACTTTGTTAAAAGTTATTATTTATATATCATTTTATTTGTTAGTGGATTTATTGGTGGATTTATCTACTTATTTAAAAAAGTAAAAGGTTTTAGAACAACAGTTCAAACATTAGCAATGCATATTCCAATATTTGGAAAAATCATTATCTATAATGAAGTAGCAAACTTTACAAAGACATTTGCATCCCTTATCAATCACGGAGTATTTATAACCGATTGTATGGAGATTCTATCTCAAATAACCAACAATGAAGTATATATTCGACTAATTAATAAATCCTTAGTAAACCTTGGAAAAGGAGAAACAATCTCTTCAGCATTTAGAGGAGAATGGGCTATGCCAATCGTTGCCTATGAAATGATAGTAACAGGAGAGTCTACTGGTCAATTAGGAGCAATGATGGAAAAAGTTGCCACTCACTTCCAAAACTTACATAAAAATATTATTGATCAAATGAAAAGTTTAGTAGAACCTTTCCTAATTATTTTCTTAGCAGCCATTGTTGGAGTAATTTTAGTATCTATTGTTCAACCAATGTTTGCAATCTATCAAACGGTACAATAGGAGGAAAATTATGCATTTATTTATTATCTTCCTATTAGGAACATTGTTAGGGTCTTTTTATAATAGAGTAGGAAAAAGATTACCAAATGAGGAGAATCTATTAAAAAGAGACTGCTGTAATAGTTGTGAATACAAATATAAATGGTATGAGTTTAGTCATATATTACAGTATTTCTTAAGAAGTGGTAGATGTCCTAATTGTAGAAAAAGATTAGATATTGTACCTGTACTAAATGAATTTTTTACTGGAATGCTATTTGTTATATCTTATTCTATCTTTGGACTTAGTAATGAATTTTTAATTTCTATTGGTATTGTTTCTATGTTAATGATAATATTAATAAGTGACTTTTCCTATATGATTATTTCAGATGAAGTCTTAATATTTTTTAATACTTACTTTATCATATTATTAGTATTTACTATAGGAGTGTCACAGACAATCATTCAAATACTATCAGGAGTATTTCTATTTGGAGTAATGTATTTCATAATGCTCCTTGGAAATTTCTTATTAAAAGGAGAAAGCTTAGGTGGAGGAGACGTAAAAATGATGTTTACTTTTGGTCTATTATTAGGACCAATTGTTGGAGTTTTTTCCATATTCTTGAGTAGTTTAATTGCTTTACCAATTTCCTTAATTAATATGTATATAAATAAAAATCATGCTATCCCTTTTGGACCTTTCCTATTAGTTACTCTTTTATTTTTATTCTTAATAGGGATAGATTCCAAAGATATTATAGAAGCATTTCAAATGATTTAATACCTTATAGGTATTTTTTTCTTTTCTTTTTTCTTTATCTAGTGTAGTATTAGAACAGGTGGTAGTTATGAGCAATTTAACAATTTTACCGGCTGATACTTATATGGTAATTAATAAGACTGTTATTAATGATAGTGACTTAAAATTAATTAGTATGTTGTATCAACCAATTATTGGATTTGGAGCAGTTTCTTTGTATTTTACTTTAATAGATGACTTAAATAAATCCAATGTTATGAGTGAAGATTTAACACATCATCATTTGATGGCTACTATGCAATTAAAATTAGAAGATATTGTAATTGCTCGGGAAAAACTAGAAGCAGTAGGACTTTTAAAAACGTATTTAAAAAAAGGAAGTATAAATAATTATGTCTATTTAATTTATTCTCCTATGAGTGCTAGTGACTTTTTTACACATCCTATTTTAAATATAGTCTTATATAATAACTTAGGAAAGAAAGAATATGACAAATTATTAAATTATTATAAAATACCAAAAATCAATTTAAAAGATTTTGAAGAGGTAACCGCTAGTTTTGATGAAGTATTTACTTCTGTTAGAGGAAATGTATTAGAAGTAGAAGAAGATGTTATGAAGCATGAAGCAAATAATATTATTTTAAAGCAGGGAATTGATTTTAATTTGCTTATTTCATCAATTCCAGAGTCTAGTTACCATGAAAAGTGTTTTAGTGAAGATGTTAAAGAGCTAATTAATTCTTTAAGTTTTACTTATGATTTAAAGACATTAGAAATGCAAGGATTGGTAAGAGATGCAATTAATGAGAAAGGTTTTATTGATAAGACAAAATTAAGAAAAGCATGTCGTGATTATTATCAGTTTGATAATAATGGTAATTTACCGACTTTAATTTATAATAAGCAGCCCTCTTTTTTAAAAAGACCAGAAGGGGATAATACTAAAAGGGGTAGACTGATTTATGCCTTTGAAAATTTAACTCCTTATCAGTTTTTAAAGGCTAAGTATAAGGGAGCAGAGCCTACTACTAGAGATAAGAGATTAGTAGAAAATTTACTAGTTGAACAAAAGATGAATCCTGGAGTAGTCAATGTACTTATCTCATATGTATTAAAGGTAAGTGGAGAACAGTTAAAGAAAAGTTATGTAGAAACAATAGCTGGTCAGTGGAAAAGACTAAATATTCAGACAGTAGAAGAAGCTATGGCTATTAGTGAGAAAGAATATAAGAAGACTAAAAAGATGATTGATGAGGATAAGAAAGTTAATAAGACAACTAGAGTAAAAACTACTACTAATGTAGAAACAACTCCTGTTTGGTTTGACTCTAATCCTAAAAATCAAGAACTTAGTGATGAAGATGTAATGGAATTAGATAAGTTATTAGAAGGATTGGTTTAAAAAAACTCATATAGATTCATAGTTAAAATCAAGCAAAAAAAGATAAATCTCTTTTTTTTAATAGGCTTTTATGTTATACTTTAGCAAGAAAGAGGGATTACTATGAGTAAAACATATATATTTGGACATAAGAGACCAGATGCAGATGCTACAATGTCTGCGATTGGACTTTCTTACTTAAAAAATAAATTAGGAGAAGATACAGAGCCTAAATTATTAGGAAGTGTTAATAAAGAAACACAATATGCATTAGACTATTTTAAAATAGAAATGCCAGAATATTTAAATGATGTAAAATTACAAGTAAGAGATGTAAATTACAATAAAAAGGCTATTATTGAAGAAAATGCTAGTATTTATGATACGTATCAATATATGCTACAAGAAGGATTAACTGGACTAACTATTTGTGATAAAAATAATACTTTTAAAGGACTTATAACTTTAAAAGATTTATCACGTTCTATGATTAATGAAAATATAGATGATTTATATACATCTATGGATAATATGGTAAAGGTTCTTCAAGCAGAAGAATTAAATAGAGTAGATGAAGAAATTACTGGTAAAATAATTGCTGCTACCTATAAAAGTGAAACATTTATTAAAAGAGCTGAACTTACCAATGAAACCGTATTAATCGTAGGAGATCGTCATGCCGTTATTGAACATGCACTTAATAATAAAGTAAAAATGCTTGTTATTTCAGGAAATAATGAAATAGAAGAGACTTTATTAGAACTTGCTAAGAAAAATCACGTAAATGTTATTAGAACTCCATATGACTCTTATCATATAGCTAAATTAATTGGATTAACTAACTATATTAAGACAATGGTTAAAACGACTAATCCAACAAAATTTGAAGATACAGAATTTGTATCCAATGTTATTGAAATCAATGATAAGATGAAACATACCAATTATCCAGTAGTTGATAAAGATAATAAATGTTTAGGATTACTTAGAATGGCTGATATTAATGAGAAATCTCCTAAAAAAGTTATTTTAGTAGATCATAATGAACCATTACAAAGTGCAGAAGGTATTAATGAAGCAGAAATCGTTGAAATCTTTGACCATCATGCTTTAAGTAGTTTAAGTACTTCTCAACCAATTAATTACCGTAATATGGCAGTAGGTTCTACATGTACTATTGTTTATACTTTGTATAGAGAAAGAGGTATTACTATTCCTAAAAAGATTGCTGGAGCATTACTATCAGGAATTGTGTCTGATACTTTAATATTAAAGAGTCCAACAGCTACTCCACTAGATAGAGAAGCAGTAGAAAAACTTGCTAATTTAGCAGAAGTAGACTATCAAGAATATGGAATGAATATGCTAAAAGCAGGTACAAGTATTGAAGGTATGACTAAGGAACAAGTATTATATAATGACTTTAAATCCTTCAAAACTGGAGATAAACAATTTGGTGTAGGACAATTCTTTACCATGAATTTTGATGACATCAAAAAGGAATTAGATGAATATGTTAAAGTGTTAGATCAAGAAGCAGAACAAAATGGCTTCTCCCTAATTTGCTTATACATTACAGATATTATTGAAAATGGTAGTTATGTAATCTATAACTCAAAAGCAGAAGACTTAATGAAGATTGCTTATGATAAACTAGATGTTCATCAAGGATTCTTTGTTGAAAACTGTGTATCACGTAAGAAAAATGTAGTACCAGTTATTATGCCATTATTTGAAAATTAAAAGGAGTTTTAAATGAAAGATAAATTAATCTATATAATCAAGGGGTTCTTTTTTGGAATAGCAAATATTATCCCAGGGGTAAGTGGTGGTACACTTGCCCTTACTATGGGAATATATGAAGACTTAATAGGAAGTATTTCCAACTTTTTTAAAAATCCAAAAAAAAGTATTCAATTTTTACTTCCTATAGGAATAGGGGCAGTTTTATCTATTCTTTTAATGAGTAAAGTAATTAGTTACTCTTTAGATAAATTTCCAGTACCAACAACTCTTTTCTTTATAGGATTAATTATAGGAGGAGTGCCACTACTTACCAAAAAAGTAAAAAGTGAAAAAATAAAACCTCTTAATATCAGTTTATTTTTATTAACATTTGGAATTATTATGCTAATGACTTTTGGAAGTGCTGGAAGTAGTAGCTTAGATTTTACAAATGTTGGAATAGGTGGAATATTACAGCTACTACTAATTGGTATGGTAGCAGCAGGTACAATGGTAATCCCTGGAGTAAGCGGATCCTTTGTACTGATGCTTTTAGGTGCTTATGAGTCAATTATCAATACCATAGGAGATTTAACAAATTTTTCTAATTTAGGACATAATTTAACAGTATTAGCACCATTTGGAATTGGAGTAGGAATAGGAATTATAGGAATTGCTAAAATATTAGAATTTTTATTTCAAAAATATGAGGTGCCAACCTATTATGCAATTCTTGGATTTATTATAGCTAGTATTATTGCTTTATTTGTTGGACTTATTGGTATAGAAGTAACTTTTATAGAAATAATAGTTGGAATTATTTTGCTTTCCTTTGGCCTAGCAATAGGTTATAAACTAGGAGATGAATAGATAAAATTAAGGAGCTTTTTATGGAACAAGCACAAATGGGGTTAATAGTGACCCTAATATTGGGATTATTTATTTTGTTAGGTGCACTGATAGCTTTTCTTATTAAGAAAAGAGAAAAAGTTGTAGACTTTTCTTTAGGATTGGCTTTTGGTGTTATATCAATGTTAATACTTACGGATTTATTACCAGAAGTAATGGAACATTTAGAAGGCAAAACAATATTTTTAGCAGTTTTATTTACGATAATAGGCATCTTATTATCTAAATTAATAGATAAGTTTATACCTGATCATGAAGAAGAACACATGAATAAATTAGAGCTTAATAATAATTTAATTCACATAGGAGTGATTACCTCTCTTACTTTAGCACTACATAATATTATAGAAGGAATGGCTGTATATTCTACCATGCTTACTAGTACTTCATTAGGTGTGGGTATTACCTTAGGAGTAGGATTTCATAATATTCCATTAGGAATGGTAATTGCTGGTACTTTTTATCAAAGCGGAGAAAATAAATATAAAATAGCTATTAATCTTATATTGGTTTCCTTATCTACCTTTGTTGGAGGATTAATCATGTTTTTCTTAAACTTAGAAGAAATATCCCCATTATTAGAAGGAATTTTATTATCTATTACTTTAGGAATGTTGTTATTTATCTCTTTTGATGAATTACTTCCTAGAATTAAGGAATCTAACAATAAAAAAGTGTGTTGTATAGGAATTATAGTAGGAGTAATTATTTTATTAATTGCTTCTATAATATAAAAAGGTAAGTACTTAGATTGAAGTTGTCAACAAAAAGTAGAGACTAAAAAAGTGTATGCTTTTATCTTACAACTTCATACTTAGATGTTACCTTTTTTCTTTGTTTATTTTTTTGGAAGAAAGTAATATAATAATCATAGAGGAGTGATATTTTGTGATATATGATTTTTTGTCGCTTTTTTTAATTTTTATTCTCTATTCTATGCTAGGCTATTTGGCAGAAATTGTATTCTGTTCATTAGTATCTAAAAAGTTTGTTTATGATAGAGGATTTTTAATAGGGCCTTATTTACCTATCTATGGTACTGGAGCAATTTTAATTACTTTGTTTTTAGGAAAATATCATGGTGATTATATTACTTTATTTATTATGAGTGCTTTTTATTGTAGTGCACTCGAATATTTAACTAGCTTAGTTATGGAAAAAATATTTCATTTACGTTGGTGGGATTATAGTGAAAAAAAGTTTAATGTAAATGGAAGGGTTTGTTTGGAAAATTCGCTTCTTTTTGGTATCGGAGGATTAGTAATTGTACAATTTATTGACCCAATTATTTTAAATTTTGTTTATGGATTACCGGATATTACTTTATATATACTATCTATAAGCTTGTTATTTATTTATTTTACGGATGTTTTCTTTACTTTAAAAATTATGTTTGGATTAAAGAAAAATGTTGGTAGAATGGAAGGAAAAGATGCTACTGATCAAATCAAAAAAGAAGTCAAGATGTATCTTAGTAAACATAACTATTTAACAACGCGTCTTATTCGATCATTTCCTAATATGGAAAAACTTAATGGGATAGAGTTTACTAAATTTTCATCTGCTTTAAATAGTGTTAAAAGTGAATTAGAAAAATTAAAAAAAGATAGGAGAAGACAAAAAAAGTAGTTTTCTTCTTTTTCTTTGTATTAATGCTAAATTTGTGATACCATGGTAGTAGGAATGGTGAGTAGAATGCAAAAAGAAGTTTTAAATATGAAAAAGAACGAACAAAAAAATCCTTTGATATTAGGTCTTACTATTTGTTTAGAAAGAATAGCTAAAATGAAAGATTATGAGGATATAGAAAATTACTTATCATATGGAAATATTTCTTCTTTTGATATAAAAGAAGAGATAGCAAGACTTCTTTTATTAGCAACAACCCTTCCAACTGAAAAATCTCCGACAGTAGATATAAGTGAAAAGTTATTAGAAAATCATATTGTTGATATAAACTCGATGTTCATTAAAGAATTTTTAGAGTTGGAAGAGAGAAATAAAACGAATTCCTTTATGAAAAGTGATTTCTACTATAAAATATCTAATAAGTTAGAGGAAATGGAAATGAAAAGTTTAATGGATAATAGTTTTTATTTAAATGATAGTATCATATTAATGAAAAATATTAGAAATCTCTATATTGCAAATATTGATCAAAATATAGAAAAGGGCAGATTAGATATAAAATATAGAGAACCTTTGATTGAACTTTTCCAATACAATTTAGATAATGTGCATGAAAAAATTAGAAATGGAGGAAAGAAAAATGTACAATTACAAACAAGATATCAATAAGAATATTTTTAGGGGTTATGATATCAGGGGAGTTTATCCTACTGAGATTGATAAAGATACGGCTTATACTATTGGTAAGGGATTTGGAAGCTATATTAGAAGTATCGGAAAGACAACTTGTGTTGTTGGTCATGATAATAGATTAAGTAGTGATGAATTGTATCTTGCATTACAAACAGGTATTCAAGAAACCGGTATTGATATTATTTCGTTAGGATTATGTACAACACCAATGTATTATTATGCTTGTATTAAATTAGGAGTTTATAGTGGTGTTATGGTTACTGCGAGTCATAATCCAAAAGATGATAATGGATTTAAGTTTGCTTTTGATGAGTCTGGTAATTGTAAAGGGCAAGAGATTCAAGACTTTTTACAATATATTTTAAAAGGAGAATTTTTATCAGGAGAAGGTAAGATAAGTGAATATAATATTGAGCCAGATTATATAGAATTATTTAAATCAAACTTTACCTTTGGTCCTAGACGTGTAAAAGTAGTAATCGATCCAGGGAATGGTACTACAGCAATTATTGCGAAGAAGTTATATGAAATGTTCCCAATTGATTTAATATGTATCAATGCTGATAGTGATGGAACTTTCCCTAATCATCATCCAGATCCATGTGTTGAAAAGAATCTAGAACAATTAAAAGCTGCGGTTAAGGAACATAATGCAGATATTGGTTTAGCATTCGATGGTGATGGAGACCGTATGGGAATGGTTACTGGAAATGGTACTTTTATCCCAACAGACTACTATATGATTATTGTAGTAAGAGATATTATTAATAAAGTAGCTAATAAAAAGTTCTTATACGATGTAAAATGTTCAAAATCTTTAAGTGATGAAATAGAAAGATTAGGTGGAGAGGGAATTTGTTATAGAACAGGTAACTCTTATACCAAAGCAAAGGTTAGAGATGATGATTTACCATTTGGTGGAGAATTATCTGGACATGTATATTATAGAGATAGATGGCCTGGATTTGATTCTGGTTTATATGCGGGTCTTAGAATGTTAGAAATTTTATCTAATACTGAAAAATCTGTGGAAGAGTTATTAGACGGAATCAACAGATATTATTCTACAGAAGAATTAAAATTTAAATCTCCTGATGATATTAAATTTGGAGTTATTGAAAAAGTAGGGGAATATGCGAAAAGTAAAGGATACAACTTTCTAACAATCGATGGTGTAAAAGTATTATTTGATGATGGATGGGCATTAGTTCGTGCAAGTAATACTGGTCCAAATATTACAGCTAGATTTGAAGCAAGTACACAAGAGAGGTTAGAAGAGTTACAGAAAGAATTTATTTCTAAAATAGAAGAATTTAATCAATAATAAATTCTGATTAAAAAAATATAGGTTTAAGAAAGCCTATATTTTTTCGTATTATTGAATTTCATTT
>CAMUZJ010000016.1 GCA_947165195.1 uncultured Bacillota bacterium
ATAACTAGCAACGGAAGTATTTTCTATATTCTCAACTTTTGTTGTGACATAGTTTTTCTCTGCTATATTTCCATAATTTTTAGAAATTGTTTTATTTTCATTAATATTTCCTGTGTGATTTAACACAAGGGTTTTATCATCGTAATATACTGCATAGATAGTAGATACTGTTGTATCTCCACTTAATACTAGTGATTGGTTTCCAGTCATATCTTTTATATATGCCTTAACAGTGTAATCATTGTCATCTACATTAGTAAATGTATAATTAGGACTAGGACTAGAAACATAGGATACACCATTATCTTTAGAATAGTAGTATATTACTCCAGAGTCTTCATCATAACCATTTATTTGAATATTAATAGAATGCGCCCCCGGTACAACACTCATATTTTGAATTATAGGAGCATCTTCATCTGGGATACCATTATTTCTTGCTAGTGCATGTTCATCGCTTTGTAAATAGTTAGCAGTAAAAGTAACTGTAAAATTTGTATCTTCGTCCGGTAAGTCACTTATTTGTAGTTCATCACCATGTTTATACCTTACCTGAACTTTTAATTTTTCACTTTCTCCAGCACTTAGTAAGTCGTATCTTGTCAATTCTACATCATCTAAATAAGTTACATTTATATCAATAATATCTTCTGCCTCTTCTGAAACTGTTGTAGTAAATGTATCTAACATAGCATCTAGTGTTCCATCATTTACAACATCTACATAAAAGGTATAACTTTCTCCAGGATTTGTAAAACTTACATCATAAGTAATACTTTTTCCATCTTGAGAAATAACTCCTGTTGTATGTGATGTTTCTGTATTAATGGACTTGTCAATTACATTTTCAAGATGTACATCCCAGGTATTTCCTTTAAAGACATTCATACCATTGATGCTTAGATTTGCAGATAAAGCAGCATAGCCTATACTCATAAATAGTATAATCATTATAATTAGTGAAAATCTTTTCTTCTTCATAAAACCATATCCTTCTATTATTAAGTATAACAGAAGATACTTTTAAAAGGAATAAAATTTTAAAAAAAAATATCGGTTGATGTTAACCAATATTTTATCTTGTTTTATTTACTTCGGAAGTAAATTTAGTAGAGAATGTATTTTTACCATCCTGATAGATATGATCTAATTCTTCACAAACAAATTCCTTTTGAGCTTGATTTAGTCTAGATGTAAAATAAGTATTTTCCTCTGTATCTTTACTTTGATTATTTCCTATATATTTTTCATATACTTTTTCTTTCGATAGACCATTAGAAATAGCTTCCCCACAACGAATGATTGCTTCCATCTCTTGTGTTTTTAAAAGAATAGAGATACTGCTACCAGCAGAATTTACATAGTTATTGAAATACTTTTCAAAACTACATTCATGATAACTATATCTATTTCCAAATAGTTGATTACCTCTTTGACATAGTTCTGATTGTCTTTCTATCGCAATAGATAATTGTTCTCTTATAATATGAAGAGCTAAATCCAAATTTTCTTTCTCATTTTTTAAATCATATCTTTCATTACCTAATTTTACTACTTCTATAAAGTTATCAAGAGCTTCTATATCTTTTGGATTATCAATAATTGGAATTGCTCTACTAATTCTAGATGCTTTTAAGGAATCTTTTTTTATAATCATACTTTTCCAATCGTTCCAATCATTTTCCTGAAAGTCACTTTCTACGATAGACTTTGTAATGTTTCTATACTCTTCTACTTTCTTTTTTAATTCATTATATTTTAGAAATAGTTCTTTTCTCTTTTCTAATAATAATATTTTCTTCATTTCATAATTTTTATCATCATTATTCATAATTTTCCTCCCTGTTAGAGATATTGTACCAAATAGGATTCCTATAGAAAAGAAAAAAGAGGTATTTTTCTCTTTATAACCATACTCCAAAGATAATACCAGCCATTGCGAGTATTAGGCCACATACCCAGAATAGTTTTACAATATCTGGCTCTTGCCAACCTAATTTTTCAAAATGGTGATGAAGTGGAGTCATTAAAAATAACTTTCTATGTAATACTTGTACCCAGAATGTTTGAAGAATGACACTTAGTGTTTCTATAATAAATATTCCTGCTACTACTAGTAGGGTTAATTCTCTATGTGTTAATATTGCGATAGCTCCCATTGCAGCTCCTAAAGCAAGGGATCCTGTATCTCCCATAAATATTTTAGCAGGATGGGTATTATAGATTAAGAATCCTATAATGCTTCCTACTAAGATTAAACTAAATAGTCCAATTTCCTCAAACCCAACTGTTAGAGAAATTAAACTATAGGCAATAAGAGCTATTGCGACAAGTCCACCTGCTAGTCCATCTAGCCCATCTGTTAAATTAACAGCATTCGATGCTCCTACTAAGATAAAGAGGATGAATAGTCCGTAGAGCCAGCCCATTTCTATATCGATATGGAGAGTTCCAACTACCCATGAGGTTGCTCCTCCACTTCTCATATAGATATAGAAGAATCCAATCGCAATTAAGACTTGCATAAATAATTTTTGATAAGTAGTTAATCCTTCGTTATCTCCTTTTCGAATCGATAAGAAGTCATCTAAAAATCCAATTAACGCATATCCTATAAATACTAGTAATACGATTCCTAAATTAGAGGTATACGAAATTTTATCTGTAAGCATTAATGCTAAAGTCACAAGTATTGTAGGAATAATAAAGATTAGTCCACCCATCGTTGGAGTTCCTTCTTTTTTTCTATGAGAATCTCCAACAAAAATACTGATTCTTTGTCCTACTTTCATTCTTCTCAAAACGGGAATTAAAAATAAACCTAATAAAGCTGATGATAAAAATCCTAACATAACGGCAAATACTGTTTTTGTTAGTAATAACATTGTTTTTCCTCCGTTTCTCAACGACAATTATATCACAAAAGTATGGAAATAGATTCAATTTAGTTTATTTCTATATCATTTTACATCTATTTTGTGTAAATCGTTTTTATTTTAGCATTATTTTTTTCTAATTCCTTTTGTTGCTGTTTTTTTATTCTAAGCATTTCATATTCTTTTTCTGCTAAATCTTGTCTAATTTTTTCTAAGTTTTGTAAAATTTCTTGAAATTCTTTAGTACTAGAAAATTCTTGATATTTACTTATAAATTCTCTAATGGTATTATCTATTGCATTACTTGATTTTCCAATTTCGCTTAATATATTGTCAACATCTTTTATGTTGTTTTCTATTTCCTCACTAAAGTCTTGTACTTCTATTTTTGGAAGTTGTTGGGGCTTAGTTGGTTTGTTGATTAATCCAAAGAAAGCTAAGAATTGTGTTATCATCGTAGTAATTTTTTTACCACTTGTTGGACCAGGGGTTTTCATAAGTTTTTTTAATCTTTTCTGCATCAATTTTGTACTTTGTTGTAATCCATTTAATTGTATTCTATTCATGCTTATTTTATTAACTGAATTTTTTATACTATTTTGAACATTTACTAGATTAGCATTTTGTTCCTGTAAAAACTTGTCTAATTCTTTTTGAAAGTTATCTTTTTTTTGATAATTTTCCTTCATTGATGTCAATTTTTCTTCATCTATATTCTTTTCTTGTTTTTTTGTTTCTACTTTTTCTTCCATCTTTGTCTCTACTTGTTTTATTTCATCAATTTTATCAGAGATTGTTGTATATAATGCGGCGTTTTCTATAGTTTCTAATTCGATATTGTTTTCTATTTTATCTAAATCTCTTTCTACTAAGTAGGTAATGTATGGATCTTCTATATCTAGTTTGGATTCTTTTTCTACTTTTCTTTTTAGTTTTTCTAGCTTATCAATCAGTTTATTTAATTTTTCTAAATTTTCTTCAGAAGGAACATTATTTTCTATGTCTTTTGCTTCATCTAGAATACTCTCTTCAAAATAGTAATTTCTTAACTGATATCTTAATTCTTTGATTCTATTTTGATATTCTTCTAGAATTTTTTTAGACTTGATTTTTGCTATTTCTTCTTCTAATTCTTTTTCTTCTTGTTTTTTTGATTCTTTTTTTTCTACTTTATTTTCTTCTTTTTTGGTACTTTTCTTTTTTTCTTCTACTTCATCTAGTATTTCTATTTCAGGTTGTTTTTTAGAGTTTTCTTTTGTTAGCCTATCATTAATTAATTCTAACTCATTATAAATCAAATCCCCTGGAGAAACTTCCGGATCTTTCTTAGGTTTTGCAAAAATTTCTCTTTCTTTTCTTTTTTTAGATTGAAAAGTATAAAAGATTCCTCCAAAAAATACAACTGGTATTACGGTTATAAAATTAATAATTTGTCTTTTCCGAACATTGGCTTCTATCTTTTTTAATTCTTCTTTCGTTAAACGTTCTTTTTTTTCTATCGTTTCTTTTTGAGTTTGTGTAATTTTTAAGGCACGTACACGATCGTTCTTACCGCCTTTAGCCCCTCTTTCTCCATTCATTTTGCTTCCGCCCCTCTTTCTCCATTCATTTTGCTGAACCACCTTTATTTTACCATAGATAAAGGGAAGAAAAAATATTATTTTTTTCTTCCCCTTGATTTATAAATATTTTCTACGTATTGATAACCTTTCTTTACTTTTTCCTCTATAGGAATATTTTTTTGATAGATTTCATTTAAGTTATCCATTACTTTTTTTTGATTATCATTATCGATTAATTCATAGAATTCATCATATGCTTTTTCTTCTATTCCTAAATATCTATTTAACTCTTTGGAGTTTAGGATAGGGTCTACTACCATTTCACTATATTTCCATGGGATATAAGGAGAGTCATACTCCTCTCTTGAAATTTCCGGATACATTTCTTTTATTTTTTCAAACCATAAAAAATGACATAATTCATGAGCTGTTATTTCTCTTACATGAAAATCATCTGCCATAGCACTAATCACAAAGGAGTAATCATCTAAATATCTAGGGCAAATTGGTACATATCCTACTTTGGCTGATATTTCTTTTAGCATTATCGGCCATTTTATATTCAAATAATTACTTAGTTCTCTTAAATAGTCATTTCCTACTTTATCCCAAACTTCTTGAAAATGGGTAACTCTCTGTTCTATTCTTTCTTCTAATTTTTTATAAAGCTTTGTAACTTCTTCTTCAACTATTTTTTCTTGCTCTTCTTTTGTTTTATTAGAAATAGTAGAAAGAAGAGGATACTGTTCTATGACATAGTCTTTTGGATTAAAAGTATCCTCATCTGTTAAAGAGTTAAAATAAAAATCTTTTATCATTGCGATATTTTCTTCTAAAGTGTATTTTTCAAATACAACTTTTGGTATATTCATCTTAGCACCTACTTTTTATTTTTCTCCATATTTTCTTTAGCAACTGTTAGCATCAGTTTTATACGATTGGTTTGGTTGGTATGAGAAGCTCCTGGATCATAGTCGATTGCGACAATATTTGCTTCCCTATATTTACTTCTGATGGCTTTAATAACGGCTTTTCCAACGATATGGTTTGGAAGACAAGCAAATGGCTGTACACAGACAACATTAGATATTCCATCTTTAATAAGTTCTACCATTTCGGCTGTTAAGAACCAACCTTCTCCTGTTTGGTTACCAGTTGATAAGATTCCTTCTACGTTATGGGCTAGTTCATAAATATTGGTTACTTGTCTATATCTTGTTCCTTGAAGGGCTTTTTTAACAGGTCGTTCATAGAAGTCTATTAAGTTTAGGGCTTGATGATTAATAAAGGCACTTAATTTGGATGTTTTTAATAATTTTTCTTTGACCATTCCGTTGTAGCAACAGTATTTTACAAAGCCCATTAATTCTGGAACACATACTTCTGCTCCTTCAGCTTCTAGTTTTTCTACTAAATGGTCATTTCCGAAGGCATGGTATTTGATTAAGATTTCTCCTACAATTCCAACTTTTGGAAGGTCTTTTTTCTTAATTTTGATATTTTCAAAGTCTTCAACAATTGTCTTAATATTTTTTCTAAATTCTTTGTAGCTACCTTTTTCTACAGCTTTAGCGCAAGTATCTTGCCACTTATCGTAGACACTTTGCGTAACACCTTCTTTTACCTCATATGGACGTGTTGCATATAAAAGTTTCATTAATAAGTCTCCATAGATAACTCCTTGAATGGCTTTATTGGCTAACGATGGAGTTATTTTAAAGGCTTGTTCTTTCTCTAGTCCACTTAAGTTAAAGGATAAAATCGATATATTTTCTAGTCCTGCATCTCTTAGGGCTTTTCGAATTAATCCTATGTAGTTGGTTGCTCTACATCCTCCCCCTGTTTGAGTGATTATAACACTGGTATTATCTAAATCATATTTTCCACTTTTTAGTTCATGAATTAGTTGTCCTGTTACAATAATTGCCGGATAACAACTATCATTATTGACATATTTTAATCCAGTCTCTACGGTTTCATCACTGGTATCTCTTAAATATACTGCCTTATACCCCTCACTATTTAACATTTTTTCGAACAATTTAAAGTGGGCACTCGACATATCTGGGAACAAAAGAGTGTGGGTTTTATCTGCTTCTTTAAAGTAATTTTTTGTATAATGATAGGTCTTATAGTCTTCTTTTTTAGCTTCTCTTTTATTCATAGAGGCAATTAGGGAACGAATTCTTATTTTATTAGCTCCTAAATTATTGATTTCATCTATTTTAATCGTTGTATAAAGTCGATTATTGAAACGTAAGATTTCTTCTGCCTGATCTGTTACAATGGCATCTAATCCACATCCAAAAGAGTTTAAATTAACAAGTTCCATATTAGGATGTTGAGATACCACATCTGCTGCATGATAGACTCTTGAGTGGTATGACCATTGATCTACTACTCTTAGTTTAGAAGATATTTTACTTAAATGACAAATAGAGTCTTCTGTTAATACAGCTAATCCTAAAGAATTAATCATTGTATCAATTCCATGATTTACTTCTTTATCTAAGTGATAAGGACGACCGGCTAGGACGATAGCTTTTTCATTATGCTTTTCGATATAGTCCATAAACTCTTCGCCTTTTTTACGAACCTCTTCTTTAAACTTCTTTTGCTCTTCAAACCCTGCTTTAATCGCTTTCTTTAATTCCTCTTTGGTAAAGTTATATTCCTTAAATTCTTCTAGTTCTAAGAATCTTTTTAGCATTCCATCTTCTGTTAGTGGTAAGAATGGATTCATAAATTTAATATGTTTCTTTTCTAAGTCTTCTACATTTAATTTAATAGCTTCTGAATAGGATTGAACAATTGGACAGTTATAATGATTGTCGCTTGTTACAAACTCTTGATTTTCAAACATGATACATGGATAAAAGATGGTAGTAATATCTTTTTCTAATAAGTTAATGATGTGTCCATGAACAAGTTTTGCTGGGTAACAAACTGACTCTGATGGCATAGATTCAATTCCTTTTTCATAGATTCTTCTATTGGAGTGGTCGGATATAATGACTTTGAATCCTAAGTTTGTAAGAATTGTAAACCATAAAGGATAGTCTTCATACATATTTAATACTCTAGGAATACCGATAGTTCCCCTAGGGGCATTCTCAAGCGGTGTATAATTAAATAACCTATCATATTTCCAAGAGTACATATTAGGAAGATTTGTAGTACTTCCGTTATTTCCACTACCTCTTTCACATCTATTTCCTGATACAAAGATTTTTTTATTAAATTTATTAATGGTTAAGCTACAGTGATTTTGACATTTTTGGCATCTTGCATGAGAAGTTGTAATTTCTAGATTATTGATTTCTTCTGGAGTTAGAATAGAGCTTTTTACATCTTTATCTTCATATTGTTTAAAGTTATCTAAGGCAATTAAAGCAACTCCATAAGCTCCCATTAATCCTGCGATATTTGGTCTTACTACTTCTTTTCCAGTTATTTTTTCAAAAGCTCGAAGTACAGCGTCATTTAAGAAAGTTCCTCCTTGTACGACAATTTTCTTTCCTAAGGTTTCGTTATCTCTTATCTTCATAACTTTTTGTAGGGCATTTCGAACGACAGAGTAAGAAAGTCCTGCAAAGATATCACTTAGTGGCCTTCCTTCTTTTTGTGTTTGTTTAATTTTAGAATTCATAAATACGGTACATCTAGAACCTAAGTCAATGGGAGAAGTTGATTTAACTGCTAAGTCTACAAATTCTTGTACTGTCATATTTAAGCTTTTCGCTAGTGTTTCAATAAATGATCCACATCCTGATGAACAAGCTTCATTTAACATGATAGAGTCTACTGCTCCATCTTTTATTTTGATATATTTCATATCTTGTCCACCAATATCTATAATGCTTTCAACTCCCTCTAAGAAGTAGTTAGCTGCTTGATAGTGAGCCATTGTCTCTATCTCACTAATATCTAGATTAAATGCTGTTTTAATCAATAGTTCTCCATATCCTGTTGAACCTGCACTTCTAATTACAGTCTTTTCTGGTAATTTAGAATATAAATCTAGTAGCATTTCTTTGATAGTATCAACAGGAGTTCCTTTATTTCCTCTATAGTTTTCATATAATAGATTTCCATTACTATCGATTGCTACTAGTTTGGCTGTCGTTGATCCAGCATCAATTCCTATAAAGATATCTCCTATATACTCTTCTAATGAGGCAGTTTTTACAGAGTACTTTTCTTGACGTTTCTTAAATTTCTCATAGTCTTTTTCATCAGTAAATAATGCCTCTAGAGAATTGCTTTCACTTTCTCTAAATTTATCTATTTTTAAAATTAGTTTTTCTACTTGTTCTTGTGTTAAACTTTTCTTTTCTTCTTTATCTAGTGCTGCTCCCATACAAACAAATAGTCTTGCATCTTCTGGTATAATAATTTCTTCTTTTTTTAATCCTAAGGTATCGATAAATCGATCTCTTAAAGCTGATAAATAGTTTAGAGGTCCTCCTAAGAAAATAACATTTCCTTTAATTGGTTTTCCACAAGCTAGTCCACTAATGGTTTGATTGACTACTGCTTGCATAATAGATAGAGCTATATCTTCTTTTTTTACTCCTTCATTCATTAATGGTTGAATATCTGTTTTTGCAAATACTCCACAGCGAGATGCGATTGGATAAATGGTTTCTCCTTGTTTTGCTAATTCATTTAGTCCTTCTGTTGTGGTATTTAAAAGTACTGCCATTTGGTCTAGAAAAGCCCCTGTTCCACCAGCACAAGAGCCATTCATTCTCTGTTCTATTGTTTGGTCAAAGTAGATGATTTTTGCATCTTCTCCCCCTAATTCTATGGCAACATCGGCTCCAGCTGCATATTCTGCTATAGCATCTTTACAGGCAATTACTTCTTGTACAAAATTTATTTTTAAATAATTTGCTAAAGCAATTGCTCCACTACCAGTTAAAGTTAAGGTATAGGTACAATTACTATGTTCTTTTAATAACTCTTTTAGTAAATCTTTAATGGTTTTTTTCGTATCGGAATAATGTCTCCGATAATCTTTATATACTATATTTTTTTTATTATCTAGAGCTACTATTTTAACAGTAGTAGACCCAATATCTAATCCAACATTTAATACTTTTTTCATTTACTGCACTCTCCTACTATTTTGATATTATGATTGAATTCATGAAATCTTGAATTACTTCTTCTGTAAAATAATCTAAATTGGTAAACTGAAATGTATAGGTATTTTTTTTATAGGTAATATATAATTCTCTACTATTAGAACTTGTATGAAGAAGATATCCACTATAATCTCCTTCTACTAAATCCATACTATGCATAAGGGGAATAAACTCTATTGCATATTTTTGTAAGTAGTAGTTTCTTTTTATATCCCGATTGAATTGAAAAATAGTGGTTTTATGATTTACAGCTTCTTTAATCAAACCAAACAATTCTATATCGGATACTATTTTATTATCTTTTACTATTTTAGCCCATTCTAAAGAGTTACTATTTTGTAGCTTTTCTACAAAAGAAGTTGTCTTTTTCATTTCAAAGGTTGTATCATCATCCTTTTTGCATTGATAAGTATTTTCTATTTCTTTACATTCAAATTCTGTAAAAATATTTTTTATGGTTATGTTATTATATTCTAAAGTCTCTCTTGTGTCTAACTCTTCAGAAGTAATTACTTTCAAATCTTCTATGATTAATCCTTGTGCAATTTTTTCTACTTTTTCTTGTTCTTTTTCTTCTATGGTATATTTATGAATAGTATTTATTTTCCATAGGAAGAAGACAGCTATAGCAAGAAAAATAATCAACGTAGTCATTATTTTTTTCTTCATAATTTTACCTCTTGATATATTATAACACGTATTCTAAGAATTAGTAAATTGCTGAAAATATCCAAAAAAAAAGAAAATCATTCCTCTTATAATTTTCTATTTGGCTTTTTGCTTAGTTTTATCAGAATTAACATTAAAGTTATTTTTACTATAATTATTAAGGAATTCCAACTTAGCTTTATAATATTTTATTTTTTCTTCTCTACTTAAAGTTTCTAATAATTTTTTTCTTCTTGTTCTATATTGATTATTTGAGTATCATCCCTGTATTGCATTCTTACTTCTTCTGCATCTTTTTTATTTTCTTTTAAGTTTTTCTTCTCTTGTAGTTCTTTTCTAAGTAGTTCTCTAGCATATACTTTGTTGCCTATTATAAAATCATAACTTGTAATTTTCATATAAACACCTCTCTAAAATATTAGTAGGTAGTGTGTAATATATTATACCTTTATTTTTATATTATTTTTCTATATTTTCTTTTTTATCTGATAGACAGGTTTCTTGTAATTTATTTTATATTTATGAATTAGTAATTCTTTTTTTAGATGTAATAGTTTTTTCTTTTGTTCTAGTATGCTTTGTGGACTTTCGTTATACTCATTTAGTCCTTCTACGAATAAATCTCGATTGTCGTATTTATTGGTTAAGTTTTTGATATGTTTTTGTATTTTCTCATATCCATATTGTACGGCATTACCTCTTGCTAATAAGATATTTGTTTTAGACATATCATAATTGGTTGTAAATAATACTTCTCCTGTTTGTTCTTTTTCTTTTGTTTTTAAGATTAATGGAAAATCATTGTGTCCAACTTGGAATGATAAATTGACAAAAGCGGATGGTGTAGAAACATTTCGAAAAAAGTTTTTATCGTACGCATCCATTTTTGTAATAATTTCTTTTTCTTCTAATTTATTCCATAATTGTTGTTTTTTTTCTTTGTAGTTTTTCTTTCTATTATGCATGTATATTAGGTTATAGAATGGTAATAGTAGAATAGCTGTTTCAAACTTGGTACCTTTCGATGCTACCTCATCAACAACCCTCTCAAACTCTTCTATTTTTTCTGGTACTAATTTATATTCTTTGTTGGCTAAATCCATATAGAGTTGTTCATTAAATTTTCTCATAGATAATGTAGATTTTATAATGGATAAAGACCATAGCCATGAGGCAAGAATTGCTATTAGTTTCATATGATAATCCCCCTTTTTCAAGGGTATATTGTATCATAGAATTGAATTTTTGACAATTACTTATATTCTTTGATAATTTCTTCTAGTAATTGTAATCCTATTTTTTTATCACGATTGGATGTTATTTTGATAAGTTGAATATTTCCGTCTACTTCTTTATATAGCGCATAATATAAGTTTAATTTTTGATTAGTAATTTTTCTATCTGTGTATATGATAAAGTCTTTATTAGTTTCTTCATCATGATAGGTTGCTATTACATCACATGTAATTTTTTGATTATTTTTATCTATTATTTCGAATTTCATATTATTTTTTTAATACTAGTACTGCTTCTTCTTTAGGAGTAATTTTTTCTCCTCCTTGTTTAGAAGAAAAATCCCAGTAACTAGTAATGGTATCCTCTTGTAGAACACGACTTCCTCTTACTATATTTTTTTCTAGTTTTAATTTTCCTTCTTCATCATAACTTGTCTTAAATCCTATATCTTCTAATACGCTTGCTGGAATAATATAGGCCTTACTTCCATCATTTTTATTGACTGTTTCTGGATATAAAACAAGTTCTTCACTGTCTATATATTCTCCTGCTTTCTCATATTTGATAACGGCATCTGTTATTCCTTGTTTTTTTAATTCTTCTTGCATTTTTGGTATTTGATGAGTTGCAATTCCTTCTGGTACACCATTCTTTTCTTTTCCAAAAGAATTCATAATACGGGTAGTTAGACATAGTTTTTCTGTATGATTGGTTGTTGCTTCATTTATTGCTAATCCTATTCCACTTGCTAGAATTACTCCTAAAATTCCCGCTCCTGTATATTTTATAATTTTTTCATTCTTTAGTTTTGTAAAATTTTTAATATTAAATTTATTTTGCATAATTATCCCCCTGCTTAAAATGATATTTTTTATTATAATGAATTTCTATTTACTTTGCAACACTTTTAATATCTTGTAATTCGAATCGATATTTTTGTTTAACATCCGGATATTTTTCGTGATCTACTTCACTTAAAAACATCTCTTTAGGTCTTACCCAAAGTCCTCCATCTTCATATAATCTTCTATAAAGTACTAATTCCTCTTTGGTTTCAGAGTGCTTGCATACATCTTCTACTAAATAGTAATCTCCTTTAAAGTGTTTATAAATTCCATGTATTTTTAATTCGTTCATACTTTTCCCTCCATAATATGGATTATATCACAATTTAACCTAAAAGCAATTTTACAACTCCTCCATCTTCTTGCATATCACCGGGATTGGGTGTTTGTTCTAATACTTTTTCTCCACTACCTGAATATTCTATTTGGAAGTTAACAAGTAATTTTTTAGCTTCACTCACACTTTTTCCAACAACATTAGGTACTTCATACATAATCTTATCATTCCATTCATAGTCTTTTTCTACTTCTTCTGTTTGCTTTTCAATTCCTAATGTATCAATAATATCTAGTAGAATTCTTCTAGCAATCGGTGTTGTTGTATAGCTTGATAAAAGAGCTGTTTTTTTTGGATTATCAATTGCTAAATAAAAGACTGCTTGTGGATCATTTGCTGGTACAACTGACATAAAAGACATAATATAGTTACCCACTAAGTACCTACCATTTTCTACTTTTTGAGCAGTACCTGTTTTTCCGCCTATTCGATATCCTTCAATATAGGCAGACTTTCCTCCACCTTTTGCAACTACATACTCTAAGGCTCTACGCATAATTAAAGACGTTTCACTACTAATGGTTTTTCGAATTAGTTTTTTATTATTTTCTTGAATAATGGTATTCGTACCACCTTCAGAAATACTCTTTACAATATAAGGCTGGTATAAGTAACCACCATTTACAACAGAGGCAACTGCTGCGACTTGTTGTATAGGGGTAACGGATACTCCTTGTCCAAAAGCAGTAGTTGATAGTTCTACATTTCCAACACGCTCTAAATCAAAGATAATACCAGTTGCTTCTCCATTTAAATCAACTCCTGTCTTATCTCCAAAACCAAATTTATGAATATAGGAAAATAGTCTATCTTTTCCAAGGGTTTGCCCTAGTTTTACAAATCCTGGATTACAAGAGTTTTGTAGTACTTGTAAAAAAGTTTGGTCTCCATGTCCTCCTGCTTTCCAACATCTAAGAGTAGAACCATCTACTTTGACACTACCAGAATCATAAAAATGGTCTTTGTCTAAATCGACTATTTTTTCTTCTACTGCCGATGACATAGTAATAATTTTAAAAGTACTTCCAGGCTCATATGATGACCATATCGGTAAATTACGACTTAGTACTTCACTAGAGTAATCTTGATAATGATTAGGGTCATAATCAGGGCGAGATGCCATTCCAAGGATTTCTCCACTTTTTGGGTCCATGACAATTGCTAGGGCATTATCTGGAGAAAACATATCAACAATATTATCTAATTCTCTTTCTAGAGACTTTTGAATATTAATGTCAATGGTTAGATTAATATTCATCCCATTGGTTGGCTCTACATAGATTTCTGACATATTAAGTTTATTTCCTTTGGCATCAGAAAAGTACTTTATAGCTCCACTACTCCCTGTTAAATACTCATCATATTGAAGCTCTAATCCAGAAAGTCCTTGATTATCAATTCCTACATATCCTAAAGAGTGTGATAATAAATTCTTATATGGATAATTTCTTTTTGACTCTTTTACTAGATATACTCCATCATAATTTAAGGCCGATATTTTATCTGCTACTTCAAAAGATAATCTTCTTCCTTCTGGATGAACCCTTTCAATGGAAGTAACTTTATAAACATGTTCTTTCATATCTTCATAAGATACTCCTAATATTTCTGCTAAGTTTTTTGTTACTTCTTCTTTATTTTTTATTTGATTGGGTATTAATACTAAACTAGTAGTAGTTAGATTATCTGCTAGTACTACTCCATTTCTATCGGTAATGATTCCTCTATCTGCCTCTACTGGTAACTCTCTACTCCATAGAGAAGATGCATATTTTTTTAGTTTATTATAATCAATTACTTGTATATAAAAAACTCTTAATATAATTAAGATAAATACACATACCATCATAATAAATAATATTTTTATTCTTTTATTAACATTTTTTAAGAACATATTCCACCTCTAGTAGAATATATGTCTTTTTTTAGAAAAAAATTAGTATAATAAAAAGCCATAAACACATTCAAAGTTATGACTTTCTACTTTTAAATTTATGCTAACACCAATGCATTTTAACTTACTATTTCACTTATAATAACAAGTTTTACTATACTCTCACTAATTCGGATTCTAATATTTCAATTATCTCCTTTATTGCATCAATTGTATCTTCAAAAGATATATTTTTCGCATATTCATAGTTATTAAGATAACTGTTCCATAGTGATTTTAATCTTGCGTCATTAGTAATTAACTCTAAATATTTATTGGAGTTATAAATATAATCTAATGTTTCTCTATTTTTAGCAGTGTTTATAATAGCTTTTCTTAGGGTATCTTTATTTATATCGTTCCATTTTAATTTAACAAACATATATAAATCATAATAATCTTTCATTCTAGTATTATCTATGTTCCTACTGATTATTGATTCATATTTTTCTGCTATTATTGTTTCATAATTGTAAGACATAATATTAATAATTTCATTATCAAATAATGTAGTATATTTAAATTCTACTTCTTTATATGTGATAACATCTCCAGTAGTGATATCAATCATCAAGTTAGTTTTTAAACCATCAAATTCAGCCTTTAAATTAACATTAAAACCAGAATATAGTTCTTCTTCTCTAATATCTTTAATATTTTCTATTTCAAGTTTAACATTATCTTTTAAATCAATACTAATAATTTCATTAATAACCCTAGTAATAGTATCTCTATCCAATGGTAATCCTTTTATAGTTGTGTCTAAATCCATAGTGCTTCTTAAATTAACACCAAAAATAGATGATAATAATCCGCCCTTAATAATAAATTTATCTTTATAATTTGATATTGAAATTCTTTTTAATAGAGCTTCGAACATAAAATTTTGAATTAAGTATTTATTAGGTATGTTAGTTTTATTAGATAAATTAGATACTTTTGCTTTTAAACTATCTCTATTTTTAATCACTGTAACACCTCAAAAGTATCTCTTACTTTATTATAGATATTCATTTTTTTAGCATATTCATATAATTTTAGAGTATTTTTCTTTTTACTATAGAAATACTCTCTAATAGCTTTATTAAAAATTTCAGCATCTATTTTCTTTTTGTTTTTAATAATATCACAAATAGTTTTATCTAAATCATAAACTCTAATAATATTACCAGATTCTAATTTATAATTAGTTACTCCTAAATCTAGCAATTCTTTTTTTGTATAATAAAGATTAACATTATTATTTTTTTGAAGTGATCCATTATATCCATTATTAATTGTTATATCGTATTTAATAGGAATTCTATTAGAAAAGCCATATAAATAAAGTGCTGTTGCATTAGAATAAATTGAATTTTTACTTTTACTTTGTAAAATTACAAATTCATCAATTAAAACATTTTTTTTTGTATAAAACCCACGACTAACTCTTTCAATTTTTCCTTCTTTAATAAGTTTAGTAAGATAAGTTCTTGGAATATTGTTACTAACGACATCTTTAGTACTTAAATATCCATTTTTAAATAGATTTAAAATTTTATTTTCATAATCCATATTTATTTTCCTTTCACGATTAAATTATATCAAATTTAATCGTATTTGAAAATATATTTTTAAACAATATTATTTTAATTATTAGAATATTATCTCTTTTTAATTCTTATTCTGACCTTTTTCATTTAACTGTGTCTAGAATATATTCTGACACAGTTTGATTGAAGGAGGTTTTTTTATGAATAATCAAACTATTGATGAATTATGTAATAGAAAATTAGATAATTGCTTATTTTCTATTATGATAATTCCTTCCAAAATTTATTATAAAGAAAGCGAGTGCCTTACTAATGAAAAAACTATTTATTTAATTTTTTCATGTAATATTCATGGTGTTAGAAAATTTATTTCTTCTGTTCTTCTTGATGATTTTCCTAATACATCTTCTTGGTATGATTTTATTCAACTTCTCAAAAATAGAGGGATTAACTGTATTTTATATGCTGTTATTCCTTTAAATGATAAGCTTTCTAAAGCCTTAAAACTTTCTTTTCCTTATATTGAAATATTTATTTCCTGTTTTGAAACAATTAATAAACTTTCTAATTATTACTCTCTTAATTATAATAAATCTCTACTTTATAATGTTAGAAGTGTTTATTTGTCACCTACTTTATCTGACTATGAAGTTGCTATTAAGAGATTTCAAGAATCTTATCTCGAATTACCTTTTATTAATGATATTTTATCCGAAGATTTAAAAAGAGCTAAACAGTATTATTCTATTGACTATGAACTTAGAAAATTTATTTTTTCTTTTTACTTCTTTCGTGATATTTCTAAAAAAATTTCTGTTATTTCTCACTCTAAACCTTATTTTTCTTCTATTAATGAGTTTATTTCTCTACTTATTCCAGATATTATTAGAATTGAGAATAGAATGTTTTGTACTAAAAATCAATTAAAAACTATTATTAATA
>CAMUZJ010000017.1 GCA_947165195.1 uncultured Bacillota bacterium
ATATATATCCAACTATGAAAAAAGATTATAGAAAATATACCCATTAGAGCAAAAATATAGAGAAGAAAAAAATCAAAATATAAGAATTGATAATTCTATAAATAATATAGAAACTATTAATATAGAAAAAATCGAAAATATTACTAATTCAGAAAGATTAGTAAAAATGATTGAAGAACAAGTAGAATGTATTAAACAAGCAAATATCGAAGAAAAATTCTTACAAGATACCCTACAAAAAGTAGTCACAAAAAGACAAGAGGCAATTCAAAAAATATATCAAATTACAAGAGGAGCTATTCATAATCAAAAATAGGATAGGTGATAAGAATGCTTGAAAAAGAGAAAGCTTTTTTAAAAGAAAATTATAACCTGGATATAGATAGATTAACTGAAAAAGAATTACAAAAAAAATTAATTGAAATCTTAAAAAGAAATAATGAAATAATTCATTTTAAACAAAAAAAGAATGAGTTATTAAAGAGAGAGATTGAAAAATATTCATAATTTAGAAAAAACATGAGTTTAAAAAAGACTCATGTTTTTACTTTGCTATCAATTTCTCTTCTAAAATTTCATATTCAAAAGAAGAAAGAATTCCTAATTTCTCTTTTGAAATCTCTACTAAATAAATTATATTATCTTGAAATTCTTTTTCTATTACTTTTTCATCTTTTAATAAATAGTCTAGTTGCTTTTGGTTAGAATAAGAAGTAGATATTTTAATAAGATATCCTTCTATTAACTCTTCTTTTCTTATTTTCGATAAAGCAGTAGTTAAAGACTTTGTATATGCTCTAACTAATCCTCCAGCACCTAATTTAATACCACCAAAGTACCTTACAGTAACAGCTAATACATTAACAAGATCTTCTTTTAATAAAACATTTAACATAGGAGTGCCAGCTGTTCCACCAGGTTCTCCATCATCACTCGACTTCTCCTTATTACAAAGTCTATAAGCATAGCAATAATGCGTAGCTTTTGGGTAACAATCTTTAACATTTAAAAGTATACTATTAATATCAGAATTATCATCTATCTTATATAAAATCGTAATAAACTTTGAATTTTTAACTTCTATTTCATTGGTTATATTAGCCTGAATTGTCTTCATGCTTTCACCTCTTATTCATTATACAATATCTTATAGTTTATTTCCATAAATAATGGTATAATCATATTAGAAAGGAGATATTTTATGTTTCGAAAAAGACAAGATAAAGAAATTGATATAAGTAGTTTAAATGATATTATTCATACTAGTAGGAAATTAATAAATATAGGCTTTTTTGTAGCAGTTATTTGTTTAATCCTATTAGGAACATATGTATTACAAGAGTGGCATATTCTTACTTACTTAAAAGAATTACTAGGAATTATTTCCCCTATATTTATAGGATTTATCATAGCATGGTTATGTGTACCAGCAGTTAACTTTTTACAATCTAAAAAAATCCCTAGGGTAGCATCTTGTATTCTTGTATATTTAGGAGTCATTGGTTTTTTAATTCTTTTAGTGAGTGCTTTCATTCCTTCTTTAATTGTACAAGTAGGAGATTTTGCAAATTCTCTACCAGCAATTATCGAAGAAGTGAGAAATTTTGGAGATGGAATATTTAATAAAATTAATAATTCCTTTATTGATTCTTCTGGAATAAAAGGAAATATTTATGATGCTGTTGAGAGTTTTTCTACAGAGCTTACAACAGGTCTTCCACAGATGTTATTTAGTGCGGGTAAGAGTATTATTAGTGGTGGACTAAATGTTATTTTTGGATTAATGATAGGATTTTATATTTTATTTGACTTTGATAAGATTAATGAAAGAATTCATGATACACTACCTATGAAATGGAGAGATGGCTATCAAGATTTATCAGGAAGAATTAATACATCTTTAAGAAATTATGTACAAGGTATTATTTTAGTTATGTTTTTAGTCTTTATTACACAAAGTATAGGACTAACGATTGCTGGATTAAAGGCACCGCTTTTATTTGCCTTATTTTGTGCTATTACGGATTTAATTCCATACTTTGGTCCCTATATTGGAGCAATACCTGCTATTATTGTTGGATTTACGATGTCTCCTATTATAGGAATCTGTTGTATTATTTCGATAGTTGTAGTACAATTATTAGAAAACAATTTCTATCAACCATTGATTATGGGACATACTATGAAATTACATCCTGTAACAATCATGATTGGACTATTGATTTTTGGACATTTCTTTGGTATCATAGGAATGGTTATTGCAACTCCAACTATTGCTTGTTTAAAAGTAATTTTAACATTTATTAATGAAAAAATAGGATTAACGACAATGGTTAAGGGAGAAGAATAAATAAAAATTTTATAGGTATTAAAACATTGATCAAAGATGAGTACTGAGGATTAAATATGTAGAGAGTTCATGGCTGGTGAAAATGGATTAGAAAGACTTAGGAAGCTACTTTGTTAGTTTTAATCGGCGAAGCCGTTATGAAAATTAAGACCTTGATAGGATGGTACCGAACAAAATATGTGTTCTCCTATTATGGTCTTTTATTTGACAAAAATAATTAGATGGAGGGAAAAATGAAAATTTATTTAATTGCTGGTAAAGCAAAATGTGGTAAAAATACATTTGGTTGTTATTTACGAGAAGAATTAAAAAATTATGGATATAAGCCTTGTGTTGTTGGAATTACTGCTCCATTATACTATTATGCTCAAAACTATTTTGATTGGAGTCCTAATACAGATGATAAGCCTAGAGAGTTCTTACAGAGGATGGGAACAGAAATTATTAAAGAAAAGTTAGGAAAAAAGACATTTTTATTAGATAGACTTAAAGAAGATATCGATATTATGCAAGAATTCTTTGATACCTTTATTGTAACAGATGTGAGATATCCAGAAGAGATAGAATATTTTAAGGAAAAATATCAAGATGTTTGTACTATAAAATTAATTAGAACCAATTATGAAGATGAGTTAACTGCTAATGAAAGAGTACATATTACAGAAACTGCTATGGAAAATTTTGATGACTTTAACTACATAGTAGAAAACGAAAGCTTAGAATCATTAAAAAATACAGCACATATAATTGCAAAAAGTGAAGAGGAGGCATAAAATGAAAAAGTTAATAGCAATCGTAGGAATGAGTGGTAGTGGAAAAAGCATTGCCTCAGACTATTTAGAAAAAAAAGGATATCATAAAATCTATTTTGGTGGAGTCGTTCTAGAAAAGGTTAAAGAAGCAGGACTAGAAGATACACCAGAAAATGAAAAAATGATAAGAGAAAAACTAAGAGCGGAACATGGAATGTCCGCGATGGCTATAGTACTACTTCCAAAAATTCAAGAAAGTGTAAAAACACAAGATACCGTGTTAGATGGCTTATACTCTTGGGATGAATTAGTAGTTTTAAAGAAAGAATTTAAAAATCACTTAAAACTAATCTGTATTAATTGCGATAAAGAATTACGTTATAGTAGAGTAGCTACTAGAAAAGTTAGACCATTAAATAGAGAAGAAATAGAAAAAAGAGATATCGCTGAAATAGAAAATCTTGCCAAAGGTGGCCCAATTGCTATGGCAGATTATTTTCTATTTAATAACGGTAGTTTAGAAGACTATTACCAAAGATTAGATGAAATAATACATGATATTGAAAGAAAGGATGAAAAATAATATGAAATATATGAGTCATGATGATATAAGAACAACTTGGTATAATTTTTTTAAAAGTAAAAAACATAAAATTGTAGAAAGTGCTCCTCTAATTCCTATTAATGATAATAGTTTATTATGGATAAATGCAGGAGTTACTCCATTAAAAAAATATTTTGACGGTTCAGAAGTACCAGATTCTAGAAGATTATGTAATATTCAAAAATGTATTCGTACCAATGATATTGAAAATGTAGGAGTTACAAAGAGACATCAAACATTTTTTGAAATGATGGGAAACTTTTCTATTGGAGATTACTTTAAAGATGAAGCAATTGAATTTGCATTTGAATTATTAACTAGTGAGAAGTATTTTGGCATTGATAAAAACTTACTTTATGTAACCGTATATCCTAGTGATTTACAAGCTCAAAGTAAATGGGTATCTGTTGGATTAGATTCTACTCACATTATTCCTTTAGAAGAAAACTTCTGGGAAATAGGAGAAGGACCATGTGGACCAGATTCTGAAATTTTCTTTGATAGAGGAGAAAAATATGATCCGACTGGGGACGCTTTAGAAAAATTTAAAAATGATGAAGAACAAGAAAGATTTGTAGAAATTTGGAATAATGTATTTAGTCAATTTAACTCTAAAACAGGGGTTCCTAGAGAAGAATATAAAGAACTTCCAAGTAAAAATATTGATACAGGAGCAGGACTTGAGAGATGGTGTTGTATCTTTCAAGGAGTAGATTCTAATTTTGAGACAGATTTATTTATGCCAATTATTAAACATATTGAGGAGTTAGCAAACGCTAAGTATGTAGGTCAAAAAGAATATAAAGTAATAGCAGATCATATACGAGCAGTAACATTTGCCTTAGCAGATGGAGCTTATTTTGAAAATGTCGGTCGTGGATACGTTTTAAGAAGATTAATTCGACGTAGTGTTAGATTTGGAAGAGGAATTGGTATAGAAACACCTTTTATGTATAAATTAGTATCTGATGTTATTGATGTTATGAAAAATGCTTATCCGTATATTGTCGAGAAAAGACCTCAAATAGAAGCTATTATCTTAGAAGAAGAACAATTATTCTTAAGAACTCTTGATTCTGGAGAAAGAAGACTAAAACAATTAGTAGAAAATTCTCATGATGGATTTATCAGTGGAGAAGATGCTTTTAAATTATATGATACGTATGGTTTTCCATTTGAATTAACAGAAGAATATTTACAAGAATTGGGATATAGAGTATCTAAAGAAGAATTTGATAAATGTATGAAGGCTCAACAAGAAAGTGGTAGAAGTAGTGCCAAAAAAGCAAATATGGCTTCTCAAAGTGAAGTGTTACTAAATTATAAAAAAGAAAGTCAATTTGTCTATGGTTTATATCGCTTAAAAAGTAAGATTGATGCTATCATCTTAAAAGATAATTTGGTAGACTCTTCTGATAAGGATGCCTATGTTGTATTACAAAGAACTATCTTTTATGCTGAAAGTGGTGGACAAGTTAGTGATACTGGAATGATCATTGGAAAAAACTTTAAAGCTCGTGTTTTAGATGTCTTTAAAGGTCCAAATGGCCAACATATTCATAAAGTAAGAGTATTAGATGGTATCTTAACAATAGGAGACGATGTAGAAGAAGTATTAGATAAAGATCGTAGAAAACGCATTGAATGTAATCACTCTAGTGTTCATATGCTACAATATGCACTTCAACAAACAGTATCTTCTACTATTAAACAAGCAGGTAGTTATGTAGATGATGATAAACTAAGATTTGATTTTACTTATATTGGTAAAATGACCGATGATAAGCTACTAGAAGTAGAAAAATTTGTAAATAATATGATTAATCGAGAAATTATAGTTTCTACAGAAATTATGCCTCTTGATAAAGCAAAACAAATGGGTGCTATGGCTTTATTTGGAGAAAAATATGGAGATATGGTTCGTGTTGTTAAGATTGGAAAATCAATGGAATTATGTGGAGGAACTCATGTTGCCAATACCAAAGAAATAGAGTCTTTTGCTATTACTTTATGTGAGAGTAAAGGAAGCAATACTTTTAGAATAGAAGCTGTTACAGGAGAAAAAATTGAGTCTAGCTTACTAAATGTTATTAAACCATATAATAGTGAAATCGTTAAACTACTTATGAAATCTCGTACTATACTAGAAGATGCTAAAAATGAAGGTATCTTATTAGAATTTGATGTAGATATTGATAATAATAAACCAACTTCTTACAAAGACTTAATCTATGTTAAAAATGAGCTTCAATATATTCAACAAGAAGTAAAAGAACTTGAAAAGAAATATTTTGAATTAAGAGAGTCTAAGACTTTACAAAACTTAGATATTTATCGTGAAAAAACGAAAGACTATAATGGAACTTTAGGAATTGTAATAGATGTAAAAAATAAAGATATTAACTTACTAAAAAGTATTGCCGATACGCTAGTAAATGAAATGGGAGAAGGATTTGTCTTCTTTGCTAATGTAAAAGATAAAACAAACGTTAATTTTATTGCTAGAAGTACTTGTTCAGTAAACGCTGGTATGATCGTAAAAAGTGCTAGTGTGCAAGCAGATGGAAATGGAGGAGGAAGTCCTACCTTTGCCCAAGGGGGAGGAAAAGTTAAAGATAACTTAAAAAATATATTAGAATATGTGGAGAACTCTTTAAAAGATGCAAAATAATTATTTATTAGAAGGAGAAAACTCTTTTGATATTCAAAAAGAAATAGAACGTATTATAAAAAAAAATAACTTTCTAGAGGCAACTATTAGTCAATATGACTTACAAGAAGAGCCTCTAGAAGTTGCCTTAGAAGACTTGGATACTTATAGTTTCTTATCCGATAAAAAAGTAATTATTATTCGTAATCTAGAGAACATACAACAAGAAGAAAATAAAAAAGAGATAGAACATCTCTATAAGTATTTAGATAATCCAAATTTAGATAATCTATTATTTATTGTAGCTAATAAATTTAATAATACATTAAAAATAACGAAAGAATTAAAAAAGAGAATGGAGCATATTACTGTTTCTAATGATCCTATCAAGTTTACAAAAGAAGCTTTAAAAGGATATAAAATATCTCCTTCTTTAATAGAATATTTAGTAAATAAATGTCTGAAAGATACAGCTAAATTAGAAAACGAATGTAATAAACTAAAAACTTATAAGTATGAAGAAAAAGAAATATTAAAAGAAGATATTGATGAGTTAGTAGTAGAAAAATTAGGAGATTCCACTGATTTAACCTTTTCATTTAATAGAAGTCTAGCAGAAAAAGATAAGAAAAGTGCTTTAGAAAAGTATTATCAATTACTAAACTATAATATAGAGCCATTATCGGTTATTGGATTACTTGCTTCTCAAATTCGTATTATTTATCAAGTAAAAGTATTAGAAAGTCAAGGATTAAGTGCAAATGATATTGCAACTACCTTAGGAGAGAAGAATAGTTACCGAGTTAAAAAAACAAAAGAATTAACTAGGTTTTATACAGAAAAAGAATTATTAGATTTGATGCAGCAGTTAGCCGATATGGATTACAAAATAAAAACAACTGATGTAGATGCCAATTCCTTAATAGAAATATTTATTCTTAGTATTTAGAGATAATAGATTTTATCTCTTTTATTTTAATCTTGATAACAAAAACAAAATCAATTATAATAAAGAACAGTTTGTATTTAATTTTTAGAAGGGATGAGTAAGGTATGAATCATATACAAAATAATAAAATAGGAATAGGTAGGGAGTTTGATGATTACGATATAAAAATATATACCCCTGGAGATTTTGAGAGGGAAGATGATTCTAATATTAAAATTTATCCAGCAAGTACTAGTGAGAAACTTAGTATTAAAAGAGAAAATTTACAACAATTAAAAAAAGAAGTTCTTTCATTAAAAGGAGCTTCTGTTAGTAAATCTTTAAAAACAAAATAGAATAGAAGAAGGTAGTATTTTTAGTAACTACTTTCTTTTATTTTTTCTAATTTTTCATATATTTCTTTTAATTGTTTTTCATATCCTATATCTTTTGGTTCATAATATTTTTTATTTTTTAATTTATCAGGTAAATATTGTTGTACAACATAAGCACCTTTATAATTATGGGGATATTTATACTCAGGTGAGTCTGTTTTGATGTGCGATGGAATCATACCAACATTTCCATTTTCAATATCTTCTAATGCTTTATCAAAGGCAATATGAGCTGTATTACTTTTTGGAGATAAAGCCATTTCTGCAACTATTGTACCAATAGGGATTCTAGCTTCTGGTAGACCAACTCTCTCTGCTGCATGAATTGCTGCATCTACCCTTGGACCAATAGCAGGATTAGCAAGACCAATATCTTCATAAGCAATTACTGAAAGTCTTCTAAAAAGAGAGTCTAAGTCTTCTTCAGCAACTAGTCTTGCGGCATAGTGAAGAGCAGCATCTACATCACTTCCTCGGATGGATTTTTGTAGGCCACTTAATACATCATAATGGCCATCTCCATTTTTATCAGCAAAAAATACAGGCTTACTATTAATCTTTCTAATATGTTCTTCAGTAATTGTTTTATCATCAAATGAGTAGTAGCATATTTCTAATAGGTTATAAGCATATCTTAAGTCATTTCCAGAGAGTTTTGTAATTAACTCTAGTACTTTATTATCTGCCTTTATTCCTCCTAAATCAGGGTGTTTTAATGCCTTTTTAAGCCCCTTTATAATATCTTCTGAATCTAGGGCGTGTAGTTCAAATAATTGACATCTTGATCTTATAGCTGGATTAATCGCATGATAAGGGTTAGAGGTAGTCATACCAATTAAGGTAATAAGACCTGACTCTAATTGAGGAAGAAGAATATCTTGTTTATCTTTATTAAGTCGATGGATTTCATCCATTATAAGAACAAGTCCATCATACATTTTTGCTTCTTCAATGACAATATCTAAGTCTTTTTTTGTATTAACAGTAGCATTTAAAAATCGATAACGTACTCCTAAATCATTTACCATAGCATTCGCAATAGAAGTTTTCCCAACTCCTGGTGGACCATATAAAATCATCGAAAATATCTTTTTATTTTTTACTAAATTACTTAATATTTTATCTTTTCCAATTAAATGGCTTTGTCCAATTACCTCTTTTAAAGAAGTAGGAGCTAGTTTTAAAGCCAGTGGTTTATTCATAGTAATCACCCGTTACAAATTATATCAAAATAGTTATATCTTTTCCAGTATGTAAAAAGTTGTATTACATAAAAATTAAAGTAATTAAAAATATTGTAATTCACATTCTATTTTTAGTATAATAGTATTAATAATAGAAAGGTAAAGATGTGGGTATGAAAAATAAATTAAATACTAAACAAAAGAAATTTCAAACGAATAGAAGAGCTTTTATTCTAATGGCTGTACTATGTATGGGTATTGGATTCGCTTTTTTAAGTAGTAATTTAACAATTACAGGGAACACAAGTGTTAGTGGTAATAGTTGGAATGTATATTTTACAAATGTCCAAGTAACAGATGGTAGTGTGGGTGCAACTGTAGTACCAACAACAAGTGGTACCAATACAACATCCATTGACTATACAGTTACCCTAGATAAGCCGGGCGACTTTTACGAGTTTACTGTGGATGTCGTAAATAATGGTACAATTGATGCAATGATACAAAGTGTTAATATGACAAGTTTAGATACAGATGTAGAAAAATATTTATCCTATACTGCAACGTATCTAGATGGAACGGAACTTGCACAAAACAATGTATTGGAAGCAGACGATTCTGCAACTTATAAAGTAAGAGTAGAATTTAAGAAAAATATTAGTGCTTCTGATTTGGATGAAGAAGGAGTAAATTTGCATTTAACATTTGGGTTAAATTATGTGCAATCAACTGTTAAAACAAAAAAATTTATTACCTTAGTAAGAAATAGTGCCTTAAGCGATAGTAGTATCAATTTTGGAGCTATATCATCAGCTTCTAATGGTAGAGGACTATATGTCATGAATAGTACAACAGAAGATGATTATCCAATCTATTACTATAGAGGAAATGTAAGTAACAATAATGCAAAATTCGCAGGATTCTGTTGGAAGATAGTCAGAACTACTGAAACAGGTGGTACGAAATTAATATACAATGGTACTCCTAATGCGAGTGGACAATGTGTAAATACAACAGGAAATTCAACACAAATAGGAACAAGTGCATTTAATACAAATTCTAATTCACCAGCCTATAACGGATATATGTATGGAACAGTATATGAATATGGATCTGGTTCAACAAGCTCTAGTCATTTATATGGTAATACTTTTACCTATGAAAATGGAACCTATACATTGAGTGATACGCATGCAGGAGTAGATGCAACTCATCATTATACATGCTTAAGTTCTGGTACAACATGTGAATCTATTAAATATGTTTATTATTTAAGTGGTTCAACAGCATATTATATAACACTAACAGGTGGAAAGAGTGTACAAGATGCATTTAATGAAATGAATACAAATACCAATAATTCGACTATCAAAACAGCAGTAGACAATTGGTTTAATGGAACATTTAAAACATACTTTACAAATAATAATAAAGATTATAATGATTATCTAGAAGATATAGTATGGTGTAACGATAGAAGTATGAATACAATCGATAATGATGGAACAGGAGCAAATACGAATAATGGATGGAAACCAAATGGAGGAAGTACAAGTAATTATTTATGGTATAGTTCTTATGGAAGAATGAAAGCAGGAGCACCAAGTTTAGCATGTTCTAATAAAAATGATTCCTTTACAGTAACAGAGTCAGCTACTGGAAATGGAGCCTTAACCTATCCAGTCGGATTATTAACAGCTGATGAAATTATTTTAGCAGGAGGAACAAGTACTTCTAATTGGGATTATTATTTATGTACAAATGAATACTGGTGGTCTATGTCGCCTAGTACCTCCGGTGATGAGCTTGCTAGTGAGTTCGGCGTGGACGATACTGGCTTCTTGAACTACGCCTACGTGAAAAGCAAAGCTGGAGTTCGTCCGTCTATTTCCCTTAAGCCTGGGGTAAAAGTTCGTGACGGTGGAGATGGATCATCAGCTAAGCCATATGAATTCATAGTAGAGTAAGAATGATTTTAGTGAATTATTTTTCAAAGAATTGTTTACTTATAAATTTAATTGGTGCTATAATGGAAAAGAGCCCCCAGAGAAAACTCTCTGGGTCTTTTTTATTTTTAGGGAGGTGTTTGCCGTATGGCAAAATATGTATTTGTAACTGGAGGAGTAGTATCCGGACTTGGAAAAGGGATTACCGCTTCTTCTATAGCTCTTTTATTAAAATCTAGAGGATATAAGGTATTTATGCAAAAGTTTGATCCTTATATTAACGTAGACCCTGGGACAATGAATCCAATCCAACATGGAGAAGTTTTTGTAACTTATGATGGTTGTGAGACAGATTTAGACTTAGGTCATTATGAAAGATACATTGATGAGGAGTTAAATTATACTTCTAATATTACCAGTGGTAAAATTTATAAGTCTGTTATTGATAAAGAACGTCATGGAGACTATTTAGGAGCAACCGTTCAAATGGTTCCTCATATTACTAATGAAATAAAAAATAAAGTGTATGAAGCTAGTAATACAAGTGGAGCAGATATCGTTATTACAGAAATTGGTGGTACAGTAGGTGATATAGAGTCTCAAAGCTTTATAGAGGCATTAAGACAAATTCAATATGAAAAAGGAAGTAGTAATACGTTCTTCGTACATTGTACGTTAATTCCTTTTATTTATGGATCTAATGAGTTAAAGACTAAGCCTACACAAAATAGTGTAAGAGATTTACGAAATATGGGAATTAGGCCAGATGCTTTGGTATGTCGTACCCCTTTCTCAACAGGAGAGCATATTAAAGAAAAATTATCTTTATTTTGTTCTGTACCAGTAGAAAATGTTATTGATTCTGTAGATGTGAAAAATATTTATGAGATTCCAATCAAATATTATGAACAAAAAATAGATGAAATTATTTTAAAACAATTTGGATTACCTATTAAGGAAGCAAAATTGGATTATTGGAAGAAGCTAATAAAAACAGTCGATAATTTAAAAGAGGAAATAGAGATTGCTTTAGTTGGAAAATATGTTGAATTACATGATGCTTATTTATCAGTAGCAGAAGCATTAAAACATGCCGGATATAAGCATAATGTTAAGATAAATATTAATTGGATAGATTCAGAAGAGTTAGAAAAACAAGATAAAAAATTAGAAGAAGTATTTAAAAATACACAAGGAATCTTAGTCCCTGGAGGATTTGGTTCCCGTGGAATAGAAGGAAAGATAAAAGCGATTACTTATGCCAGAGAAAATAATATTCCATTCCTTGGTATCTGTTTAGGTATGCAGCTTGCTGTTATTGAGTTTGCAAGAAATGTTTGTGGTATTAGGGAAGCTTCTTCTACAGAATTTTCACCTACTTGTAAAGATCCTATTATCGATTTAATGTCTGATCAAAAAAGCGTAGTCAATATGGGAGGTACTCTACGTCTTGGTAATTATGAATGTACTTTACAAGAAAATACGTTAGCTTATAATGATTATAAAGCTAAGAAAATATTAGAGAGACATAGACATCGTTATGAGTTTAATAATAAGTATCGTCCTATTTTAGAAGATAAAGGTATGGTATTTTCAGGAATTAATGAGAAAGCGAATTTAGTAGAGATTATAGAACTTCCTAACTTAAAACATTTTATTGCTTGCCAATTCCATCCTGAATTTAAGTCTCGTCCAACAAGACCACATCCATTATTTGATTCCTTTATTAAAGCAAGTAAAGAAAATAAATAGTATATTTTATAGAGCTTATTACAAGATAAGTTCTTTTTTTGATATAATGGATTAAGAGGTTGTGAGGTTATGAAGATAGAAGAAGCAATAGCTGAATTTAAAAATTATTGTTTTTTTGAAAAAGGATTAGCAGATAAGACATTAGAATCTTATCAAAACGATTTAGATGTTTATAAAAGTTTTTTAAATAAAAGAAATATTTTTGTAGTAGAAAAAATAAAGAGTGATGATATTAAAGATTTTTTGAAAGTACGAAATGGAGAAAATGAGACAACTACGATTGCTCATAATTTAACGGTTATTAAAAATTTTCATATTTATTTATTCAGGCAAAAATTTGTTAAGGAAGATATTTCTGAATTTATTGAAAGACCAAAATTACGGAAAAGTTTACCAAAATCTTTAAGTGTAGATGATGTTGATAAACTGTTAGATATTAAATTAGTAACACCGTTTGACTATCGAAATAAGGCTATGTTAGAATTGTTATATGGAACGGGATTAAGAGTAAGTGAATTAATTCATTTAACTCTAACAGATATAGATTTTACGAACTGTCTTATTAGAGTCATGGGAAAAGGTAGTAAAGAGCGAGAAGTTCCATTAGGAGAATACTCTATTTATTATATTAGGCTTTATTTAGAAGTAAGAGCTTCTATGTTGAAAGGGAAAACTTGTGATAAATTATTTTTAAATAATCATGGTACTGGAATGACTAGACAAGGTTTCTTTAAAAATTTAAAGGCTATATTAAAAGAAAAAGGTCTCAATGAAGAAGTTTCTCCTCATACCTTAAGACATTCTTTTGCTACTCATTTATTATCCCATGGAGCAGATTTAAGGAGTATTCAGGAGATGTTGGGACATTCGGATATTTCTACTACTAAAATATATACTCAAGTAAGTGATGATAAAGTAGCAGATGACTATGTAAAGTATCATCCTAGGAGTTATAAAGGAGATTGATTGTAATGAAATTTAAAAGGATATTTTTACTTGTATTAGATTCTTTAGGGGTAGGAGAAGCCAAAGATGCTGCAAATTTTCAAGATATAGGGTGTAATACGTTAGGCCATGTTCATGATACTTGTCATTTATTTATACCGAACTTGAAAAAAATTGGCTTTTTAGATACGTTAAATATGAATGATAATCCTAATACAGAGGCTTATTATACGATTGCTAAACCTCTTAATCCAGGGAAGGATAGTTTAAGTGGTCATTATGAGATGATGGGTATTAAAAATGATTTACCGTTTAATACATTTAATCAAGGCTTTCCAGTAGAAATTATTACTGAGATTGAAAGAATAACAGGAAAGACTGTTTTAGGAAATAAAAGAGCAAGTGCTGATAGTATTGTGAATGAATTAGGGGATAGACAAGTTGAGACTAACTCTTTGATTCTTTTTACATCAGCCGATTCTGATTTACAAATAGCTGCTCATGAAGATACAATTCCTATTCAATTATTACATGATTATTGTGAAGAAATTAGTAAAGTATCTATGGAAAGAAATTGGCGAATAGGTAGAATTATTTCTAGGCCATTTAATGGCACTTCTTCTAAGTATAAACTAATTAATAGTGGAAGACGTGATTATGCTGTTAATCCTCCTCAACATACTATATTAGTACAATTAAATAAAAATAATTTTAATGTAATTGGTATTGGTAAAATAAATGATATGTTTAATAGACAAGGTATTAATAAAGTAATTAAAGCGAATGATAATAGTGAGGCAATTAATAAATTAATGGATATTATGGATAAGACTTTTACAGGTTTATGTATGGTAAATTTATCTGATTTTGATACTTTATATGGTCATCCTAGAGATGTAGAGGGGTATGCTAAGGCAATCGAAGAATTAGATGTTGAAATTCCCATGATTTTAAATAAGTTAGAGGTGGATGATTGTTTAATCATAACAGCAGATCATGGCAATGATCCAACATTTAAAGGAAATGATCATACAAGAGAAAATGTTCCAGTAATCATTTATAGTAGAAAGTTTAAACATGCTAAGAGATTAGAGACTTTTGAAACATTTGCAAATATTGGTGCAACGATTGCAGAAAACTTTAATGTAGAAAGACCAGAAATTGGTACTAGTATATTAAATGTATTAGAATAATATTTTAAATGTAGGGAGGTTTTGTTATGAGAATAGGATTTGATTTGGATGATACAATTTGTAATACTGATGAATTAACTACGTATTATCAAGATATTTATATAAAAGAGAAGAAGATAAGTGCAGATACTTTATGGAATGATATGCAATATAAATTAGATTTTTTAAAGTTGTATTGTGAAAAAATTTTTTTAGAAGCTAAATTAAAAGAATCAGTGAAGGATGTTATTGATTCTTTGAAAGATGAAGGTAATGAAATATATATTATAACAGCAAGAAGTTTAGATCATATATTTAATGCTTATGAAGTTACTAAAAAGTATTTAGAAAATAACTCTATTTTGTTTGATAAATTAATTATAAAGGCAGGAGATAAGGTAAATGCTTGTATCGAAAATAAGATTGATGTGATGATTGATAATAGTAAATACAATTTTGATATGTTAGTTTTAAATGATGTAAATGCTATTTTATATGATGAGTTTAATGAATATGAAGAGGTAGAAAATAGAGTAACTGGTTGGAATCAAATGATAAGAAAAATAAAGGAAGTAGTTGGAAAAGAGGAGTAGTCCTTCTTTTTCTTTCTTTTTCTTTTTTTATATTCTATAATATTCTTTATTGAAGGAGGTATTTATGAGACAAATTGAGGTGACAACTAAAGTAGAAATGACTATGGAAGAAGTAGATGATTTATTAGTAAATCAAAATTTTTCTTTAATAAGGAAAAGTAGAGTAGAGGATATTTATTTGAGTCAAAAGAAAATAGATAGTGAGAATATATTTGATGTTTTATCTTTTTCTGTTTTACTTCGATATTTAAAAGTAGGGGAAAAGGAGTTTAAGAAGATAACATATAAGAATAAGGATTATCTAGATAATCAGGTTATTTCAGAAGAAAAGATTAATGTAAATATTGATGATATTGAAAATGCTTATCAAATATTTAAAAATTTAGGATTTGATAGGGTAGTGGATGTTAAGTATGATGTATTGGTTTATAAAAGAGGGAAGCTAGAACTTGCTTTTCAAAAAGTAGAGGGATTAGGTCTATTATTAGAAGTAGAAAATTTAGAGGATTTTACTGGGTATAAATTAGAGGATATTTTATTAGTAAAAAAGCATATGTTAGATGAAATTCATTTCCTTGGTATAAAAACTTCTAGTGATTTTGATATAAAAAAAGCGTATGAATTAATAAGACTAAAAATGGAACAATAAAAAAGTAGGGGAGTCTCCCCTATTTTATGTTTGATTAAATAATTAGCTCTTCCATAATTTCTTCTGCCATTTCATAGTCATGGTTTTTATTTGGACAAAAACTATTACAAATGGTATCATATGTGTCATTACAATTATGTTTATTACAAGTACAACTTACTTGAATACTTTTTAAGGTACATTTTCCTTTTTCATTATTATAATTACATGAAGCTACATTACAATTAATAGAATTATTGGCATTATCATCATTTAAGCTTTCTAAACGCATAATTTCTTCTCCTTTTAATTTTATTACTTTATATTTATATAATGTACATTATTAATATAATTTATACATTTAAATTAGAAAGTTTTAGATGGATAACTCTTCATCTTTTTACATTTAAATCGCTTAGAATTCATCTTATAATTTTAGGTATATATTTCTCTATCTAATAAAAGTTAAATCGCTTAAAATGCATCCTGTTTTTACTGTCATATAATAATCATATATAATATGGTAATAGTTGTATAAATCTTTTAAATTTCTTAGAATGCATTTAAATGCATTTAGGAGCTATTAGTTAAAGTTTTTAATAAATTATTAGATAATAAATGATCATGCTATTGTTCCTAAGATATTAGAATATAGAACATTAGTAAATTTATATATAGTTTTTATTAAATAATTTGGATTTAGATTATTTAGAAATTCTTTATAGCAATTTTTATTTTTTTAATTTTTTATTTCTAAATTTTTATGCATTACTTGATGTATATTTCTAAATACTTTAAAAAAATATCTTAATAAATAAGAGGGGAGAAGTATATT
>CAMUZJ010000018.1 GCA_947165195.1 uncultured Bacillota bacterium
ATAATCATAATTAAATTATCCTTTAATTCCTCATTAGCATTTTCCCATATTAGTTCAAAAAATACTCCTAATCCGGGTAGAGTAACTTCATCTTGAGCAATTACTGATTCATCGATTGCTCTTCTTAAAGTATCATAATTATCTCCTTTAAAGTTATTGATTATATGTTGTCTTATATCTATATCCATAATTATCCTCCTATATATTTATATTGGAATTAGAATTATTTTTTATACAGAATTCTCTATTTATATTATTGAAATCATATAAAAAATAGTATATACTTATTATAGTAGGAGAGTGCTTATTATGAAGAAAAGTAATTTTAAATATAAAAGAATAGGGATAATGGCTTTAGTTTTATGTATGGGAGTAGGTTTTGCATATCTTACTAGTAGTTTAACAATTACTGGTCGTGGGCATGTTAAAAAGACTACTTGGAATGTATATTTTGATAATGTTAATATTTTAAAAGGACAGGATTTAGCTACATTGGAACCTACTACTACTGGACGTAGTACAACTACTTTAAATTATTCTGTTAATTTTAATATACCGGGAGATACCTTTCAATTTACAGTAGATGTTGTCAATACTGGTACGATTGATGCGATGATTAATTTAATTGATAATACAGTATTAACGGCAGAACAACAAAAGATTGCTAGTTATACTATTACATATGCAGATGATACTCCATTAGCTACAAAGAACTTTTTAGGAGCAAGTAAAAGAGATACCTTTAAAGTAACTATTTCTTATAGAAGAGATATGAATATAGAAGATTTACCGGAAGAAACAGAACCTATTAATTTTTCTTTAGGTTTACAATACTCTCAAGCAAAAGAAGCAGATTCTAGAGCAAATAGTAATTTAGCAGTAAAAAATTTAGCTAATAGTGCAGATTATAATGGAGAATTTATTGGTGGAGTTTCATTTGATGATGATGCGGTAAAATTTGATGGGACTACTGGATATATTGATACGAAACTAAGAGAATATGAGTTTGGTGATAATACTAGTTTTGTTACTAGATTTAAAGTACATTCTTTACCAGAAGAACCTGAAAATGAATATGAAACAGGTGCTGCACTGATATTTGGTGGAGGAGACTTAAGTTATGGAGATTATGGAACAGGCGTAGAAGTATTACCTGATGGAAAACTTAAAGTATTAGTTCAAGGAAATTGGAAATCAAAATCTTATACTACAGAAGATGCTATCGACCTAGACACTTGGTATACAGTAGTAGTAACATCTTCTTATGTAGAAGAAAATCAAGAAGAATCCATTGCAGAAGATAAAAATATGCGTGTTTATATTTATAAATCAGTAACTGATGAACAAACACAAGTAACAAGTACACAAGTAGTAGCAATTCCTGACGCTATTACAACAGAAGGAAAGGTCGATCAATTCTGGCAACCATTAACCATTGGTGCATTGGCAGATTATGGAAGAGTAGCTATGCCTGCTGATGTAACAGTATCAGACTTCTTAATCTTTAATAGAAAATTAACTCCAGAAGAAATCGCAAGTGACTATACAGCACATCAAAAAGTTACACCAACCAATAGAAATGATTTATTAATTTACTATGATTTTAGATAAGAATAGAACTTGATAGTTCTTTCTTTTTTTTTTATAATGATATTGGTGGTTATATGGAATTAGAACGGAATGGAGTTTCTTATCCAATTATAATAGAGAGAAAACTAGGACAAAAAAATACCTATATTCGAGTAAAAAAAGATTTAGCTATCTATGTTACAACAGGTAGATTAACAACCAATTCATCTATCTTAAAATTAATAGATGCAAATTACTCTAAAATAGGGAAAATGATAGATACACAAACGAAAAAGAAAGTTAATAATGATGGCTTTTTCTATTTAGGAAAAAAATATGATATAAGATATATTGATAGTGATACAATCTATATACAAGAAAATACTGTTTATATGGGAGAAAATGTTGATATTGATAAGTTTTATAAAAAGGAAGCATCTCGTATCTTTTTGGAAAGATTAGATTATTTATATGAACATTATAGTAGAAAAATTCCTTATCCAAAGCTTAGAATTCGAAAAATGACAACAAGATGGGGAGTATGTAATATTAAAACGCATATTATTACTTTAAATTTAGAACTTATGAAAAGAGATATCAGGTATTTGGATTATGTTATAGTTCATGAATTAACCCATTTAGTATATGGCGACCATTCGAATAAATTTTGGAGTGTAGTAGAAGAAAATATGAAAGATTATAAAAAGTATCGTAAGGAGATGAAAGAGTTTTAATGGTAATTACTAGTGTTGATAATAAAAAGATAAAGGAACTAGCTAAATTAAATCAGAAAAAGTATCGAGATTTAAGCGGTAAGTTTTTAGTAGAAAGTCCTCATTTAGTAGAAGAAGCTTATAAAAGTGGTAATTTATTAGAAGTTATTTTACTAGAAGGAAATACTTGTTTATATGATGTAGAATGTAGCTATGTTAGTTTAGAAGTTATGAAAAAACTAAGTGATGTAGTTACTCCTAATATGATGATAGGAGTTTGCCTTAAAAAAGATTATAAAGATATAGTAGGTAAAAAAATAGTTTTATTGGATAATATTCAAGATCCTGGAAATTTAGGTACCATTATTAGAAGTAGTGTAGCTTTTGATGTAGATTGTATTATTCTTAGTATGGATAGTGTGGACTTATATAATCCAAAAGTAATTCGTAGTACGCAAGGAATGTTATTTCATATACCTATCCTTCAAATGAATCTAGAAGAAGCAATAAAGAAAATAAAAAACAAAAATGTTTGTGTATATGCAACAGATGTACATAACGGAATAGACGTACGTAGTTTAGAAGAAAAAAATTCTTATGCGTTAATTATGGGAAATGAAGGAAACGGAGTAAGAGAATCCATAAAAGCTTTAGCGGATAAAAATTTATATATAAAAATGAATCAGAATACAGAAAGTTTAAATGTAGCAGTCGCAACATCAATACTTTTGTATGAGTTAGGAAGATAGTATGATTTATATTGGAAAAGTAGTATCCACTCATGGGATTAAAGGTGAAGTAAAAATACTTAGTAACTTTGAATATAAAGATAAAGTATTTCTTGTAGGCAAAACATTGCTGATTGATAATAAGGAATATAAAATTAGAAGTTATAGAAAACATAAGAACTTTGACATGGTTACTTTAAATGATTATAATAACATTAATGATGTATTACATTTATTACAAAAGAAAGTTTATCTAAAAAAAGAAGATTTACAATTAAATAGGGATGAAGTACTGGATGAAGAATTATTAACCTATCAAGTAGTTAGTACAGATGGAAAAGTTGGAAAAGTATTAGAAGTGTTTTTTGCTAGTCCTTCTAATAAAATACTTAGGATATTTCTAGATAAAGAAATGTTAATACCGGTTCATTCTCCTATGCTAGTAGAAATTGATAAAGAAAAGAAAAAAATTGTTGTTGATTTAGTAGATGGCATCTAGAAAGAGGTGTTTTCATGATTTTCGAAGTAGCGAAAGACTTTTCCGTAGCACCAGGGGGGCTAGGAGGAGAAGTGAAGGAGTAAATTCTTAAGAAGAATTTCGGGAAGAATATTTAGAAAAGTATTATGATCAAGCAAAGAAAAATGGTGAAAAGCTATATATTAGACTAGATGGTACTTGGGGATATGCTCCAACATTTTTAGAAGAAGCATTTGCTGGCATGGTAAGAGATGGTTATCCTGGGAAAGAACTACTAGAAAATATAGTGATAAGTGTAGTGATCCTCATTATAGAGAAGATATAGAAGGATATATCAAATGGCAAATACAATATGATAATTTACATAAAAATGCATCTGAAAAAAAGATATATCGGAGAAAGTAATTTTTTTAACATAAATACAAGAGAGGAGTTATCAATATGAAAATAGATATATTAACTTTATTTCCAGAAATGTTTCAAGGAATATTTGAACAATCTATTATAAAAAGAGCCATTGATATGGAAAAAGTTAACATAAATCTTATTGATTTTCGAAAATATTCTAAGGACATCCATCACAAAGTAGATGATACTCCTTATGGTGGAGGAGCTGGTATGGTTCTTACTTGTCAGCCAATTTTTGATTGTGTAAGAGATATTAAAACAGAAGATAGTCTAGTTATTTTACTAACACCAGATGGAGAAGTCTATAAGCAAGAAAAAGCGTATGAGTTAAGTAAAAAGAAACATCTTATCCTTATTTGTGGGCACTATGAAGGATTTGATGAGAGAATCAGAAGTATCTGTGATTTAGAACTTAGTATTGGAGACTATATTTTAACAGGTGGAGAAATTGCTAGTATGGTATTAGTAGATTCTATTACTAGATTACTACCAGATGTTATAGCAACAGAATCACACTTAAATGATTCCTTTAATAATCACTTATTAGATTATCCTACCTATACTAGGCCACAAGTGTTTGAAGGAATGGAAGTACCAGAAGTTCTCTTATCTGGAAACCATAAAAAAATTGAAGAATATCGCTATCAAGAAAGTCTAGAAAAAACTAGAAGAGTGCGTCCGGATTTATTAGATAAGTAGGTGGTGGAAATATGTATTCAATTAGTAGAGGAGAAAGTAAATTAAAAAAATCAACAATAGATAGTATCAACATTGTAAGTTTAGAAGGTTTTACTATGTCTTCTAAATCTGGGATAAAAATACATAATCAAATTATTAGAGATATTAAAGTTGTCAATCGAGATTTTGCACATATTGTTGTCTATGATAAGGTGATGAATCGTTATCAAAAACTAATCAATCAATTAGCGGAACTTATTACAAGTGATGATGATACTGGTAGTGATTTAACCAAAGCTTTAAATGAAATAGAAAAATTTCGCTTAGAAATAAAAAATAAATATCGCTATTATTTAAAGAAAAAAGAACTTGAAAAAATGTCTAAAGAGTTGGTTACATTAAAAAAAACAGCTGAAAAGAGAATGATAGAAATCCATCAAAATTTAAAAAAAATATCAAGTAGTAAAGCAAGATAAAAATAACAAGATTTCTCTTGTGTAATCATAAAATTATGTTATACTTTAATTAGGATAAAGTAGGTGGTTAAAATTATGGCAGATACTACAGAAGAAAAGAAAAAAAAGACAACTTCAAAAGTTAGCAAGTCTAAAAAGAAAAATAATGATCCAAAATGGAAAACAAAAAAGGAAAATAAGAAAAGTTCTACTACAGTAACTTCTAAAAAAAGTGGGGGCAATAACAAAAAAACTTCTAGTGTAAAAAAAGATACTAAGAAAGAATCTAAAACTACTACAACAATCGAAGAAAAAAGAATTACTCCCCTTCCAAAATCAGAGAGCAGTAAGAGAGTAGACAAAGAAAAATTAGAAGATAAATTTCATATCTTAGATGATGAAGTGATAACACCTGTTCCTTTTCAAAAAGAAACAGTAAAACCATTATTAGAACATGAAAAAGTAGAGCAAAAAACAGACTCTGATTCAAAAATACCTAATGTAATAGGAGCAAGACATTTTAATTTTACTTTAAGAGTATGTACTTTAGTGGCATTAATCTTACTTTTCTTAGTAATGGGAATTGTACTTCTTTTTAAATCTATTGGATATGAATTAGGTAATTCTACTACTTATTCAGAATATACATCTAATAATTATTCTGTATGTACAGAAGAAATTGGAGTATATGACAATAATTGTATGTCAAAAGACTTAGATTATATATCTAGCATTGTAAAAACTATACATGCAAGCTTTAATTATGAAGCAGTATATAGTAAAGAAGTTTCAATAGACTCCAATTATTATGTAATAGGTCGTTTAAAAGTCTATGATAAAAATAACGTATCTCATATACGTTATACTAGAGAAGATTCTTTTCTAGAGTCAACAAAACTAAAAGTACAAGATGAAGTTGTTTCTTTCTCTACTGATGTTCAAGTAGATTTTGCAAGCTATAAAGAGTTTGTCGAAGACTATATGAGAAAAACAGGCGTTTTATCAGGAGCAGAATTAGAAGTATCTTTATATTTAGAAAATGATGGAGTATCTAGAAAGATTTCTTATATTAATATTCCATTAACGGAAGAAACTTTTATGATTACATCTAGTAATTTAGATAATCAAAATCAATTAGTTATCTTTAATGATAAGAAAAAAATGATAGATCCATTTTACATGTTTATTTGTATAATTTGTTTCTTTACAGATGGGTTATTGTTAATATATTTAATAAACTTTATCTATATGGTTTCTCATTTAGATAATAAATATAATGCTACATTAAAGAAAATATTAAAAGATTATGATAAAATTATTGTAAATGCTACTAGTGAGTATCAAATACCAGAAGAAGCTAGAATTATTGAAGTAGCAACTTTTAAAGAACTATTGGATGCTAGAAATTCTTTAGAAAAGCCTATTGTTTATGAAAGAGTAAATAATGTTAAAAGTAGATTTTATTTAGAAGATGAAGATAAAGTTTATATTTATAAAATAAAAGATGAAGGTAAGTAATTCCTTCATCTTTCGTTTTGCAGAATTTTGTTTTTTAAAACATGGATATATTTGATTTCATAATTTATGCTATACTTTTCATGAATCAAGTCTTTTTTTATATAGAAAATGTTTTACTTTAATTGTACAACAGCAGTGCAAACAGTCAATTTATTTAAAAAGTGTTGCTTTTTCAATACCTTTATGCTATAATCTAATTCGTCAAGTCAGGTGATCCGCTGATATTAAAAATAACTTTATGATCATCGTAGATATATATTGAGAGAGGAGAATTTAGATGAATATTATTGACAAAATTAATGAAAAACAAATTAATCCTAACATTCCTGAATTCCGTGTAGGAGATACTGTAAGAGTAGATGTTAAGATTATTGAAGGTAAAAGAGAACGTATCCAAGCTTTCGAAGGTGTTGTAGTTGCACGCCGTGGAGGAAGCGTAAGTGAAACTTTTACAGTTCGTAAAATATCTAGTGGTGTAGGAGTTGAAAGAATATTCCCACTTCATTCACCAAAAATAGCTGGTGTAACTGTAGTACGTAAAGGTAAAGTTAGACGTGCTAAACTTACTTTCTTAAAAGGATTGGTTGGTTCATATCGTATTAAAGAAAGAGGATTACCAACTAGCGAAAAGCAAGTAAAAGAAAATAATAAAAAAGAAGAAAATACTACAGAAGAGTAATTTCTTCTTTTTTGTTTCTTTAAAAAATTATGTTATAATCTTATTGGGTGGAGTGAAATGGAAAAAGTTATAAATTTTATTAAGGAAAATTTAGTATATATTGTCATTATTATTTTGGTTCTTTTAATAAAAACATATATTGTCTCTCCAATAAAAGTAAATGGACCTTCTATGGAAAAAACATTATATGATAAAGATATTATGATTTTAGATGAATTTAGTTATCGATTACATGATATTGAAAGATTTGATATTGTAGTATTAAAAGCACATTCTGAATACTTAATTAAAAGAGTAATCGGTCTCCCTGGAGAAGTGATTCGTTATGAAAATAATACACTATATGTAAATGGCAAAAAAGTAGCCGAAAATTTCTCACATGAAGAAACAACTGATTTTGAAACAAAAGTGGAAGAAGGATGTTATTTTGTCTTAGGAGATAACAGAGTTAATTCAACAGATAGTCGTATTTTAGGCTCTATTTCAAAAGAAAATATATTAGGAAAGACTAATTTTATTATTTATCCATTTAATCGTTTTGGAAAAGTTGAGAACAATTAATTCTAATATGAACACAGATATTCAAATGATTCCTTTACAAAACAATAATATTCTTACTATAAAAAAAGAAGAGATAGTTATTATCTATACTGTAGAAGGAGGAGGAATGGGCTCTCCTGGAGAAATTATTTTTGTCTTAAAAAATGGAGTTGTATATCAAGGAAATTATATATATGGAGATTTAGATGTTGAACATACTTCTTCTTTATTCCCCTTCCTTGAGAAAAAATTAGGAAAATTAGATGATAATTGGAAAATGATTGATTTAGGAATGAAAAACTATTTGATTATTCGAGTAGATTATTTTGAAGGATATAAACAAGAATTGTTAAAATGTATAGATGGTCATTTTCTTCCTCAAAAAGTAATTCTTTCTAATTGGTTGTCACTTGCAATTAAATATTTTGGTAGTAAATAAAATTTGTCTTCTTATTTGCGACCAAAATTTTTTCATTTTTATATATAATATTAAAATTAAAAGGGGTGCTAATTATGCTTTTTCAATTATTAGATATATCTTCAGAAGAATTCTATCATTATATAACCAGTGGATTAGAAAAAAATTATTTTTTGTATTTAATTCTTTTTATTTTTTTAATTATTTTATATAAAAAATGGAGAAAGAAAGATAAAAAAGAAGGTACAAAAGGAGCTGGTATTGCCTCTTTTCTAACATCTATTACAAAAATTTTTTTAGTAGTTTGGATTGCAATTATCTGGATTATAAAACTAGATATCGATCTTCCTACACAAATTTTGTTATTAGGAGTACCTTTTTCTCTTATTTATTTAGCTGAATCTACAGGAATATGGGATGGAATAAAATCCTATTTTCAGGGATTGTTTATCGGAGGAGTACTTTTGATTGTTCTACAGCTACTTCGAATATTAACGCTTAGTACTACTACTATTTTCTTTATTGAAAAAATAATATCTACTATTAGTGCTATTATAGCTTTAAAATATGTAGGTATTTCTAGATACAGAGAGTGGTATAGAAAAAGACCTTCTACTTCTTCTATAAAGGTAAAGTCTTCTTCTACTGGAACTTATAAAAGTAGTTATCCAATATACTCAGCCAATCCTTCTTCTACTTATAATAGTGGATATAATTCCTATCATTCTTCTTCAAGTACTAATTTAGATTTATTTGGTTGTGATACAAGAGTTGAATACAATTCTCTTACCGGTAAAAATGAATATTACCAAAATGGTAAATTGATTGCTAGAGGAGAAAAAAGTCCTTTTTCGGGAAATGAGAATATTTATGATACCAATGGAAATAAGATACTTACAAAAGAACAGGGATTCTTTGATGATTACGTTTATAAAGATAAGTATGGTAATACCAAATATAAGGAGTCAACTGATTTTTTATTTGGCTCTAGTGTTTATGATAATAATTATCATAAAGTAGCTCAATCTGATAATGACATATTTGATGATTTCTTTGGACTTGGAAAAAATTATACTAGTAGGAAGTAAAATGCAATATTTTAGATTATTAATTTATAGATAGCCAAATTTTGACTATCTCTTTTCGTATAACTTTATAGACTTTTCTATCTATATTTGATAAAATGAACTGTAGGATAGGGTGGATTTTATGAAGATATATTTATATTTACCAAATAGAATAATGTTATTTAAAATTCCTTCTAAAGTATCGGGAAGTTTTAGTTTCGATGAGAATGAAGAAGAAGATGCAAAACTTATTAATATTGAAGCACATGATGGGAAATGGTTTATTAACGCAACCACTGATGTTAGTGTAGTAGTAAATAATAAAATAGAAGCATCTGCTCCATTAGTAGAAAATAGTTTCTATGTATTACAAAGAAAGAATGTAAATTACTTAATATATGTAACCAATACCTTTGATTCTACATTTCTACCATACTTATATAAACAAGATATAGGGTTAATGATTGGAAATGATGCAAATTGCAATGTTCGTCTTTCTCTAAGTTTTATTACAGGAGTAGTTGCTAAAGTCTATATGGAAGATAACCTTTTAGTATTAGAGAGAGGTAATACTCTTGTCTATTTAAATAATAATGCTGTAACAGTTTCTAAATGTGCTTTAAAAATAGGCGATCAATTAAATATATATGGATTTAAAATCATGATATTTAGTGGCTTTTTAATTATGAATAATCCAAGCAATATGGTTAGTTTAAGCCTAAATGCTACCCATTTATCTAGATTTAACTTTGCATCTAACGAAGAGCCTAAAAATATCGAAGTATATGATGCAGATTTATATCATAAAGAAGATTATTTTTCTAAATCTCCTAGGATTAGGAGAGTAATTGAAGAGAAAGTAATTAACTTAAGTCCTCCTCCAAGGGCAGGTAGTGATGGACATGTTCCAATGATATTAACAGTAGGTCCTATGTTAACAATGGGAGCTGCTTCTGTTATGATGGTAATCAATAACATTAGTAGAATAAGAGTAGGACAAACTAGTTTACAAGACTCATGGCCACAACTAGTAACGAGTGGTGCAATGCTACTTTCTATGCTGGTATGGCCTAGTTTGACAAGTGTTTTTAATAAATATTATCAAAAAAGAAAAAAACAGGAATTAATCAAGAAATACTCAGAATATTTAAAAACAAAGAAAAAAGAATTAGAAGAAGAAGCTGCTTTACAACGAAATATTTTAGAAGAAAACTATATAACGGTTGAAGATTGTGTTGGGATTATTGAAAAAGCTAAATTAAACTTTTGGGATAAGAGAGTAGAACAAAATGACTTTTTAGAAGTAAGATTAGGAATAGGAGATGTCTTATTAAAAGCTAAAATTAATTATCCAGAAGAAGGATTTACGATAGAAGAAGATGAATTAAGAAAGCAGGCTGATTCTATGGTAGAACAATACAAATATTTAAAAGATGTACCTGTTGGATATTCTCTTTATAAAAATAAGCTTAGTGCTATTATGGGAGAAGAAAATAAGTTCTATGGAATGGTTAATAATATTATATTACAATTAATTACTTTCTATAGTTATGATGATATTAAATTAGTAGTATTTACGAATGAAAAGAAAAAGAAGAATTGGTCTTATTTAGAATATTTAAAGCACTCTTTCTCTAATGATATGTTTATTAGGTTTTTCTCTAGTAATCTTGATAGTGCTAAAGTATTAAATGATTATTTCTACTATGAAATTCAAAATAGAATAGCTCAAGCTAAAGAAGGGATTACTTTATTTAAACCATATTACATAGTTATTAGTGATGATTATGCTAGTATTAAACGGTTACCATTCATGAAGAGTCTTACTGAAACAGACTTAAATGTTGGATTTAGTTTATTATTGTTAGAACAACAATTAAGTAGATTGCCAAGTAAGTTAAATAACTTTATTGTCCTTGGAGAATCTTCTTCTGGAATACTTACTAACTCTTTTGAAAAACAAGAACAGATAACATTTACAGATCATATTAATTATTCAATCGATATGATGGGAGTTGCTAGAAGACTTTCTAATATACCGATTGAATTCGAAGAAGGAATCAAGCCATTACCGGATGCAATTACTTTCTTAGAGATGGAAAAAATTGGAAAAGTAGAACAACTTAATATTATGAATCGATGGGATTCTAATGATGCAACACAAAGTTTAAAAGCAGAGATAGGTGTAGATGAAGAAGGAAATCAAATGTTTTTGGATCTACATGAAAAATTTCATGGACCTCATGGCCTAATTGCAGGTATGACAGGTTCTGGTAAATCCGAATTTATTATTACCTATATATTGTCAATGGCTATTAACTATAGCCCAGATGATGTAAACTTTATCTTAATCGATTATAAAGGTGGAGGATTAGCTGGTGCTTTTGAAAATAAAAATACAGGAGTAAGTCTACCCCATTTAGCAGGAACTATTACGAACCTTGATAAAGCAGAAATGGATAGAACATTAATTAGTATTGATAGTGAAGTAAAAAGAAGACAGCAAATTTTTAATGAAGCAAGAGATGCTTTAGGAGAAAGTACGATTGATATTTATAAATATCAAAGATTTTATAAAGAAGGAAGAATTCCTCAACCTGTTCCCCATCTATTTATTATTTGTGATGAGTTTGCAGAATTAAAAGCCCAACAACCTGATTTTATGGATAATTTAATTAGTGTAGCTCGTATAGGACGTTCTTTAGGCGTACACCTAATCTTGGCTACTCAAAAACCATCAGGGGTTGTTAATGATCAAATTTGGTCAAATACGAAATTTAGAGTATGTCTAAAAGTACAAGATACATCTGATAGTAATGAAATGCTAAAAAGACCAGATGCAGCAAGCTTAAAACAAACAGGAAGATTCTATTTACAAGTAGGATATGATGAATACTTTGCATTAGGACAATCTGCTTGGTGTGGAGCAAAATACTATCCATCTGAAAGAATAGTAAAACAAGTTGATAAAAGTATTAACTTTATTGATGATACTGGTAATTTTGTAAAAAGTATAGAAGCAGGAAATAATGTAAAACTAGAAGCAAAAGGAGAACAATTATCGGCTATTTTACATAATATAATTGAAGTTTCTAAAGAACTAAAGAAAAAAGCTAAGCGATTGTGGCTTAATAATATAGAACCAATTATTTTAGTTAATAATTTAGAGAAGAAATATAATATTACAAATCAAGCATTCCAAATAGAAGCTATTATTGGAGAGTATGATGCTCCTGAAAAACAAGAGCAAGGTCTTTTAACATATACTCTTAATACAGATGGAAATACGATTATTTATGGTAGTGATGAAGCAGAAAGAGAAAAACTATTGAAGACAATTCTTTATTCTATATGTATTCATCATCTATCAGAAGAAGTAAATGTATATGGAATAGATTATGGATCAGAAACTCTACGGATATTTGGTGATTTTCCACAAGTAGGAGGAATTGTCTTTTCAGGACAAGATGAAGATTTTAAAAATCTATTAAAATTTATAGAAAATGAAATCAAATCTAGAAAAAAGATTCTACTTTCTTATAGTGGAAATATTAACTCTTATAATGAAAAGGAACAAAATAAATTACCATATATTTTATTAATTATTAATAACTATGAAGCAATATTAGAAACTTATAATGATTTCTATGAAAGAGTTACTTCTATAGCTAGAGAGTGTGAGCGATATGGTGTTGTTATCGTATTAACAGGAAGTAGTCCTACTACGGTTTCTAGAAAAGTAAGTCAATGCTTTGAAAATAAATATGCTCTTCATCTTAATGATTCTACAGAATATTACTCTGTATTCAATGTAAAATGTGAGATGGCTCCTAGAGATATATTTGGTAGAGGATTAATCTATAAGGAAGGTATTCATGAATTTCAAACAGCATCTATTATGGAAGAAGAAACATCTTTACATAACTATATAAAAAATGCAGCCTCTAATATTAAGAGTGTTTCTAAGACTATGGCACCAAAGATACCAAGTTTACCAGATAGAGTAAGTTTTGATTTGATAGCTGATGAAATAAGAGATATGACTAATGTACCAATTGGAATTTATAAAAATTCTTTAAAAATAGCTAAATTTGATTTTAGAACATCTCCTGTTATTTCTATTGCTTCTAATAAATTAATCTATATTCATTCTTTTATGGATTCTTTAGTAGAAATATTTTTACGTATGCAAAATCATTTGGTTATTTTCTTAGATGCTTCTAATGTTTTTCCATCTATTAGTAGTAAAAAGTTTGAAAATAGAAAATTATATTATTATAATTCGAATTTTACAGAAGTATTAAGTAAATTTATGGATATTCGTAGTGATAACAAATATAGAAATTCTTATTTTACGTATATTGTATATGGAATAGAAAAGTTAAAAGGAAAAGTAGATAATAATGTTTTAGATAACTTTTTTAATAAAATGACTAATATAGATAGAACTAGTATTTTATTATGTGATAGTAATAGTGGATTTAAATCAATCGACTTTGACTCATGGTATTCTAAAGTAAAGAATCAAACAGATGGTATTTGGATTGGTAAAGGATTGGATGAGCAACAAGTATTTAGAATTAGTAAATTAACAAAAGAGATGACTTCATCATTTCAAAATAATTATGGTTTCTTAGTAGAAGAAAATGATGCTAAATTAGTTAAATTCATTGAGTTTCATGAAAATATGAATGTAAGTGGAGATGATGATTTTGAATAATAAAGTGTTAGTAAAATTAATTGTACCAGAGTTAGATTCTACTTTTGATATTTTTATTCCTGTTAATGAAGTAGTTTGGAAAGTAAAAAAGTTAATTGCTAAGTCGATTTATGATCTAACCAATGGAGATTTGGATTATAATAAGGATTATGTTTTAGTCAATAAAACTAATTCAAAGGTTTATGAAAATAATGTAGTTATTCTTGATACAGATATTCGGAATGCTACAGAACTTATCTTTTTATCGATAAAAGATATGGATGCTATCTCTAATGTTGCTCCTATAGTAATGTAGTTTTTATCTAATAACTTTTATTGATTTTTAAATAAATAATTTGTATAATTCCTATATAGAATGGATGTTCTTAATTAGGAGGAATATATATGTCGATAGTAGGATTTGATCCAACTTTAGTTAGAAATACTATTATGAAATTACAAAGTGCTTATAAAGAATTAATGAATGCCCTAGCTAGTGATATGCAAGTAAATTTTGTAGATGCAATGTCTAATTATTGGGCATGTAATCAAGCTCAAAGTTTTTTTCAATCTGCATTTAAACCAGCTGCAGATGAATTATTAAGTAACTCTTATAGAATTTTTGAAAGTATTGTAAATTATATGAATAATTCTGCAATCTCATGGGCACAACAAACGAATTCTCAGTGGTCATCAATTTCTTTTGGTGGAGAATTAAAGCGAATTAGTGTAGATAGTATCAGAGAAAATATTAATGGAGTAAGGGGGGCAGATCAAGTGAATGCTCTTAATACGGTTGCAAGACTTCAAGTAATCTCTAATAATGCTACTACTGCTTTAGAAAATGCGAAAGCTGCCGTACAAAACTGTGGATTTGTTGGAAGAGGACAAGAGGAGCAATTAGTAGCAGCTCTAAATACGCTTAAGAATAGTGTAATTACTGCTTCTAATACTTTAACAGATGCTACTAAAAAAGCTATTAGTGATACAATAGTAGCTTATGGAAATTTAGCTACTAAAGT
>CAMUZJ010000019.1 GCA_947165195.1 uncultured Bacillota bacterium
TTATTAATCATTTATATTTACATTTTTTATCAAGACTAGTGATATCTAAATAAGTTTGCTATAATATAGTGGATTTTTTAATGGCCTTAACTTAACTAGTGCAGATATAGTAATTCACCTAGATATTTGGTGGAATCCACAAGTAGAAAATCAAGCAACCGATAGGGCTCATAGAATTGGACAAACCAATAAAGTAACTGTAATTCGTTTAATTACGAAAGGGACTATAGAAGAAAGAATTTTAGAGTTACAAAATAAAAAGAGAGTATTAAGTGATAACTTAATAGAAGGAAAAGATGATGCATCTCTTATCAATACAATTAGTGAAAGGAAGATGCAAAATCTACTATCCTTTGGAGATGATGAGAATGATTTATAAAATCCAATACTTGACATTCTAAAATTTTGGGATTATATTAAGTACATAAGTGTGATGACGGGTGTGGAATACCTAGCAGCAGTATATAAATAAAGCAGATTCTTCTAGAATAAGTAAGGTGGAACCGCGGGTTATACTCGTCCTTACAACTATTCTAGAAGTTTTTTTATTCTAAGTTTACACATCTAATTAATAGGAGGGATAACATGGATAAAATCACAATGGAAAAATTAGTAAATTATTGCAAACAATATGGTTATATATTTCAAGGAAGTGAAATCTATGGAGGATTAGCGAATACTTGGGATTATGGTCCATTAGGAAAAGAATTAAAAGAAAACATAAAAAGACAGTGGTGGAAGAGATTTATTCAAGAAGAAAAAAATAGTTATGGATTAGATGCAGCCATTCTCATGAATCCAGAAGTATGGGTAGCTAGTGGTCACGTAGCAAGTTTCTCTGATCCATTAATTGATTGCAAAAATTGTAAGACTCGTCATAGAGCAGACAAACTAATAGAAGAGTTTAGTAAGGGAGAAGAAACTGGAGATGGATGGAGCAATGAAAAGCTAGAAAACTATATTAATGAGCATAAAGTACCATGTCCAAATTGTGGAAAAACAGATTTCACTAGTATTCGTCAATTTAATTTACTATTTCAAACACATATGGGAGTTACAGAAGATTCATCATCTAAAGTATATTTAAGAGGAGAGACTGCTCAAGGAATTTTTATAAATTTCAATAATGTTTTAAGAAGTCAAAGAGCAAAAATACCATTTGGTATAGGTCAAATTGGAAAAGCTTTTAGAAATGAAATTACTCCTGGAAACTTTATTTTCAGAACTCGTGAATTTGAACAAATGGAATATGAATTTTTCTGTAAACCAGATACAGATTTAGAATGGCATGCTTACTGGAAAAATACTTGTTTAGAATTTTTAAAAAGTTTAGGTCTTAAAGAAGAAAACTTAAGATATCGGGATCATGAGCCCCATGAATTAGTCTTTTATAGTAAAGCGACTACTGATATTGAATATAATTATCCAATGGGATGGGGAGAATTATGGGGAATAGCAGATAGAACCAATTATGATTTATCTGTACATAGCGAACATTCTAAAGTAGATTTAAAATATTTAGATCCAGAAACCAATGAAAAATATATACCATTTGTTATTGAACCTTCTGTTGGAGTAGATAGATTGTTACTTGCTATACTTTGTGATGCCTATGATGAAGAAGAATTAGAAGGAGAAGAAAAAAGAGAAATACTTAGAATTTCACCAAAACTTGCTCCTTATAAAGTATGCGTACTTCCACTTGTTAAAAAATATCATAGTGAAAAAGCATTAGAAATTTTTAAAGAATTATCTAAAAAATTCATGACTACTTATGATGAAGCTGGTTCTATTGGTAAAAGATATAGAAGAAGTGATGCGATAGGTACTCCATTTGCGATAACGATTGATGATGAAACTATTAATAATGGAACAGTTACTCTAAGAGATAGAGATACGATGGAACAAATTGTATTAAAAGTAGAAGAAGTAGTCGACTATATAGAAAATAAAATAAACTAGAAGTATTTTTATACTTCTTTTTCTGTTGTAAATAATAAAATATAATGAATTAAGGAATAGGAATATGAATTTAGAAGAAATATTTATCAATATAAATTCTCTACCAAAAGAATTATCTAGCGAAGAGACAAAAGAATTAATAAAACAATATAATAATGGATGTTTAGATGCTAAAGAATCCCTAATAATTCATAATATACGTTTAGTACTGTACGAAGTATATAACAAATTTTCTACTGTAAAATATGATAAAAAAGAATTAGTATCTATTGGTAATATTGGATTAATAAAAGCAATCAATACCTATGATTTATCAAAGAAAATTCATTTTTCTACTTATGCAGCAAAATGTATTGATAATGAAATATATATGTTCTTAAGAAAAATAAAGAAGCATCAAATAGAAGAAAGCTTAGATAAAACAATATATAACGAAAGAGAAAATGAGATAAAATTAAAAGATACAATAGCAGATAATAGTGATTTCGTAAACAATATGATAGAAAAGGAAGAAAAATTAATTCTATATAAAAAAATAAGAGAGGAGATTGAAAAACTTCCTAATCTAAATAAAAAAATATGTGAAGCATATTATGGTTTTTCAAATGATAAAATGTATACTCAAGAAGAACTAGCTAATATTTTTCATATATCCCGTTCTTATGTTTCTACCATATTAATTAGAAGTAGAAAAGTTATTCAAGCTGCCTTAGAAAGAGAAGGTTTTATTCAAGTAGAAGACAAAGAAAGTAAAAAGAATAAAACCATTTATCAATACTTTCATAATTATACCAAAGAAGAAGTCGATAATATGTTACTAAAATTAGATGAAGATGAACTTTCTTTAGTGAAGATTCGATATGGAAACAATTTAAATATACCAATTAAGACTGCAATAGATGATAAGCAATATAAAAAATATTATTCGACATTAGTTCCTAAGATGAAAAAAATATTAAATGAGAATCAAGTGTTAGAAAAGATGAAAATATATATTAATAGGATTAGAAGTTAGTTGAAAAGGTTATCATGAAAATGACAAAAAAAAAGTGTTGACAAACTACTACTAGATGCATATAATAGTACTAGTCGAAAAAGGAAAGAGATTTTATATCCACCTGAGGAGCGAGTAGCCCTAGGTCAAATGCCTAAGAAGAAAATTTTTTCTATTGGTTTTTGAGTAAGGTGGATATAAATGAATATATCCGCTTTTCATTTTTCTGAAATTTATGGAGGTGTTAGGTATAGCAAATAATAAAAATAGCTTACCAATCAATGAACAAATTAGGGCTCGTGAAGTATTAGTAATTGGTCCTAATGGTGAGCAAGTAGGAGTAAAATCTTTGCAGGATGCTCTAACTTTGGCATCTTATGCTTCTTTGGACTTGGTTCTAATCAGTCCAAATGCAAATCCACCTGTTTGTAAAGTAATGGATTATAACAAATATCGTTATGAAAAACAAAAAAAGGAGAAGGAAGCGTTAAAAAAACAAAAGGCGAATATGTCTGAATTAAAAGAGTTTAGATTGTCACCAGTAATTGATGTTGGAGACTTTGAAACTAAACTTAGAAATGCTACAAAATATCTACAAAAAGGGGATAGAATTAAACTTACAATCCGTTTTAAAGGACGCCAAATGGCACATACGGAGTTAGGAAAGGAAGTTCTTGAACGTTTTGCATCTCGAGTAACAGAATACGCGGATATAGAACAACGACCTAAATTAGAAGGTAAAACAATGACTATGTTATTGGTACCTAAGAAAGACAAATAAAAGTAGGAGGAATTAAATATGCCAAAAATTAAGACACATAAAGGTTTAGCAAAAGTTATTAACAAACGTAAAAATGATGTTAAAATTGGAAGACCTGGTACTCGTCATAATACAGGTTATAAAGCACAAGATCATAATAGAAAAGGTAGAAAGGGATCTAATTTAAGTAAAGCAGATCAAAACAGATTAAAGAACTTAATCTAATTTACTTACTAGAAGAAGGAGGAAAAATACATGGCAAGAGTAAAAAACGGAGCAGTTACAAAAGCTCGTCATAAAAAAGTGTTAAAAGCTGCTAAAGGTTATTTTGGTAGTAAACATAGATTATATAAAACAGCAAAAGAACAATTAATGCATTCTGGTCAATACGCATTTAGAGACAGAAAGCAAAAGAAAAGAGACTTCAGAAAATTATGGATTACTAGAATTAATGCTGCATGTCGTCAAAACGAAATTAGCTATTCTAGATTTATTGAAGGATTAAATAAAGCAGGAGTTGAAGTTAACCGTAAAATGTTATCTGAAATTGCAATTAATGATCCAAAAGCATTTACAGAATTAGTTAAAGTAGCAAAAGATGGAAAAGCAGGAAAAGTAAAAAAAGCAAGTGAAGTTGCTGGTAAAGAAGTAACAATTGGAACTAGCAAAGCTACTACTAAGACAACTGCTAAAAAAGAAAAAGAAGAAGTAAAAGAAGAAAAGAAAGAAACAACTAAGAAAGCTGCAAAAGAAGAAAAAGTTGATTATTCTAAAATGACAGTAGCTGAATTAAAAAGTATAGCTGCTGAAAAGAAAATCGATGTTACAGGTATGAAAAAAGCTGAAATTGTTGAAGCTTTATCAAAATAAAATAAGCATATTAATGGATTGATTAATCTAGTGCAAGAAAATTGTGGTTAATTTTGGAAATTAATAGAAGAGAAAACGAAAAAGGAGAAATAAAATGACAGTTATATCAATGAATTATTTATTAGAAGCTGGTGTTCATTTCGGACATCAAAAAAGAAGATGGAATCCTAAAATGAAGGAATACATCTATACAACAAGAGATGATATTTATATTATCGATTTACAAAAAACAGTAAAAAAATTAGAAGAAGCATATGAAGCAATGAAACTAATTGCTCAAGATGGTGGAAAAGTATTATTCGTAGGTACTAAAAAACAAGCACAAGAAGCTGCTGAAGAATCAGCTGTTCGTACAAATATGTATTTTGTAAACGAAAGATGGTTAGGTGGAACATTAACAAACTTCAAAACAATCCGTTCAAGAGTTAGAAGAATGGAAGAAATTGAAACAATGGAAAAAGATGGAACTTTTGAAGCTCTACCTAAAAAAGAAGTTATTCAAATTAGAAAAGAATACGATAAATTAAATAAAAACTTAAGAGGAATTCGTGAAATGAAAAAATTACCACAAGCTTTGGTAATTGTTGATCCTCGTAAAGAAGAAATAGCTATCAAAGAAGCTCGTATTTTAGGTATTCCAGTATTTGGTGTAGTAGACACAAACTGTGATCCTGATATGGTTGATTATGTTATTCCAGGTAATGATGATGCAGTACGTTCTGTTAAATTATTAATTGGAGCATTAACTAATGCAATAGCAGAAGTAAATGGAAATGAAATCATTGATTATATCAGTGAAGAAGATAAATCAAAAGCAGAAAAACATTCTACTAAAAAAGATTCTAAAGAAGAAGTAAAATCTTCTGTAGAAGAAAAAAGAGAAGAACCAGTAGAAGAAAAGAAAACTGCTGAAGTAAAAGAAGAAGTAGACTATTCAAAAATGACAGTAGCAGAATTAAAAAATATTGCAGCTGAAAAAGAAATTAGCACAACAGGTATGAAAAAAGCTGATATTATTGAAGCTTTAACAAAATAATAAGATTGAAATAGGAAGGAGGATGGGGCGAATACCCATTCTCCTTTTCTTCTAAAAAATATTTAAAAAATACAAAAGAATACGATATAATATTTATGAATACAAAAATAGGAGGAATTTTTCATGTACAAAATTACAGATGTAAAAGAATTAAGAGAAAGAACTGGAGCAGGTATGATGGACTGCAAGAAAGCATTAGAAGCTTGCGACGGTGATATTGATAAATCAATTGACTGGTTAAGAGAAAAAGGAATTGCTAAAGCTGCAAAGAAAGAATCAAGAATTGCAGCAGAAGGAATTTGCCAAATCAAAACAAAAGGAAATACTGCAGTAATTGTTGAAGTTAACTCAGAAACAGATTTCGTTGCTAAAAACAGTGAATTTACTTCATTTGTAGACTATTTAGTAGATAAATTATTAGAAAATGATGCAACTACTTTAGAAGAAGCATTAGCAATCAAAGATGGAGAAGAAACTATTCAAGAAAAACTAATTGCGTTAGTTGCTAAAATCGGAGAAAAAATTAGTTTTAGACGTTTTGAAAAAGTTGTTAAAAATGACACTGAAGTATTTGGTACTTACAAACATATGGGTGGTACAATTGGTTCTATCATTGTAGCAAAAGGAGTAAGCGAAGAAGTAGCAAAAGATGTTGCTATGCAAACAGCAGCAATGAACCCAACAGCACTAAATAGAGCAGGAGTTCCACAAGAATTAGTAGAAAAAGAATCAAAAATTATTAAAGAGCAAGTAATGGCTGAAGGAAAACCAGAAGAAATTGCTGAAAAAATGGTTACTGGTAGATTAAACAAATTTTATAAAGAAGCTTGCCTTGAAGAACAAGACTTTATTAAAGATTCAAGTGTTTCAGTAAAAGATTACGTAAAAAATAACGGTGGAGAAATTATCTCTATGGTTAGATACGCAGTTGGAGAAGGAATTGAAAAGAAACAAGAAGATTTTGCTAGTGAAGTAATGAGTCAAATTCAAAATTCATAAGTAGAAAAAAAGAGTGCATTTTTCGCATTCTTTTCCTTTAGTTTTTAACAAAATTATAATATAATAGTAATTAGGAGAGATGAGTTAATGGATAATGATATGATAACATTAGAGGCTACTGAAAAATTAGACAAAGCCGTAGAAAATTTAGAAAAAAAGTTTGCAACTGTAAGAGCTGGACGTGCTAATCCTTCCAGTTTAGATGGAGTAGTGGTAGAATATTATGGTTCTATGACACCGCTAAAGCAACTAGCAACTATTTCTGTACCAGAAGCTAGACAACTATTAATTAAACCATTTGATAAAAGTTGTTTAAATGCGATTGAAAAAGCAATTATTGCATCTAATTTAGGATATAATCCAGGAAATGATGGAGAAACAATCCGTATTGTAATTCCACAACTTACAGAAGATAGAAGAAAAGAACTTGTAAAACAAGTAAAAGCTCTATCAGAAGAAGCAAAAGTACAAGTAAGAAATATCAGACATGATGCTTTAGAAGATATTAAAAAACAAGAATTTCCAGAAGATCAAGCAAAGGGTATGGAAAACGATATTCAAGATTTAGTAAATGAGACAAATAAAAAAATAGAAGCTAAATTTAAAGAAAAAGAACAAGAGCTACTAACTGTTTAGTAACTCTTTTTCTTTAATCATTTAATTTAAATATCCCAAAAGTAGTTGTATTATCATCTCTATCATTTAAACCTTCATAAATCATTTCTAATCCAAAAAGTTCTCCAGCAATCTTACTACAAATAACACAAGTTTTATCATCTAAAATATGGTTAGCTAAGTCCTTAGCAGCTAAAGCAGTATCTGCATACTCCATCTCCTCTAAGCCTTTAAAATACTTTTGCCTAGTTAACACTGTTTGATGAATTGCTTGTTCATGAGAGGCTACCTTTTGAAGTTGATCTAAAGGAGTAGACTTTAATTTAAATAAACAATGTACAATTCTTAAATCAAATAAATCCATACACCTTATATTTTGATTTTCTAAAGCAATTCTTGTTTCTTCTACAATCCCTGCAGTAGAATTTCTAATAGCCAATACTCCATAATCTATCTCTTTCTTTATAAGCTTTTCAACTACACTTTTAGAATCTACTAAAGGAAGCAACTTTCCATCTTTTTCATCTAATTTATGCATGAATTCTTCTGCTGCCTGATTAGAAAAACTTCCTTCTATACCTTGATAACCTATAACCATTAATCTCCCTCATCCCTATATGAAAAATGATAAGAAACTTATCTTATCATTTTATTCTTCTACTTCAATAGCACCTGTTGGGCATGAATCAACTGCATCAACTACATCTTGATGATCTTTTTCTTCTACTACTTCTACTTTAGCAACAGATAAACCTTCATCATTGATTTCAAATACATTATCACAAATAGCAGCGCAAGCTCCACATCCGATACAAGCATCTTGATTAACTTTTACTTTCATAAATCTCTTCCTTTCACAATATATTATAAAGAAAAATCCTTTTTACGTAAAGATATAATTACTTCTTTTGTTTTTAATTTTAATGTGTTAGAATTAAACTAAGAGGGTGATTCAGTGTGAAAAGGATGGACCGATACGCAGAAGAAGATTCACAAGATAGAGTAACTAGAGCTAGTAAAAATCAAGAGCTTTACCAAAATATTGGGAAAAACACTAGATATACTAACGTTGCCGATATAACCAACATCAACGTTTTAGATTTGAGTCAGGTAGATAGTGATAAAACAAGAGAAAACTATCAAAAAATACGACAGTATTCTAACTTAATCCCTGGACCTAAGGTAAAACGAGAATTAGAAGAATTTAAAAATATATACAAAATAAAAGAAAATAGAGTATATGATATTAATAGTGTTTTAGCAGAAGCAAGAAAAACAAGAAAAGAAAATGATAATTTAGAAGAAAAAAGAAAATTAAAAAACGATGAATATAACATTTTAGTAAGCCTTAGTAAAGAAGAACTAGAAGAGTACCGTAAAAAAAGAAAAGAAAAATATTTATATGCAGATGAGGAAGAAATAAGAGAATTAATTGACACCATTACCTCAAAAACTTTAGCTGGTGAAATTGATAAAAATACAAGTGTTAATCTTCTTAGTGAGTTAATGACCACTTCTATTTTAGATAAAATGGAATTAAAAGAGGCCGAAAAAAATTCAAAAAAAGAGATGGATACATTCTTTACTAGTTCTGACTTAGATATGATTCCAACAGAAGAAAATCAAGAATTAATTGAAAAAATTAAAAAAGTAGCCAAAAATAAAAAAGAAGAAGAACAAAAAGAAGAACAAAATAAAGAACAAGAAATAGAAATAGAAAACGAAGAAAAAGAAGAAGAAAACGAAAATGAAAAAGGCAAAAAAAAGAAACAAGAAAAAGAAGAATTAGAGATAGAACCAATTACTGATAAAGATGATGAAGCAAAAATAGAAAAAGAAGAACAAGAAGAGTTGAATGAAATAACAGAAAGCATCGACACCGATACAAACTTTTATACAATAAACATGGGTAGGCCAACAAAAGAAGAAGAAATGGATGATGAGTTTGCAGAAAAAACCTTACCATTACCGCTAAAATTACTATTTTTTCTAATCTTTGTAGGAATTATCGCATGCGTAGTCTATTTTATTTGGAAAATGTAAGAAAAATTGTATTACAAAAATAATGCAATTTTTTTGCTTTTAAAAATAAAAAATAATATTTATAATTTACAACTGATTTGATATGATTATAATATATGATATTGGAAGTGTAGATATGAGTGTGAAGTTTATTATTAATGATTATATTTTAGTATGGAATTTATTATATAATAAATCTATTACTAGCAATTTAGAAAGATTAAAAGACAAAGTTCAAAACAATTATAAGAAACAATATGATAATATATATAAAGAAAAAGAAGCTATATTAAAAGATGGAAAAAATTTTATTCCCAATAATGATACAATATACAATCTTTTTTTTGAAGAAAATGACTTTAAAATATTAAAGAGAAATTGTGAGAAACAGAGAGTAAAATTTGTAAAACTATGGGATAAATACAATAAAAATATTAGTAGGGTAGTAAGAACAATTATAAGAAAAAATCTATCAAATTATACATGCTTTATTGTAAATGAAGAGTTTTCTATAAGAGAATGTAAAAAATATTTTGAAAAAGAAGGCGTTATATTATTAGGAGATAATTGTGAAAATATCAATTCATTATTGATAGATATTTTCTATCAAATTCTGCTAGAAGAAGTTGTAATAGAAAAAGATAACTATTTAGATATAAAAAAAGTAATAGTAGAAATGGCTATTTTGGATGAGCTTGCTACTCAACTAAATGAAAATAGTTGCTATAAAAAAGGAAATCATCAATTATTTTATTTGAAAAAACAAATTTATCCATATTGGTTAATGTATCTTGGAATATCAAAAGAAGATATGGTAAAATATATGGAGCGTGATAAAATTACATTCGATATAGAAAAAATTTTTTACAACAAAGAATTAGCTAGTATGGATATCGATGAATTTATAGAGTACATAATTAAAAATAAAAAGCAAATTATTAAGATAGATAGACTAACTCTATAATTCGCTTTTCTAACAGTGAGGTGGGGGTTTTATGGATGATAAAATAACTATATTATTAGAACGTATAAATGTCGAAAAAGAACACTATTCGTATTTTAATGACGCTAAGATACCAAAAATAGTAGTATCTTCTAAAAATAATAATTGGATTGTTTATATAGAAAAAAAAGAATTATTACCAGTTGAAATATTAAAAGAATTAGAAGAGAAGAAATATCTTCTAGATGAGAGAGCAAAAGAAATAACTTTTATATGGAATGTAGAAAATAAAGATGTTCATACTTATCTTAGTTATTATCCAATTATTCTAAATAGACTAAAAGAGCAATTAAAAGTACTAGAAATATATGAAGATTGCTTAAAAGTAGAAGATGACTTTCTAGTATTAGTAACTAGTAATGATATAGAAAAAGAAAGAATTACTTCTTGTATTAATAAAATTGAAGACTTTTATAGAAATCTAGGTTATCCATTTAATATTGAAGTAGTACAAAGACAAGAAGAAAATATCTTATCAGAGATTAATAATCAATTAAATGAAGAAATGAATCATATAGATATCAACAGTTTAAAAGTAACTCCAGCAAAAAGCTCATCAGATAATCCAGTATCTCATTCTTCTAATCCTGAAAAAAAGTTTAAGAGAGAACCAAAAGATCCAAATAGTATTATTGGAAGAGGTATTAGCGATGAGCCAATTAAGATTAAAACACTGATTGGAGAAGATAACAATGTTACCGTAGAAGCTCAGGTTTTTGGAACAGATTACTTTGAGTCATCTAAGACAGACTTCAAAATTATTACATTAAAGATTACAGACTTTACAGATAGTATTTACTGTAAAGTATTTGTAAGAGATGCCGAAGAATATGGAAAATTATGTAAAGAATTTAAAGCTGGCAACTGGTATAAAATAAGAGGTTATACTAAAAATGATCCATTCTCTAAAGAATTGGTGTTAAATGCGAGAGATATTGTGAAGATTGACAAAAAAGTAGACACAATAATGGACAATGCTCCTGTAAAGAGAGTGGAACTTCACTGTCATACAAAGATGAGTCAAATGGACGGAATTTGTGATGAAGTAGAAGTGGTAAAACAAGCTATGAAGTGGGGAATGAAAGCGATTGCTATAACCGACCATAACGGTTCTCAAGCTTTTCCTCATGTCTTTAACTTTGTAACAAGCCATAATAAAGAGTTAAAAGAAGGAGAAGAACCTTTTAAAGCAATTTATGGCTGTGAACTTACAATGATTGATGATAGTGTCAATATTGTATTGCGACCTAACGATAAAGTAATGCTTGATCAAACATTTGTCGTATTTGACTTTGAAACAACTGGATTTAATGCAGGTGGTGCAGACTCTATTATTGAAATAGGTGCTGTAAAAATAAAAGATGGCGTAATTATTGAAAAATACGATGAATTGATAAATCCTGGTAGACCATTACCACAAAAAATAATTGATGTAACCAATATTACCGATGCTATGCTAGTTGGAAAAGATAACGAAGAAAATGCAGTTAAAAGATTCATCGAATGGTTTGGGGACTGTCCGATGGTTGCTCATAACGCAAAATTTGATGTCTCATTCCTAGAAATGGCTTATAAAAAATACAATTTAGGACAATTTACAAATCCAGTAATAGATACCTTAGAATTATCGAGAACTTTGGATAATACCTTTGCAAGACACTCCCTATCAGCCTTAGTAAAACGATATGAAGTTCCATGGGATGAATCCGCCCATCATAGAGGAGATTATGATGCAGAAGGAACAGCTTTAGTATTTCATAAAATGTTAAAGAAATTATCTAATCGTAATATTGATATTATGAAAGATTTAGATAAATTAGTATCCAAAGAAGAAATTCATAAATACGGACGTGCTCATCACATAAATTTACTTGTAAAAAATAAAACAGGTCTTAAAAATTTATTTAGAATTATTAGTTTAGCTAATACAAAATATATTTATAAAACTCCTAGAATCCTTAGAAGTGCTATTGAAGAAAATAGAGAAGGATTACTAATCGGTAGTGGGTGCTATGAAGGAGAAGTCTTCATGGAAGCAAAATCAAAAAGTGATGATGAACTATCGAATATTATTCGCTTTTATGACTATGTAGAAGTACAACCATTAGAGTGCTATAACCATATGTTACAAACAAATGACTTTGCAAATGAAGTAGAATTAGCTGCTAATATTGAAAAAATTATTCGAGTAACAGAAGAAGCCGGAAAAATAATAGTTGCTAGTGGCGATGTACACCATATCAAAAGAGAAGATAAAATATACAGAGAAATTATTGTAAACCAAAAAGTTCCAGGGGGTGGAAGACATCCTCTAGCAAAAAGTGGAATAAAAGAAATTCCATCCAATCATTTTAGAACAACAGAAGAGATGTTACATGATTTTAACTTTTTACCGGAAGAATTAGCTTATAAAATAGTTGTAGAAAATACCAATAAAATAGCCGATATGGTAGAAATCGTAGAAGTAATACCAGATACTGGAGGAATTCCTTTTTCACCAAGGGTTAAGAGTGATGATGGGTCAACTTATCTAGATTGTCCTGTTGTTGTAACAGATTTAGTTTATACCAAAGCTAGAGATTGGTACGGAGATCCACTTCCATACATGATAGAAGAGAGAATTGCAACAGAACTATATGGAGATATTGTCTATAAAATGATTTGTGAAGAACTACAAGAAAAAGGACTATCTGATGAAGAATTTAATAAAGAATCTCATAAGAAGTTACATGATGAAATACTAAAAGGATCTGACAATATCAAAGCCTTAGTTACCGAGTATGTAAAAAGAACCTCTGAAGAAGAATTAGATGAGAAAGCTCTTGCTAAGAAAGTAAAGAAAACATTAGGTGGAGTTATTGGAGGAGGATTTGATCCAATATACTTAATTTCCCAAAGACTTGTAAAGCACTCTAATGATGAAGGATATTTAGTAGGATCGAGAGGTTCTGTTGGTTCTAGCTTTGTTGCTACTATGATGGGAATTACAGAAGTAAATCCCCTAGCAGCCCATTACCGTTGTAGTGAATGTAAACTTAGTATCTTTGATGATGCAGAAGGAAAACCATTAGGAGCTACCTATTCATCAGGATTTGACTTGCCAGATAAAGAATGTCCAAACTGTCATATTTTAATGATAAAAGATGGACAAGATATGCCATTTGCAACATTCTTAGGATTTAATGCCGATAAAGTACCAGATATTGACTTGAACTTTTCTGATTTGAATCAAGCTAGTGCTCATGCTTATACCAAAGTTTTATTTGGAGAACACAACGTATACCGTGCAGGAACAATTGGTACGGTAGCTGATAAAACAGCTTTTGGATTTGTAAAAGGCTATCTAGAAGAACATGAAATTAGTGATATGCGAACAGCTGAAATAGAGCGATTAGCAATTGGTTGTACAGGAGTAAAAAGAACAACAGGTCAACACCCTGGAGGAATTGTTGTTATACCAGACTATAAAGATGTAGAAGACTTTACTCCCTATCAGTTTCCAGCAGAAGATGCAACAGCTGAGTGGATGACAACTCACTTTGATTATCACTCTATTGATCAGTGCTTATTAAAACTAGATATTTTAGGACACTCTGATCCAACACAACTTAGACTGATTCAAAACCAATCTGGTACCGATATCTTAAAAGTACCTTTAGATGATAAAGCAACGATGAGTATATTTACATCAACAGAAGCTTTAGGAGTTACGAAAGAACAAATTATGTGTAATACCGGTACGTTAGGTATTCCAGAATTTGGTACAGCTTTTACGATTAAGCTAGTAGAAGATACAAAGCCAACTACCTTTGCAGAGCTTATTAAAATATCTGGTCTATCCCACGGAACAGATGTTTGGCTAGGAAATGCACAAGAGTTGATTGCGAATAACATCGTACCATTTAAAGAAACTATCGGATGTCGTGACGATATTATGGTCTACTTAATGTATCACGGAGTAAAACCAATTAAAGCCTTTAAAATTATGGAGTTTGTACGTAAAGGAAAAGCATCAAAAGACCCAGAAACTTGGAAAGAGCATGTCAAGACTATGCAAGAAGCCAATATTCCTGAATGGTTTATAGGATCTTGTCAAAAAATTAAATACATGTTCCCAAAAGCTCATGCAGCCGCTTACGTTATCAGTGCTTTTCGTATTGCTTGGTATAAAGTCCATATGCCAGTATATTTCTATGCCTCTTGGTATTCATCCAAAGCAACTGATGTTGATATTATTCCAATGATTAAAGGGTATGACGCTATAAAAGCAAGAATTGAAGATATTCAAGAAAAAGGATATGAAGCATCTAATAAAGAAAACGGACAAGCTGAATCTTTAAAAGTAGCTCTAGAAGCAACAGCTCGTGGAATCAAATTTTTAAATGTCGATTTATATAAAAGTGATGCAACAGTCTGGATAGTTAAATCGGATACTGAGATTTATCCTCCATTTAGTGCCATAGAAGGACTAGGAGATACGGTTGCTAAAAAGATAGTGGAAGAGAGAGATAAACAAGCATTTATTAGTATTGAAGA
>CAMUZJ010000020.1 GCA_947165195.1 uncultured Bacillota bacterium
TATTATGATAATATAGGTATTATATCTATTTCAGATAGTGTAGAAAGAGACCATGGAATGGCAGCTTATTTACCATTTACTCCTTTTCTTTTAGTTGGAATGTTTTCGGAACAGTTATTGAGCTTTTTATGGCATACATATACTTTCATAATATACTTTTTTGGAGTTATTATGTTTTACCTAATCATTAATCAATTATTCAAAAATCGAAAACTTGCTTTTTTATCTGCCTTGATTTTTATGTTCTCACCTAGAATATTTGCAGATGGACTATATAATAATAAAGATATTGTATTATTATCATTAGTTTTATCCAGTATCTACTTTGGGATTTTATTTATTAAAAATAAAAATTATAAAAGTGCAATCAGTTTGGGAATAGTTGCAGGTTTTGCATCTAATACTAAAATCATTGGTATTTTTATATTTGGTATTATTGGATTGGTTTATTTAATAAATTACTTAAGAGATAGTATAAAGAACAAAAAATATTTTAATAAAGATTTGTTAGTTGGTCTAACAGCAATAATTGTAATGTTTTCTACTTTTGTAGCTGTTACTCCTGCTATTTGGGGTTCTGGCCATTTCAGGCTAATTGAGCATATTCAGTGGTGTTTGACAGAAAGTACTAAATTTTCAAGATGGAATGGTTCTGTTTTATTTGATGGTGTAGTTTATAGTTATGCAAAAGGAGAATCTCTCCCTTGGTATTATCTATTAAAGATGATTCTAATAACAATTCCCCCTTATATACTATTTTTATTTTTAGTAGGATTGGTATATATTATAAGAAATACTATTAAAAAGAAAAATGTACAAATAAATAACTATTTTATAATGATATTTATTTGTATGATTATTCCTATTTTGATAGCTCTCGTAACGCATACAAAATTATATAATGGTTGGAGACACTTTTATTTTGTATATGGATTACTTGCCTTAATTTCTATTTATGGAATATATAATTTAAGCCAAATAATTAAGCCTATGCATAAAAAGTATTTTTATTATTCTATAGGTATAATTGTTGTTTTTTATACAGCATTTAGTTTAAAATATGGTGTTAATAGTACTGCTTATTATAATATATTTGTTAATACAAAAGATTTGTCTGATTATTATGAATTAGATTATTATGGAGCAACCGCTAAACAAGTAATAAAGGAAGCTATTTATCATAAGAATCAAGATAAAATTTATATTTATTCTTCAGGTTATGGATATAGTGTAGTAGAGAATAATTATATAAAACTATCAAAAATTCAGAAAGAACAAGTTCAATTAGTTAGAGATGAAGAGGAATACCATAAACTTTGTGAAGAAGAAAAAGAAGTATATATATATTATAATAATGTATATAATTCCAAAGATCTAATAAAAGGTCATAAGAAAATATATAGTGCAGATTCTTGGGGAAATGATGTATCAGCATTATATAAGTAAGGAGTATAGTATATGAAAAACAAATCTGAAACATTATATATTGTAATACCGTGTTACAATGAAGAAGAAGTATTAGAAGAAACTACAAGGCAATTAAGAGAAAAAATAGAAAAATTATTGGAAGAAAAATTGATTAGTTCTGACAGTAGAGTGATGTATGTTAATGATGGTTCTAAAGATAAGACGTGGGAATTAATTGAAAAAATTAGTAAAAGAGAAAAATACTTTACAGGAATCTCTTTATCAAGAAATAGAGGACATCAGAATGCTTTACTTGCTGGTCTTATGACAGCAAAAAAATATGCAGATATTATTATTAGTATGGATGCAGACTTACAAGATGACATTGGTGCTGTAGATGAAATGTTAAAAAAGTATTATGAAGGTAATGATATAGTGTATGGTGTTAGAAGTGCAAGAAAAAAAGATACTTTTTTTAAAAAGACAACAGCCGAAGGATTTTATAAGATAATGAATGCTATGGGTGTTGAAATTGTTTTCAATCATGCAGATTATCGTTTGACTAGTAAAAGAGTATTGAATAACTTAGAAAATTATAAAGAAGTAAACTTATTCTTAAGAGGTATTTTTCCACTAATAGGGTATAAGTCTGCTAAAGTTTATTATGAAAGAAATGAGCGGTTTGCTGGTGAAAGTAAGTATCCTTTGAAGAAAATGTTATCTTTTGCTTGGGATGGTATTACTTCCTTTTCTATAAAGCCAATCACTTTAATTTTTAATCTGGGAATTACGATTTTAGTAATCAGTACCTTTGTATTAATTTATAGTATTATTGTAAAATTATTAGGACAAACAGTCCCAGGATGGACATTTATTATTTGTTCTATTTGGGTAGTTGCTGGTTTAGAAATGTTTTCTTTGGGAGTAATAGGAGAATATATAGGAAAGATATATACGGAGACGAAAGGACGTCCTAGATATATTATTTCTAGAAATTTAGTGGAGGAGAAAAAACTTGAAAAAATTAGCGAGTAACCAGCTTTTTCAGCAAATATTTAAGTTTGGTATTGTAGGTGGAATTGCAACTATCATAGATTGGGTTGTCTACTATTTACTATGTAATGTATTTAGTATCGATCCTTTAATCTCCAATATTTTATCTTTTAGTATTTCTGTTATTTATAATTATATTGCTAGTGTTAAATGGGTCTTCCATGTAAATACAACTAAAAGTAAAAAGAAAATGTTTTTGGAATTCATGTTTTTTAGTATTTTGGGTCTAATTTTGACAGAAATATTGTTAGTAATTGGTATAAAACTATTACTATTCAATGAAATGTTTGTTAAAATAATAGCGACTGCTATTGTAATGGTATTTAACTTTATAACAAGAAAAATATTTTTAGAGTAGGTGAGAAAGATGGAAAAGAAAAAAATTGCAGTATTGATTCCATGTTATAATGAAGCAAAGACAATTGAAAAGGTTGTAAAGGATTATAAATCTGTATTACCAGATGCAGATATTTATGTTTATGATAATAATTCTAAAGATGGCACAGATAAAATTGCTAAAGAAGCAGGTGCTATCGTTCGTTATGAATATAAACAAGGAAAAGGAAATGTAATTCGTACAATGTTTAAAGATATAGATGCGGATTGTTACTTAATGATTGATGGAGATGATACCTATCCAAAGGAAAGTGCTAGAGAAATGTGTGATTTAGTTCTAGAAGGTAAAGCAGATATGGTAATTGGAGATAGATTATCTTCTACTTATTTTCAAGAAAATAAAAGGCCTTTTCATAATTTTGGAAATGTACTTGTCAGAGGATTAATTAATAGTTTATTTAAGTCTAACGTTAGAGATATTATGACTGGTTATCGTGCTTTTAGCTATGAATTTGTAAAGACTTTTCCGGTTTTATCCAAAGGATTTGAAATTGAAACAGAAATGACTATTCATGCACTAGATAAAAACTTCCTATTAAAAGAAGTAAAAGTAGATTATCGTGATAGACCAGCAGGAAGTGTATCTAAACTTAATACTTATTCTGATGGAATAAAAGTATTAAAGACAATTGCTCGTCTTTTTAAAGAGTATAAACCAACTATATTTTTTAGTATATTAAGTGTTTTTTTTCTAATTGTTGCTTTGGCTTTTGGGACACCTGTATTTATAGATTATTTTAAAACAGGTTTAGTTCCTAGAATACCAACTCTAATATTTGCAGGATTTATGCTAATAGTTTCTACGCTTTTATTTATATGTGGAATTATATTGGAAGTAGTTGTTAAAAAACATAGACAATTATTCGAATTAATTTTAATAAGAACAAAAAGAAAACTTGATGATTAAATAATGAAGTAAACTATATAGTTTGCTTTTATTTATTGATTCAATTTTAATTTTTAGGAGTGATGATATGAAAAAAATATCCATTGTTGTTCCTTGCTATAATGAAGAAAAAACGCTTCCTATTTTTTATAAAGAAATCAAAAAAATTAGTAAAATGATGAGCGAAGTAGATTTTGAGTTTGTTTTTATTAATGATGGAAGTAATGATAATACTTTAGAAGAGTTGAAAAAATTAGCAAAAAAAGATGATAGAGTAAAATATATATCCTTTTCTAGAAATTTTGGAAAAGAAGCGGGTATTTATGCTGGACTTGAATATGCAACAGGGGATTATATTACTTTAATGGATGCAGACTTACAAGATCCTCCAGAACTTTTGCCAAAGATGTATGATTTGATGGTTAAAGAAGGATATGATTCTGTTGGAACTAGAAGAGTTACTAGGCAAGGTGAGCCACTAATAAGAAGCTTTTGTGCAAGATGTTTTTATAAATTGATTAACAAAATGAGTAAAACAGAGATGGTAGATGGAGCGAGAGACTATCGTTTAATGACTAGACAGATGGTGAATTCTATTTTGTCAATGAAAGAATATAACAGGTATTCAAAAGGACTATTTAATTTTGTAGGATTTGAAACTAAATGGATAGAATACGAGAATAGAAAAAGAGTAGCCGGAGAGACAAAATGGAGTTTTTGGAAACTAATGTTATATGCCTTTGATGGGATTATTGCTTTCTCAACAGTTCCTTTATCAATTGCTACTTTTCTAGGAATTTTATTTTGCATTGTATCTTTTATCGCAATTATAATTATTATTACAAAAACATTATGTTTTGGTGATCCTGTTGGTGGTTGGCCATCTATGGTTTGTATTTTGTTTTTTGTAAGTGGAATTCAATTATTCTGTATTGGCATTATTGGTGCTTATCTATCTAAAACTTATTTAGAAACTAAAAAAAGACCAATTTATATCATTAAAGAAGAAAACTTAGGGGATAAAAAGGAAAAATAAATTTTCTTTTTTCTTCAACGATATGGTATTTCATTTTGTTGTGATATAATAAGAAAAAGGAGTTTTGGCCTATGAAAAAATGTATAATGATTATGAATCCTGAAAGTGGTAAGAAAAAGGATAAAGAAAGTATACATAAAATATATGAAAAACTTTATTCTTATGGCTATGATGTAGAAATAAGGTATACTAAAAAAAGGTTAGATGCTAAAAATATAGTAAGTTCTTTAGAGGATGATGTGGATTTAGTGATTAGTGCAGGAGGAGATGGTACCTTAAATGAAGTAGTATCAGGAAATATTCTTCGTACCAATAAATTACCACTAGCCAATCTTCCTTTAGGTACTACCAATGATGTAGGTTCTATGTATGGACTTCATGGAAATATTATGAATAAGCTTGATCAATTAATGCAAGGTACTATGAAAAAAATTGATATAATTAAAATAAATAATACCCCTTTTGTTTATGTGGCTTGTGTTGGAGATTATACAGATATGGCTTATAAAACTCCTAGAGAACTTAAGAAAAAATATGGAAGAATTGCTTATATTATATATGGACTAAAACAATTAAGAAATAAGATACATAAATATCACATAAAATATATAGTAGATGGAAAAGAATATGAGGGAGTTTATTCTTTTATCTTTGTTACAAATGCCTCAAGAATTGCTGGAGTAGATGGGATTTATCATGATGTAAAACTGAATGATAATAAATTTGAAGTAGCCCTTGCTCATGTAGAAAATAAAAAAGATATGCTCAAGATGTTAGTAATGGTAAATACCAAAGATTTAAAAGATATTCCAGGAATTACTTATTATCAAACAGATAACTTTGAAGTGGAATTTGAAGGGAATATTCCACATTGGTGTATTGATGGAGAAGAGTTAAAATCTGATAAAAAAGTATTTCAATTTGAGGTGGATAAATCAACAACAATGCTTATGCCTAAAGAGAATTTGAATAAATTATTTGAAAGTGAATAGGATAAGATGAAAAAAGTAGTGAATAAAAAGAAAATTCCTAAAATTAATGTAATTGTTTTCTTTGTACTTAGATTTTTAGTGATATTATGTATGGTTGGTCAAAGTGTTCACGGCAATTGGAACAATGTTTTTCTATGTATTCTAACTTTAATATTATTTACTTTTCCTGTTCTAATACAAAGAAAATTGAAATTAGAATTTCCAAAAACATTAGAAATTATAATTTATTTATTTATTTTTGCTAGTGAAATATTAGGAGAAATACAAAACTTTTATGGAGTATTTAAGCATTGGGATACAATGCTTCATACATTAAATGGTTTTTTATGTGCAGCCGTAGGTTTTTCTTTATTTGATTTTTTAAATAGACGGGAAAATCATATTTCCATGACACCAGCTTTTATGGCTACTATTTCACTTTGTTTTTCGATGACTGTTGGAGTCTTATGGGAATTTGTAGAATATGGAGTAGATACTTATATTGGAAAAGATATGCAAAAAGATAGAATTATAAATTCTATTCACTCTAAAGAACTAGGAAATAAAGAGAAGAATGAAATGGTAGTGTTAGATGATATTTCAAAAACGATTATTTATTATGATAATCATAAAAAACTTGTTATAGAAGATGGCTATTTAGATATTGGATTAAAAGATACTGTCAAAGATTTATTTGTAAATTTTATAGGAGCTTTCATCTTCTCTTTCCTTGGATTCTTATACGTAAAAGATAGAGATGAATATAAGTTTTTAGAGCGATTTATTCCAATAGTAAAAAAATTAAAAGAATAGAAGGTTTTATAATGAAAAGTAGAAGAAAGAAAAAGGTCAATGTAAAAAGACTAACCATTAAGTTTTTTTTATGTATAATATATTTGATGATTATAACCATATTAACTGTTGGATCTTATCATATGTTTTTAAAAGAAAAACAGATAGTTGAATGGAATAATGTAGAAAATGTAGAGCAATATACCTATTTAGAAATAAGTAAGATGTCAGAAAAATTTGCCTATTATGAAAATGAAAATATTGGATTTCATTTTGTTATAGAAGAACAAGATACTGGACAGTGGCATGTATATGTTATAGCAATTGATGAAAATAATTATAATCAGTTTAAAGATATTATTGATTATTCTTATGAAAGAATAGAAAATGTACCAGATAAAATAAAAGTATATGGTTATCCTACTATTATGAGTGATGAATTAAAAGGAATGATTTTGAATCATATAGGAAACTTTTTACCGGCAGATAATGAAGTAGAAATCACACTAGATAATTTAGAAAACTATTTAACGAATAGTTATTTAGATACTACAAAAGATAAAGTAGAGGGGTTTAATATTATTTTATTTGTTACCTTATTACTACTATTTGTTATGATTGCTTTACTTATATTCACTATATTTGATAGAGATAAAATTGTAGATAATATAGAAAATAAAGTAACTGACTATGAGGAAAAGCAATTACTAAAGAGAAAAATCATAAAAAATATCAAAAACAAGAAGAAAAAATAGGAGGAATTCGTATGCAATTTTTGGAAATAACAGAAAAGGAGTATACAATCTTTTGGGAAAATCATCCTTGTAAGACATTTTTATCATCACCTAAGATTTCAAAATTAAGAAAAGAATCTTTATGGGATACTTATTACGTTGGAGTAAAAGAGAAAGAAAAATTAGTCGCAGCTACTATGCTTTTATCTCATAAAAGGCATTTTGGTGTTTATGAATTCTATTCTCCTAGAGGGTTCTTATTAGATTATCAAAATAAACCGTTACTCGATTATTTTGTAGAAGAATTAAAAAAATATATAGGTAATAAAAAAGGATATGTATTACGAATAGATCCCTATTTAATTTTAAAACAAAGAGATATAGATGGAAATGTTGTAGAAGCAGGAATAGATAATTCTAAAGTTGTAGATAATTTACTTTCATTAGGATTTAAAAAAGTTCCTGTAGAAAATAAAGAACAAGTAGGATGGATGTTTTCTTTAGATTTAGAAGGAAAGAGTGAAGAGCAAATCTTAAAAGAGATGAAGCCAAATACTAGAAATACAATTCGTAAAGCAGAAAAAATAGGTATAGATATGAGAGAAATCTCTTATGAAGAATTAGATGAATTTTACAATATCATGGAAGAAACATCTAAAAGAAAAGGATTTTCTAATAGAAAACTATCTTATTATCAAAAAATGTATGAGTTATTTCATAAAGATGAAGAAGTAAAATTTTTTATTACTTCGCTAGATTTAAAAAAATATATAACGAATTTAGAGAATGAACGTAGTGAGAAAGAAGAAAAACTATCTAGCTTAGGAGAAGCAAAGTATAATGATGGGCAAAGAAAAAATTTAGAAAATGAAGTAACTTCCATAGATAAGAGAATAAAAGAGGCAAAAGATATTATGACTACTACCTCAAAAGAAAAAATTAATTTATCAGGTTCTATGTTTATGTTAATTCAGCCAGAAGTTATATACTTATCAAGTGGTAACTATGAAGAATATATGAAATTTAATTCCCAATATTTAATTCAATGGGAACTAATCAAATACGGAATAAAACATGGGTTTAAAAAACATAATTTTTATGGGATACCAGAAGATATTAATACGCATCCAAAAGATTATGGAATTTATGAATTTAAAAGGGGTTTTAATGGCTATGTAGAAGAGTTGATTGGGGAGTTTGAGTTACCAATAAAACCACAATATTACTTATTGAAAGCAATACATAAGATAAAAAAATAGCTTGCGGGAGGAAATAATGAAAGAAATATTAGATTTTTATAATGATGTAAAAAATATAAATTATGGATGGCATGATAAGGATGGAAATGTTCACGAGAATTTAAAAGGAATGATTGATGGCTTTGTTCTTCAAGATAATGATACAGTTAGAAAGACAAACTATGCTGTCTGTTGGGAGATGTGTGAATTACAAAGAGAATTTTTTAATTCCCATTCTATTCCCAATAAAACAATTTTTGTTTATTTAAGAAATAGTCATAATAATGCTTGTCATACCTTTTCATGCTTTTATTTAAATGATAAGACGTATTGGATGGAAGCTTCATGGCAAAATAAAAAGGGAATTCATGAATTTGATTCCGATTCTGAAGTGTTAGAATATTATCGTAATCATTTTGAAGACTTTGCAAGAGGAGAATATAATAAAGAAGACTTAGAGTTTTATGAATATGATAATATTACTCCAGGTATGAATGCCAAAGAGTTTTATATGCATTGTTTAAATAGTAAAAAAATTGAAACCAGTAAGCACCATTAAGTTGGCGCTTTTTTTTGACTAAATTTCAGTTATGTAGTATAATAAGCAAGCGTTAGGGGGCAGGTATAGTGGATTATAAAATAATAGACTTTTCTAATAGTGTAGAAAAGGTTATGGCCGATATGGATTATAATTTTGAGGCTTTCGCTTTAAAGCAAAAGGAAATTGCAAGATTAGAAGCTTCTAAAAATGTAGTTAAGAATAGGAGTTTATCATCATCTTCTATCGATAGAAAAGTTATAGAAAAAAAAGAAGCTATTAATGGACAATTTGAAACTAAAGTGAAATATTATTTAAATGAAATTAAAAATTTGGAACCTGGAAGAGAGTTATTAGATCATCTTCCATCAAAAGAGGATTATGATTTTGAAAAGATTTTGATTCGATTAATGGCGGAATCCTTAAAAGATACAAAAGACTATATAGAAATGTTTTCCCCTAAATTAAATAATGAAGAGAAATTAGAAATAAAGAAAGAGATTATCAAGGAAAGAAAGAAAATTGCTTTTTTTCAAAAAGTATTAAAGATGGCAAAACAAAAGAAAAAAACTATAAATGATGAAAAGCAAGAAAATAATTTGATTTTTGTACCTACTTTATCAGGGAATATTCGAGTATTAAATGAAATAGAAAGTATAGATCAAGAATACTATCAAAGATTTTATGGATTGTTTCAGTCTATAAAAAATGGTACCTTTAAAAATTTTAAATCTTTATCAGGAAATGAATTTGTCTCTATTTTTGAAGTACGTGATACGAATGTCAGAGTAGTATACCAATTATTAGATAAAAACTACTATGCAATTATTACATCCTTTATTAAAAGAAGTAGTAGTGAAGGTGGATATCGCGATAAATTAGGAGTTAAAATTGCAAATTATCAAAAATTAAAAGCTGCATTAAAGAAAAAATTAGTTGATAAAGAATTTCTAGAAGAAAATAGAAAGTATGAAACACAACTTTTTGACATGTTAAAAAATAATGGAAAGGGGCAATTAAAAAAGTGAATTATGAAGAGATAAAACAAAAAATAGAAAAAAGAAATTTAGAAATTGAGAACTCTTTAAATACACCTAATCAAAGACTTGAATTTTATGAAAAATTTCAAAAAAACAATCAATTTGATCGTCTTAGAAATATTGCAAAAGTGAACTTTTCAGATTTATTACTTGCTCATTTAGGTGCTCATTATAAAGAGGAAGATTTTTCCTATTTAAAAGAAAAAGTAGATGCTATAAGAACTTTTGTTGATAGATCTTCTCCTCAACTATTTGAAAGTTTATTTAAATCAATTGCTTTCCATGTAGAAGAAACACCTTTTCCAGGTGATTTAGAAGAACAAAAAGAAAAAGTTATTTCTTCTATGACAAAAAAGACTTTTCTTGTACCCAATAATTCTCAAAAAGCCAACGATATTGTTAGTGCTACCATATTATTTGAAAAATATTTTGATGAAATGAAAGAGATAACGGATACTATTGTAACTTGTAAAATAATAAAAGAAGAAATAATTAGATTGGATTTTCATAAGAAAAGGGTAGAAAAAAGATTTGATTATTATGAAGAGAAATTCTTAAATGAATTTTTAAATGATATTGATTATAAAAAACATGTATCTTTTATTAATAAATACGTAAAAGATTTAAAAGAAATATCTAAATTAGAAAGAAGAAAACTAGTTCGAGAATTGAATGATAATAAAACTTTTTTAGATTTGTTTGAAACTGCATTGAATAAACCATTAATCACCAATTATCGACAGATAATGAGTTTTTTACATGATGAGGATTTAATAAAGAATTGCTTAAAAATTATTAACGAACATAATATAAAAGAATACAATCATGTTGATCAAATATACACTGAATTATGTAATGACTTAAAAATAAAATATAGTATTTTATTAAGTGAAAATGATATTTATGAAAGCGATTATGATTTAAATTCTATTATGAAAAACTCTTATGAGGATTTAGATAAAATGCTAATTTTTTTAAATAAATGGGATTTAAGTAAAGAAAATAAAATAAAAGTATTAGAAAACAGTAAACTCCAGGCATTAGAGTCAATAGATAGCTATGTAATGAATGGTATTTTAACAAATGATTTTGTAAAAGATAATATAGAAATCTTACTTTCAGACTCTACCAAATATAATTTTTTACAAGAAAATATTCAATTGCTGATTGAAAAAAATATTAATCCGGCAAATTTTATTCAAAGTCAAAATACTTTATTAACAGATTCTATTTTAGTAAAAAATAATATAAAAGTCTTAGAAGATTATGATTATTTGAAGAGTATGAAAGGCATTCAAAAATATGACTATTTAAGCAACGATAATCTTCCTATTCTAATAGATAAATATATAGAATTGGGATTAGAAAATATGTTGGAGGTTCATATTGATTTATTAAATGAAGATAAGGTAGATAGATTAGTTTTATTAAAACAATTGAATTTATTAGATATTACTAACTATTCAAAAATAAAAGAAATATTGGTGGGAAATTTTGATATAGTACCAGATAGAGAGTTAAATAACTATTTGTATAGGAATAATGATGTAGATATAGAAACATTATATAACTATGACTATAGTGTAGATTTAGATTTCTTAAAAGAATATGAGATAAGTAATAGAGCTTATCAAATAAATGGAAATATTTTATCGAAAAATCGAGTTAAGAGAAATTATTTATTAAATGATAATAACTCTATTAAAAAGAATTTATTATTACATTCTATTTATGAGGGGCAACCTGATAAGATAAAAATAAAGAGGGCATAACAGTATGCCTTTTTCTATTGACAAAATATATTTCTTATAATAGTATGAAAATATGAACAATTATTCATATAATAAAAGGAGGATATATGAAACAACATAGCAAAGAACTGTTATTTGGTTTAAGTGAGTTTTATAAAATATTTGGAGATCCTACAAGACTTAGAATTCTAGATTTATTACTAAATAAGCCATTATGTGTGAATGAAATTAGCCAGTCTTTAGGAATCTCACAATCAGCTATATCTCATCAGTTAAAATTACTACGATTATCCAATTTAGTAAAAACAGAAAAAATGGGGAAAAATGTTTTATATAGCATTAGTGATGACCATATAAAAATAATATTGAAATATGGGTTAGAACATATTTCGGAGGTAATATAAATGAAAAAATACATGAATGAAGAACTTATAAAAATAATGATTAGTTTTCTATTATTTTTGGTTTCTTTATTTTTTGATAATCAAGTGAAAATCCTTTTTCTTGTCCTGTCCTATATTTTAGTAAGTTATGAAATGTATATAGAGGCCTTTAAAAGTATTCGAGAACATGAATTTTTTAATGAAGTGACTTTAATGATTTTAGCAACCTTAGGAGCTTTTTATATAGGAAAATATGAAGAAGCTATTATGGTAATGCTTTTATATCAATTAGGAGAATATTTATCCGATGTAGCTGTTAAAAAAAGTAAGAATTCTATTTCTGAATTAATGGATTTAAGAGTAGATACTGTTCATTTATTAAAGAATAAGAAAAGTGTTAAAGTCAAAATGAAAGAAGTAAAAGAAGGGGATATTTTTCAAGTATTACCAGGGGAGAGAGTTGCATTAGATGGTGTTATAATAGATGGTGTATCCTTAGTAGATACTTCTTCTATTACGGGAGAGGCAATTCCTAAAAAAGTTCGTGTAGGAGATATGATTATAAGTGGATTTGTGAATAAAGATTCTGTATTGACAGTAAGATCTACTTGTACCTATCAAACGACTACTACCTCTAAAATATTAAATTTAATAGAGAATGCAGAGGATAAGAAAAGTACTACAGAGAAATTTATTACAAAGTTTTCAAAAGTTTATACACCAGTTGTTGTATCATTAGCTCTACTAATTACAATAGTTCCGACTCTCTTTGGTAAAGAATTGGAAGAATATTTATATAAAGGATTAGTATTTTTAGTAACATCTTGTCCATGTGCTCTAGTTCTTTCTGTACCATTAGGATACTTTTGTGGCATGGGAGTTGCATCACATAATGGTGCAATTATTAAAGGAAGTTACTTAATAGATAAGCTATGTGACGTAGATTATTTACTATTAGATAAAACAGGTACCATAACAAAAGGTGTATTTGAAGTTAGAAAAGTAGTAGCATTCGATAGGAAAGAAGAAGAACTTTGTAGGATTGTAGCCTCTGCAGAAGAATACTCTATTCATCCAATAGCAGTAGCAATAAAGGAGAAAAATAAGTTAGAGTTAAAAAAAGTAGAAAACTATAAAGAACTAGAAGGATTAGGAATTTCTTGTACAATAGATAAAAAAGAAGTATTTATTGGGAATAAAAAATTATTAAATGAACATAATATAACATATAATGAAATAGAAGAAGTAGGTACAGTTGTCTATGTAGCTATTAATCATACTTTTACCGGATATATTGTAATCTCTGATAAGATTAAAGAATTTCATAAAAGTATGAATCCTTTAGAGAAAGTAATAAAAAAAGAGATTGTTATTTTATCAGGAGATAATAAAAAAACAACTAAAGAAGTAGCAACAGCAATAGGAATATCTTCTTATTATGGGGAATTATTACCACAAGATAAAGTATCAAAAGTTTTGGAATATAAGGAAAAAGGAAATGTCATGTTTATAGGAGATGGAATCAATGATGCTCCTGTAATTAAAATATCGGATATTGGTGTTTCTATGGGGAATTTTGGAAGCGATGCAGCAATAGAAGCAAGTGACATTGTACTGATGAATGATAATGTTAATACAATAGGAAAAATAATTCAAATTAGTAGAGAAACCAAAAAACGTGTAAAACAAAGTATTATCTTTGCATTAAGCATTAAATTTTTAATTATGATTTTAAGCTTATTTGGTATTGCTAGTATTTGGACTGCTGTATTTGCTGATGTTGGAGTAACACTTATTTCTATTTTTTATGTTTTAACTATTATGTGGAAAAAGTATTAGTAGCTATATAGGAGGAGCAAAATGAAGAAAAAAATGATTATTATGTTTTCTATAATAGGATTATTATTGATTTGTTTTCTCTTTTATAAAGTTTATCAAATAAAAACTGCGAAAATATATGTAAAATTAAAGACTAATAGAATAGTAGAAGTTTATGATTCGGTAAAAGTTAGTGATTTTATAAAAAAAATAAATGGTAAATTAATAAATGATAGTTTGGTTGATACTTCTAAAATAGGAAAAAGGAAAGTAACTTTTTCTTATATAAATAATGATAATATTAAAGTTTCTTATTCTTATAATATAGAAGTAAAAGATACTACTCCTCCTATTATTGGAGTATCTGATTATACAGTTTCGATTGGTTATAAAAAAGATTTATCAAAGCATTTCTTTTGTGGAGATAATTATGATGATAGCCCATCTTGTAGTGTAGAAGGAGATTATGATGTAAATACGTTAGGTACGTATTCCTTAAAATTTACAGCAGTAGATAGTAGTGGTAATGAAAATAGTGCTAATTTTAAGTTAAATGTTGTAGAAGAACCTAAAAATATAAAACCTTCACAAGAAAAGCAAAGTTACATTGATTTTTTAGATGTAGTAGAAAAACACAAAAGTAAAAATTCGAAGATTGGAATTGATGTTTCTCATTGGCAAGGAGATATTGATTATTACAAATTAAAAGAGGCAAAAGTTGAATTTGCCTTTATTCGAGTAG
>CAMUZJ010000021.1 GCA_947165195.1 uncultured Bacillota bacterium
AAATCTTTGATGAGATATACTAAGTTTATTACGAGAAGCTCCCCCATTATTATAAAGAGTCATTCCACTAAACATAATACTTTCAAAAATAAATTGTTTTTCCTTATTAAATACAAATTCAAGTGGATCTGTAAAACCTAAAGACTTAGACATATAAGCTAAAATATATTTTAATTCATCTGTATTCTCTAAAGATTTTAGAAAATGATATAAATATACATAAGTATTATAAGTATCTTTTGATTTATCATGAGCAAGTTTCTCTTTTAATAAATTAATAATATCAGAAAGAATTTCTTGTTCCTTTTTATTGAATCCTTTTAAGTCGGCAATAATTTCTTTATTAGAACTATCTTTTACTCCTTCATTTAACCTACTCTCTACTTCAATAATGTAATCTCCGGTAATTTTTAAAGTTTTTAACTCTTCCATTGACTCAATATTTAATAAGCCTAATATTTTGGCTGCTTTTTCTTTAGGCCAATTATTTATATTCTCAATTGCTAAATAATTATATAGCATTTGTCTTGATACACCTAAATATTTTGCTAAACGTACCTTACTAATTCCTAATTCAGTAAGGGTAACATTTAATTCTTTCATAATTCACCCTCCTAATATAATTATAGGAGGTTGTATGTAAATAATCAAGTGTAAATTGACACTTTTTATTATCTGATAACTTTACAATTCATGATAAGAACTTGAAAAAATAAAAAGATAAGTAACTATCTAAAACAGCTATTAGAATTTGTAATATAGAAGTTATAAAAAAGATTTTTAAATAAGATTTTAGTAGTTTCTTTTTCGGTATTTTTTTCTTATAAATAACTCTAATAATAAAGTAACTTAATGAATAATAAAAAGATATACTTAAAATAATAAGATTTAATATAGAAGGAAATACAGTGATAAATAGATAAAGTATTCCCTTTAATTTATATACATAAATAATACTAGATATTGAAACACCTAACGTAAATATTTTCAATAAGTAAGTGATGAGTGTTAGAGGAAAAGTAAAAATAAAATAGGTAAAAAGGTAGATTGCAATATTTTCTAAAGAATTATTAATGATATTAGTATTTAATAAACTGTTTATAGAGATACTAGAATGACTTAGGCTATCTATATATGTTGTTAATTTGGTAGATATAATGCTTTTATCAATTACACTCGGATATAATAGACCTGCGATTAAAAATACTATATTTAAGATAATTATAAATGTTAGTCGTTTACTAAGTCGAGCCTTTTTCATATCATCACCTAAAATAATGTATTCTAATTTTTATAATTCATGATTAATATTTTACATTTCAATAAGAATGCATTATAATAATGGTGAGGTGATAATTTATGGGACAAAATAAATTGATGAAGTTTGTGTCTCTATTCCTTGCGATTGTAATGGTAGTAGCTTTTTTATTACCGATTATACTAATTTAAAAAGACGAAAAACTCGTCTTTTTATTTTTCAATATATCCTTCTATTTCTGGTATAATCTCTTCGATAGCATTTTCTGAAATATTATATTTATTTAAGATATCATTGATACGACTTGTATCATGGGCTAAATATAACATTAATAGTCCTGCTACTCGATTGGCAGTATATTGTTCTAATGTTTTTCTATCTTCTTCCGTTATTTTGTATTTTTTACAAATACTGTTCATAGGACCATATCCATAAATATAATTTGTTAGAGAAGCACTGATTAGCTCTACTCGCTTACTACGATTTTTTAGGTGTACTTTTGTCCAAACTTTCATATCTTTACTTCCCCTCTCATTTTAGTCAACAATAATATTTTACCAATGAAATATGGACACATCAATACTTTTTTTAAAATTTAATCCATAAGAAAAAATTACTTTAAAAAAGGATTATTTTCAAATTCCTCTCCTAAAGTAGATTCTTCGTTATGCCCTGGATATATTTTTATATTTTCATCATATTGTTTTATTTTTTGAATGCTATTTTCCATTTCTATTTTATCTCCCCCTGGAAGATCTGTACGGCCTATACTATCTTTAAATATAAAATCTCCTATAAACATAGTATTTTCTTCTTTAAAGTAGAAGGTAACGGAGTCTTTAGAATGCCCTGGAGTATAAATACATTCAAAGTGAAAATCTCCTACAGAATATTCTTTTTCTTCTAAGTTAGATTTTTTAAATATTTTAATACTTCTTTTTACTAAGAAATTTCTTAGTGCTCCTATATGATCAAAATGAGAATGGGTAATTAGTACTGCTAAGACTTTGTTGTCTCCTATAGCATCTTTAATTTTTATATAGTCAGCCCCTGGATCAATAATAATACAAGTATTATTTTTAATGAGAACATAACAATTTTCTTCTAAGGCTCCTACTACTATTTTTTTAATCTCCATAAATGTTTTACTCCTGTTCTAAATATTTTGCAATATATGCGTAGTTATAATTATTATCTAATTTAAATACATAAACATATGTACCATTTTTTAAATATTCTGGAAGTATTTGACCTTCACTAGCAGCATAGCGAACTTCTTCTTTTAGAATAATGGTTGATTGTCTAGAAGTTGCTTCTTTTAACTCTTTCTGTGCTCTGTAGGTTGTTGTGATATTTTCTGTACATGTTCCTTGAACATACTCCTCTCTGGATGATACATATTGGTATCCTCCTATACAATTTCTACCAATTTGAATATTTTGTGGAGTAAAAGTAGCAGTTTCTCCAAATAATTTTTTATATTCAATTTTAAGAGAATCTACTTTAAATGTTTTTGGTACAAAGGTTGCTTTATCACAACTAAATGGAAGCATAGAACCGTTGTCAAAATCACTACAATCTGATTCATAAAATTTATCATTACTTAATTGGCGATATGCTAAATAAAGCTTTAGAGAATTATTTAACTGTATTTCTGCTACATCTTCTCTTATATTGGTTTTTACTTTATTATATAAGTCTTTTACAAGGGTTGAGTCTAAGTCCAATTGTTTTGTATCTTGAAGTGTTGAAACAGGAGAACATGTACTATTTAATAATTTTATTGTCATATTAGAATTATAGGTTAAGTATCCAATATAAGCCCCTAATATTAGAATGATAAGAAAGAAAAATCTTGCTAAAGTATTCTTTTTTTTCTTTGTCTTTTTTGGTGGAATGATTTCCTCTTTTTTTTCTTCTATTACTTCTTCTTTCTTTTCTTCTATTACCTCTTCTTTTTTCTCTTCTTCAGTATTTAATTTATAACTTCTAGCAGCTTGTATTTGTTCTCTATCATTAGAAGGATTATTTTGCTTCTCTTCTTTTGGAGTTTCATTTTTAATAGGTTCTTGTATTACTTGTTGATTATTAGATACGTTTGTTTTAGGAATTTGGTTATTACCTAAATTGTTGTCTTTTGTTTGAACATTGTAGTTAATAGCAGCATTATTTATTCTAACTCCATTATTTTGTGTTGAAATATTACCTACTTGACTTTGAATTCTATTCATTTGTTGTGGTGGCTGAGGCTGCATATTTAAAGAAGATACTGGTCTTTGTACTTGATTGACTCTATTTTGTATAGGCACTTGATTTTTTTGCATATCAGACATATTTTCTACTCTATTCTGCATATTTTGTAATGGTATTTGTTGTCTATTATTCATACTAGCATTGTTCATAGTGGCAGAATTATTGATATTATTTTGAGCAGGCATTTGTCTGTTACCATTATTTACTGGATTTGTCTGATTTTCTATGGGTATTTGTCTATTGATATTTCCAACTGGATTAGTATATGCTTGATTATTTACAATATTATTTTTGTTGTTAGAATTGTTCATTCCATTATTCATTCATATCACCTATCCTACTATTAAAATTATAGTAAAAAAAGACTAAATTTACAAGGAACATTGTAATTTATTTTTTAAATTTACGTTTTTCTTTTTTCTTTATAAATATAACTCCATTAATAAATGATAATAGTCGATTTTTTTCTTATCACGTATAATATTCATTTCTTTATAGAAAGGCTCTATATATTCGCTTCCTAAATTTCTGATAATGGATTTTTCACAGACTGCTAAATCAAACCATTTATCGGCTACTCCACAGTCTCCTACATCGATAAATCCTGAAAATTTATCGTGATTAGAAAAGATATTTGGTAGACTTGTATCTCCGTGAGAAAAACAAAGCTCTTCTTCTATCCTATTTTCTTTTAAATATGTAAGAATTTCTTCTAAAGAAGAAAACTTCTCTTTTGTTTCCTCTTTTAAATTTTGGTAATCTATCAAATGATTTGCTACATTCCCTGATACAAGATTTAGTTTAAAATCTAAAGCTACATTAAACGGACAATTTGTTATATCTACTTGATATAAGTGTTGGAAAGCTTCTGCTAAGACTTTGACTACGGTGTTTTTCTTTTTTAATAAATTTTTGGAGCATGTCATTTCTCCAATGATAGCTTCCGTAATTAAATATTCTACTTCTTCATAGTTGTCAAATAAAATAACTTTCGGTACTTTTAACTTTCCATCTAGCCATAGGAGAGATTTATATTCTCTAGTTAAAAGTCCTTTTTTGGCCATTTTTAAATAATAAACTCCTGAATCTTTTTCAATTTTTATTACTTGAGAGTTTGAACAGCCAATTTCTATTTCGGTCATAATAGAGTCTTTCATAAAATCTTTTACTGATTCTATGATAGGATATTGAAATTGCATAGTAAAACCTCCTACTTTTTCATCTTTTTATTAGATAGAATAACCCTTTCTTATAATATCTTGTTATATAATAATCATAATTTATAAAAAGTCAATAGAAAAATTTCTTTTATTTTTTAGATTCTTTTACAAGGTCTTTACTAGTAATATAGGCTGTTATTGGAATAACTAAGATACAACCTATGGCACTAAAAATAATTTTAATAAACTCTTCAGCAAAAGTCTTAGAATTAATAATTTCTAAAAAGCTATAATTTCCTGTTTTAAAGTAGATTAAAAGAGTCATAAATTCTCCTAAAAAGGCAAATAATAAGGTATTCATCGTAGTAGCTAAAATATCTTTTCCAATAGTCATTCCTGATTGAAATAATTCTTTATCGTTTAAGTGTTTATTATTTTCTTTTACTTCATATAAAGCAGAAGAAATTGCGATAGAAGAGTCAATTGTTGCACCGATTAGGCCTATAATAATTAAAGCAGTAGATAGATTGGTAAAGTCAATTCCTACATCGTAAGAAAACATATTTATCTCTTCAAAAGACTCATAGCCAAATCCTGCAATTCTTGATAAGTTTGTTATTATTAAAATGAAGAAGACTAATAAAAGTAATACAATTAGAATAGATTTCATAGAGGATTTTGTCTTAATATTTTCTCCGTTTACATGAAATAATACAATTCTAGAAATTATAAAACAAGCTAGTAGAGACACTGCTATGGCATTTACTCCAAAGGCCATAATATAAAAGGCTATTATTGTAATTAGAAAATTATAAATAATTGATAAAAATAATTTAATTCCATGCATGCCACATACATAGACCATAAGGAGTAATAAGAGAATTGCTAGAAGGACATTCATGACTTTTTACCTCCTTTAAAGATTTTAATGGTAATCAATAAGGAAATTGGTATTGTTGCAACAATTCCTATACTTCCTACTAGAAATCTAGTTAGTTCTAAAGAAAAATTATTAAAGATATATTGAAATAAGCCATATCCATTTCTTATTGCTAATATGAATAATGGAAGGCCACTACATAAATAGGTAAAGAATAAGACATTAATCATAGTTCCCATAATATCTTTTCCAATTTCTTTTCCTGATTTTTTTAAAGCTAATTTTGTAATATTTTTATCTTTTTCTATTAATTCTCCAATAGCCGAAGAACAAGTAATACTAACATCCATGATTGCTCCTAATGATCCAATAAAAAGTTCCGCTATAAAGACATCTTCAAATGGTACGGTTAAAAAGCTCATTTCGTTAAAATTCATTCCTTGATAATTGGTTATTTTAATGGTAATAATGGTCATAAGTAATAATAAGAGAGAAGATGTAAGTGTTGAACAAATAGCAGATAAAGTTTTCTTATTACTACCACTTGCAATCCATAGAGAAATACTAGTAAATAATAAAGATTCTAAGATACAAATCAGTAAAAGATTCATTCCTTTTAAGTAAAGGTCTAAAGAACAATAAAATATCATAGTATTTAAAAAGACATTAAAAGTTGTTAGAAGTCCTCTATATTTTCCAACTAAATATAGAAGAATCACTAATATGGATACTAAAAAGACAATATAAGTATCTCTTTTTAGTCCATCAATAGAGTTAGATTCTAAAAATACTTTATCTCCTACTCTATATTTATCTGTTACTACAGAAGAGTAAGATTCTTCATATTCTAAAGATTTTGTTACTCCTTTATTTTTTCCATTCATAATAGTTCCTTCTATTTTCTTTATCGAATATTTTTCAGGAAAACCTAATGTATTTCTAGAAATATAAGAATCTTTTTCTTCTATTTTCTCTATTTTCATAATTTCTTTCGGATAGAGAAAGTCATTGTGCAAGGTAAAGGTAATGGCTACTATGGAAATGATGATTAAAAAGATAAGTATTATTTTCTTATTTTTGTAATACTTCATAGATACTCCTTTCAATAATTATTCAAAAAGTAGATTTTAAATCTACTTCTAGAAAGAATTATTTCTTATTTTTTTCTCTTAGTCTTAAAGAGTTGAATACAACTGTTAAACTACTGCAAGTCATAGCAAAAGCTGCTATCATTGGATTAATGGATATACCAAATGGTTTAAATAAGCCCATTGCGATTGGAATCATTAAGATATTGTAGAAGAAAGCCCAAAATAGGTTTTCTTTTATAATTTGGAAGGTTTTTCTACTTATATTTAGAAAAGTGATAAGAGAGTTCAAATCATTATGTAGAAAAATGACATCAGAGGAGTTAGCTGCAATATCGCAGGCTGAATGAACACTTATTCCAATCGTAGCTGTAGCAAGTGATGGTGCATCATTGATACCATCCCCTACCATCATTACTTTTTTACCACTTTCTAATAATCCTTGAATTACTTTTGTTTTTTCTTTTGGTAAAAGATTGGCTTTTATTTGTTGAATTCCAATACTATTTGCAATTCTTCTAGCTGATAATTCGTTATCACCTGTTAACATAATAACTTCTTTATTCATAGAAATTAATTTTTCAACAACTTCTTTTGCTTCTTCTTTTACAATATCGCGTACACCAACTAATCCTATTACTTTGTCATTTTCTATAATATAGATGATACTGTTTCCTGAAGATAGTAGTTTTTCTTCATCTTCTGCATAATTATTTTCTATATTTAACTCTTGAAATAGCTTTGTGTTTCCTATGTAATAATCTTTTCCATCAATCATTGCACTTAGTCCTATTCCAGTTATGGTAATAAAATCCTCAACAGGACTTAATTCAATCTTTCTAATTTCTATATAATCCATAAAAGCTTTACTAATTGGATGAGATGATTTTGCTTCAATACTAGCAGCTAATCCTATTAATTTATAGTCTGTATATCTACTGTAATTATAAATTTTTGATATTTTTAAATTTCCATAAGTAAGAGTTCCTGTCTTATCAAATACAACAGTATCTATTTTATTGGCTTCTTCTAAGATTGTACTTGTTTTTACTAAGATTCCATTATTGGCATTTCTTCCCATACTAGCAACAATTGCAAGAGGAGTTGCTAGTCCTAATGCACATGGACAGGCAACTACTAAAACGGTAACAAATGATAGGATTGCATCTGAAAAAGAATGAGTAATGATGATAGAAAGAAGAAAACTTAGGAAAGCAATTCCTATAATGACTGGTACGAAGTAAGCACTTACATTATCAGCAAGCTTTGCAATAGGAGCTTTGGTATTTGTAGCTTCTATTACTAGTCTTACAATTTCTGATATCGTAGAATCTCTTCCTATTTTTAGAGCTTTATATTCGATAAAACCATCTAAATTGATAGATCCAGCTACTACTTTATCTTCTTTTGTTTTTTTACAAGGAACAGCCTCTCCTGTAATAAATGCTTCATCAATATGTGCTTCTCCATCGGTAATAATACCATCTACTGCTATTTTTTCTCCCGGTTTTGCTATTAAAATATCTCCATTATTTACTTCATCAATTGTTATTTCTCTAAAATGGTCTTCTACTTTTAACATCGCTTTTTTAGGAGTAATTTGAACTAGTTCTTTTATAGCTTCTTTTGCTTTTTTTCTACTCTGTTTATTAAGATATTTTCCTAGCTTTATAAATAATAGGATAAGGGCACTAGACTCAAAATATAAATGTTCGACAACTTCATTTTTTCCAAGAAAAATCATAACTATGTTATAAGTACTATATAAAAAGCTAGCTACTACTCCTAAAGTAACTAAGGAGTCCATGTTAGGAGCTTTATTTTTTATATTTTTTATTCCATTTTTTAGAATATCAATTCCATAGATAAGAAATGGTATTGTTAAAAGAAATAGACATATTCCATATCGTAGGGGATGACTTACTCTATCAAGAAAAGAAAGAGTTGGTAATCCTATCATAGGTGCCATTGAAATGTACATTAAAAAGCTTGCAAGAATTCCTAAAATAATCAAAGGATATTTAGAAGCTTCTTGTTTTTTTAATTCTTCTTTTTCATCGTATATTCCTAAAGATTCATAGCCAGATTCTTTAATAAATCTTTCTATTGTTTCTATATCTAGAGTATCATCATATTCAATAATTGCTTGAGCCATTACTAAATTTACAGTGGCATCTACTATTCCTTCTTGTTTATTTAAGTATTTTTCGATATGAGAAGAACAAGCACTACAGCTCATTCCTCCTATTTTTAATATTACTTTGTTCATAAGTTTTTTCTCCTCTTTTTATTCTTCAAATACGTTTAATAAATAGGTATCTAGTCTTCATTATCTAATCTCAAACTCTACTGTTATATAATGTTTTGTCCCTTCTCCTGCATAGGAAGTGTCTTTTACTAGTCGATATTCTCCGTCCTGCAGTTTACCATATAACCATTCCCAGTTAACTTCCATTTCTAATTTGTTATTTTGATCAACAGAATAGCCAATTGAATTCCAAGCATAATTTTCTATAATTGGTTCTAATTCTACCCATGTTCCATTTTCTTTCTTATCGATTCGGTAACTATCTCCATAGATATTTTCTCTATTACTTTTATCTGTTATGATGATAGTGGCGCCAGTTCTTGTTAAAGTATTTTCTTTTATTTTTATACTAACATCTTTTAAATCATCTACTTTAATATTACAAAGATTAGATAAAGTTTCTTTATTCTTTGCTACATAGATATCTTTTGTATTTTCAAAACTATTACATACTAGTACATAAAACTCCTCTTTTCCGTATATTTCTTTTAAGGAATCATATTTATATAGTTTAGAACCACCATCCCATAATCCATCTATGTAATCTAATTTTTCAATAAATTGATCAAGTGTTAATGAATGATTAGTGAAAGCTTCACTTACAAAAGAGTTTTTCTTATCTTTCATATAAGGAACATCAAAAGAAAAATGAATGACTCTTCCATCTTCTAAAGTATTTCCTATCATAAATTTTTCTTCTTTCATTTTTTCTTCCTTAGAATTGCCACATCCAGTAACTCCAATTATGACTGTTAGACAAATAAAAAGTACTAAAATTTTCATTTTCATCTTATAGAATCTCCTCAATTTATTTACCTATATTATAACAAAAAGATTGGATATATGCACCCAATCTTCTACTCTATTTCCTTTTTTTAATAATTTTCTTTAATATATTTTACCCATTCTTTTACATCATCAAATGTTTCAAACGTATCTTTAGAAATTTCTTCTACAGTGAACCAGGAGATATCATCTGTTTCCTCAACATTTTGAACTAATTTAGTATCTCCTACTACTTTCGCAACATATACAAAATCGATATGAATATGATCATCTTTCACAATATTTTTTTGAATGGCCAATGGTAAAATAAAATCACTTTCTCTAGGTTTTCTATCTCCTATTAATCTAACTGTTAGACCTGTTTCTTCAAAAACTTCTCGAACTGCAGCTTCTTCTTGATTTTCATCTGGTTCTATATGTCCTCCAGGTTGTACCCATTTTCCTAATTTTTTGTGTTTTACTAATAAGAACTTAGAGGAATTTTTATCATATACATAAACAGATACACAAAAATGTTGCCTCATAAACTTCTCACCTCAGATACCTATTATAGCAAATAAATTTTATTTAAAAAATTATTTTAATATCCAACTAATTCCTTTAGCAATTCTTATATTAACATCTTGAAAATGTCCTCCTTCATTCTCTTCATAGATAGTTTCTATTCCCTGATTATGATAATATTTTTCCAAATATTTTGTCTTGTCTTCTACTTCTTTCATTAATTCATTTTTTGTATTTTTTTCTTTATTACCTAGAGAAAAGTATATTTTATCTGGCTTATTTAATAGCTCATAATCTTTTATAAAAGAAGAAAAGTTAGGGTACCAAAGAGAACCAGAAGCAGATATAACTCTTTGAAATACATTTGTTTTATATAGACTATAGATAGCAAATAATCCGGCAAGAGAATAGCCAGCTAAACAGTAGTAAGAAATTTCTTTCTTAAATTCTTCCATAACTATCTTTGTAACTTCTGGAACAATTCTTTCTACTAATAACTTTAAATAATTATCTGCTTTTCCAGAATAATCCTCTTCTCCTTTAAACAATTTATCCATATACCATGGGGAGAGGTCTTGATTCCAATTTATATTCGATATAGTAACCAGTATAAAGTTCTTATCGGTTAGTTTTAAAGACTCCTTCCAAATTTCTTCTCCATCTTCTTCATACGTATTTAAAATAATCATTGGGAGTCTTTTATTATCTATCATCTCATTATAAAACAAAGTAATTTTTTTATCTTCCACTTTTATTGTTTTCATTATCATTTATTATTTCCTTTACTAGAAATTTATTAAATAAAATTAAATCTCTTTAAGAATAGTATTTCTTATATACCAATCAAATTTATTGTTAAATCCGTCATATTTGCCCTTCTTTTTGGCATATAGGAAAGCTTCTGTTAAATCTATAACTTTTCCAATAGATTCCTGTATCATAGTATTTCTTTTAATAAGTGAAAAAGTAAGTTTCACATAAGTATCTTCATCTTCAATTTCTTCTTCTCCTAATTTTAAAAGAATATTGTCATCATTTTCTGATAGAATGTGATAGCCTTCTGTTAAATATCCTTGAAGAATCTTATTCTTGCTTAATATATCCAAATTATGTAAAAGTAAATATTTCATTTTCTAAACTCCCTTCTTCTACTCTTTATGATAATTATTTCTTTAATTGTAAACCATCTTGAAAGGCATTACCAACTCTTTGGTCAACTTTATAATATCCATGAGTGTATGGATCAAAGGCAATTGCTTCTAGTAAAGAGATATCTACTTTATCTTCTTTCATAACGGATTCATCTGCTGTTACGTTGACAACTTTACCAACAATTCCCCAATTACTTTCTTCTTCTAGTAATTTACATTCCATACAAATTGGAAATTCTTGAATAATAGGAGCATCTACGTTTTCGCTTTTTAAAGCAGTAAGTCCACTATTTTCAAACTTTTCAGGGGTATTATTTCCAGATACTACTCCAAAATAGTCTGCTGCTACTACATTTTTAGCGTTAGCTATACTTACGGTAAATGCTTTTCTTTGTCTTATATTTTTTACAGTTTTATGAGTTTCTGTTAGATTTAGAATCACTTGATCTCGATCTAGCATAGTACCCCAAGCAGCATTCATTACATCAACTGTTCCATCTTCATTATAAGTCGCAATCATAAGCACTGGCATTGGAAAGATTGCTTCTGTTGTTTTAATTTGTTTTCTCATTATTATATATCCTCCTAATATTTCCTTTTTTATTTTAACATAAAATTTAAAATTTTCAGTTTTTTATAGTCCATCTGGAAAACTTGTAAATGTTCCTTTTTCATTTTTAGGAAGTCCATATTTTTCTTTTCCTAAAGAAATTGCCTTTATTAGAAAAGCCATATTTCTTCCTAAATTTCTCATTGTTTGTAGTCCTTCTAAGTCTTTTTCTACATCTTCTCTAGTAAATCCATGTACTTCATTCCAATAAGTACTAGATACAATTGGCATACTAGAGATTGTAAAATATTTATGAATCTCATCCATTGCACTAGTAGATCCAGCTCTTCTAGAGGAAATAACGCAAGCTCCTACTTTCATACTCTTATCAAAAGGAGTACTATAGAACAATCTATCTAATAAGGATAGAATTGTTCCATTCGATCCAGCATAATAAACTGGTGTTCCAATAATAATACCATCGGCATTTTCAAATTTAGAAGCTATTTCATTAACAAGATCATCGAATACACATTTTCCATTTGTCTTACAACTATTACAAGAAATACAACCTCTAATGTCTTTATTTCCAATAACGATAGTCTCTGTTTCTATTCCTTCTTTTTCTAAAGTATCAGAAACTTCTTTTAGTGCTCTAGCAGTACACCCATTTATATGAGGACTACCATTTAAAATTAAAACTTTCATCTTTTTCTCCTTCTTTAAAAAGATTAGGTATTAGACCCAATCTTCTACTCTATTTTTGGAATTATTTACAGTAGATCCTCTAATAGCAAGTCCATCTTCTAATACATTTGCACCCTTACATATTCTTTTTATTTGACTTGGAATGGAACCTAATCCAGATCCTTCATGAGTTGTGAAAACTCTTACCGTCTTCCCTTCAAAGTTTAATTTTTCCAGTTGAGTAACCATAGGTTGAGGAAGTATACCCCACCATACAGGGGAACCAATATAGATAACTTCATACTCATCAATACTTTCTAGTGTATGAAGAAGTTCTGGTCTTTCATTGTTATTCTGTTCTACTTGAGCTTCTTCAATACAAGTTTGATAGTCTTTTGCATAAGGTTCTTTTCTTTCTACTTTGAACATATCAGCACCTGTTAAGTCTCTAATGTATTCCGCTATTACTTCAGTATTTCCTTTCTCAATATATCCTACTGCATAATTTTCATCTGCTCTACTAAAATAAATAATAATACTTTTTTTATCTTTCATAATTAATCCTTTCTTCTTTTAAATATTTTTTCCTATTTCAAAAGCCTTTTTAAAGACTGGTGAGTATTTAGCATCTCCTACATCTGTTAAGCCAGTTCCATAGACTACTCCTTTTAGTTTTACATTATCTAAGCAGTCAAGAAAGCCTTTTACAGTATCAATAGCTCTATCAATACCATCTTTTGATGTATCACTACAAGAACCTATATAATAGAAATCTTTATTTTTTATTTTTCTAAATTTGGCATATGTCCTATCAATAAAGTTTTTTAAAGAACCGGAGATACTATAATAATAGGTAGGAGAAGCAAATACCAATACATCACAATCTATTATTTTATCTAATATTTCGTTTATTTTATCTTTTAAGGTACACTCTCCATGAATTTGACAAAAGTTGCATCCTAGGCAGGGAGCAATTCTATTTTCTTTTAAAGAGATAATTTCTACTGTATTACCAGTACTTTCTGCTCCTTTTTGAAACTGTTTTGCTAATACATTAGAATTACTATTTTCTCTGTAAGAACTTGTTATAATCACTACTTTTTTCATATGAATTCTCCTTAATTTTACTTATATCATAAAATAATAAATTTTACAAATGAGATTTTTATCCCATTACTTGTCCCCCATTATTATGAATGACTTGACCTGTCATATAACTAGAATCATCACTTGCTAAAAAGACAAATGTTGGAGCTAGTTCATATGGCATAGCTCCTCTTGCCATAGCTGCATCAGATCCTAGGGATGGTATTTTTTCAGCTACCCAACAAGCTGGTTGAAGTGGAGTCCAAAAGAACCCTGGCGCAATGGCATTGACTCGTATATTTTTTAATGCTAGGTTCCTAGCCAAAGCTCTAGTAAAACCAACAATTGCTCCTTTTGTTGTTACATAGTCAATTAATTGTGGGTCTCCATAGAATGTTGTAACAGAGGATAAGTTAATAATAGATGCTCCACTTTTTAAGTATGGTAATACTTCTTTTGTTAAGTAAAACATCCCATAAATATTGACTTTCATTGTCCAGTCAAACTGCTCATCGCTAATATTTTCTAAAGTATCTTGTTGGTATTGTACTCCAGCATTATTAACTAAGATATCAATTTTTCCAAATCTTTCTAATGTTCTACAAACGATTTCTTTACAAAAGTCATGATCTGTAATATCTCCTCTAAGAAAAAGACATTCTCCTCCTAAATTTTCTATATAGTTCTTAGTATCTTTCGCATCTTTATCTTCATCGTAATAGACAATAACTACTTTAGCTCCTTCTTTTACATAGGCAATACTACAGGCCCTTCCTAGTCCACTATCTCCTCCAGTAATAATTGCTACTTTATCTTGTAATTTACCACTTCCTCTATAATTAGGACTATCAAATATTGGTAATGGCTTCATTAAATATTCCATACCAGGTTGATCTTCTTGTGATTGCTCAGGTGCCATAATATTATAAACGGTACTTTTCACTCCTACTGTATCATAATATTTATAATAGTTATTTCCGAATTTATAATCAAATTCCATATTATCCCTCCATTATAAA
>CAMUZJ010000022.1 GCA_947165195.1 uncultured Bacillota bacterium
AAATTCATGCTAAATCATGGAAAGTACTGCTATAGAACAATTATACGCAAAAAATTAGGGCCAAAATAACTGATTATGGAAATTTCATAAAACGCCTCATAAATTAGGAAAAATAAATATTACTCCTATTTTAGTTTTTCTATATACCTTTCTTATCGCAACGGTAACAGAATATATATCCCACTATCCATTAGATATCTTCTTTGATATAAAACTATGGGACTACTCCAAAAAATTCTTAAATATAAATGGAAGAGTATGTTTTATGACTAGTACTTTATTTGCTATTGGAGGAACAATTTCTTTATACTTTATTCAACCAATCCTAAAAAAGATATATATAAATTTAAGTTCTATAAAACTACATATTATAAGTAGTATTTTTCTTCTTTTACTAGGAGTGGATATAGTATTTACTATTCTATTAAAATAGAATTTAATTGACATCAAAAACTTCCTACGATATAATCATGCCTAGAAATTAATGTAATTCTGGGGGATTTGGAATGGAAGAGAAAATTGAAAACTTAAGAGAACACTTAATAGAAAATTTAAAAAGTGTAGAAGAAAATAAGCGTGTTTTAATAACGGAATATGAACCGGATATTCTAGAATTATTACTATTTTGTACGCCAAATCAAAATAGCTTAGTAGATGAATATGGTAGAAGAAAAAGAGGAAAGAAAATATTTGCTTTACCAAAAGAAATATTAAAAAAAATAGACTTTTCTAATGTTTCATTTGAAGATTTTGAAGCCATCAATTATGATTTTTCCGATTTATATGGAGTCAAAATAAATCCAAAAGGGATGAACTTATCATATGCTACTTTAAAGGGAGTAGAATTTATTGGAGGATTTGATAATAGTACTATTGTTGGAGCTAATTTTAGTGGAAGTAAAGGATGCTATCTAGATGTTCAAAAATTAAGACATCAGAAATTTCCAATCAAATGGTTTCATGATGTAGTAGTATGCAATTTAACAAACTGTAAATTTAAAGATGTAATATTTGTTAACCCATTAAAATATAAACACATAGGGGATAACTTAAAAACAGAGGGATATGGTACAGAAAAAGTATATCTAGTATATAGAATTAAAGGTGCAGACTTTACAGGAAGTATCAATGCAAAAATTTATCCTGAATACTTAGTAGATGGATTAGATCATTGTAAATTAAAAGATGCAACAATAGTAGGAGATATCTACGCAACCATAAAAAACACAGATTTTGAAGGAGCTAAAAGTAAATGGTTTTTCTTTTCTAGTGAAAAAAACTATGTAGAAATGACTCCTCAAAGTATTGGAACTAGAAATATATCCATAAGTAGAAATCAAAAACCAAAAAAGATAATTCATGCAAAATTTAATAATGTAAAATTTAGAGGAAACTTTCATGATGTTTATTTAGAACATGTAGACTTTACCAAGAGTCAAGATGCATTTCTTGACTTAAGAACTATAAATCCAAATTCAAAAATAGAAACCATTAACTTTACCGACTGTAAAGAAGTAATTGGATATGATGGAAATTTTGCCTTGATGATAGAAAATGGAAAAATAGGAAAAGCAATGGAAAATAAAATTGACACTACATTCTCAAAAACCTATAAAAATAATAAGATATATAAAAATTAATACAATATTCTCCGATATAATGATATAATAAATTATAGAATAGGAGATTGAGTTATGAAAGTTCAGTATCAAACAGATAGAAGTAAAATGTTAAAAGTATTTAATGAATCTTTAGGAATATCATTAAATAAAGAAAATATTCTAAGAAATAAAAAATTAAAATATATTAATTATATTACATTTATGCTATTAGAGTTCTTAATTTGTACAATATTTCTTTTGTTAATGTTTTTAGTAGATTGGCAATACAATAATTTACTATCCAAAGGATTTGTTTTATTTGGTCTAGTAGGACTCATTCTAATCTTTGTAAATTCACTATCACCAATCTTACTTACAAATTGCTTTTTTAGAAGAGATAAAGTAGAATTACAAATAGATAAAGAAGGCATTACTTTTACATTAGATGATGATCAATTACTAACAACAGGATGGTCTCATATAAAAGGAGTAATTATTGGAAAATATTCTCTAAATATTATAACCGATTACCCATATTACTTTTATTTTGAAAAAGAACATAAAAAAGAAATTCTTGATGCGATAAAAAAATATAATGATTCGATACGAATAGTAAAATAAAAGATATTTCTAGGATTCTAGAAATATCTTTTTCAATTGTTTCTTTAATCAAAATACTTATCCATATTTTCCATATCGTAATATTTTTTGTCGCTTTCATAAAAAACGATAAAGTTTCCTCTTGAATTTTTCTAGTAACATCATATATACTATCATAGTGAGTGTAAAAAGGACTTTTAGTAATACTAGCTAGCTCTATCTACTAGGACAGTTATTTTATTTTAGTTCTTTCTTTTCACTAATTAATTCTTTTATCCTACTCATGATGCGGGATTAATATAAATTTAGAAATCTAATAAAATGTACTTTTCTTAGATGATAACTTTTGATATGATAATATCTATAAAATTAGAAATGGGGGATTTCGAGTGAAAAAAGTTGCTGATTTTCTTGTGGAGAAAAGATATTTTGTAATGACTACTTTTATAGTAGCAGCTATTCTTTGTATCTTTTTATCAACTAAAGTAAATATTAATTATGATATAACAAAGTATTTACCAAAGACTAGTGAAACAAGACAAGGTACGGATATTATGAAAAGGGAGTTTGGAAGAGAAAAATCTTCCACACTTTCTGTTATGTTCCAAAATGTTGAAAAAGAGGAAGAAAAACTTCTTAGTCAATTGAGCCATGTAAAAGGAGTAAGTTCTGTAGACTATGATTCCTCTAGTACTTATCATAAAGATAATTACACATTATATATATTACATGTAGATGACTATGCTAGTTCACAATTAGCAAAAGAAGTATATGAAACAGTAAAAGAAAAGTTTAAAGATTATAATATAGTCTTATCAGGTAGTATTAATGAACGTAATCAGCCAGTATTGCATATTTGGATTGTTGTATTAGCAATTTGTTTTGCGATGATTATTCTAATTATTATGTGTGACTCTTATATAGAACCTTTCTTATTCTTATTCACAATAGGAATAGCAGTAATGATTAATAAAGGTACAAATCTTATGTTTGATAGTGTATCTAATATTACAGACTCTATTTGTGCAGTATTACAAATGGCTTTATCTATGGATTATTCGATTATGCTTATGAATCGTTATACACAAGAAAAATCTAATTCTAGAGATAGAAAAATAGCTATGAAAAATGCCCTACAAAAAGCATTTGGCTCTATCTGTTCTAGTTCTATTACAACAATTGTTGGATTATCAGCACTAGTATTTATGTCTTTTACAATCGGAAAAGATTTAGGTTTTGTCCTAGCAAAAGGAGTATTACTAAGCCTAATTTGTATTTTATGCGTTCTCCCTGGATTAATATTACTATTTGATAAATGGATTGATAAAACAAAGAAAAAACACTTAACAATTAAATTAGATTCCCTAGGAAAATTTAGCTATAACGTAAGACATGGAGCTCTAGCCTTATTCATTATCCTATTTGTAGGAAGTTTTGTCCTAAAAGGAAATTTAAAAATACTATATACTGGTTCTGAAAACGATGAAGTAGCAAGTATATTTCCAAAGAATAATCAAATGGCTATTGTTTACAATAACCAAGGGGAAGAAAAAATTGCCAATATTTGTAGAAATATAGAAAATGATAAAGTAGAGAAAGTATTATGTTATGGAAATACTATCAACGAAAAGTTAAAATATAAAGATTTAAAGAATAGAATTCAAGAATTAGGAAGTAATATAGAAGTAGATGATTACTTACTAAGAATCATTTATTATCACTACTATATGAAAGATATAGATAATGCAATAACACTAAGTAATTTTATAGAATTTATTGAAAATGATGTATATCCAAAAGAAAATATAGCAAATCATATTAATGATGAGACAAAAAATAATATGAATCGTCTAAAATATTTTGCCTACGAAGACCAAATTACTAGTCAAAGAACAGAAAATGATTTAGCAACTATCTTAGGAATTGATAAATCTTCTTTAAATAAACTACTAATGCTATACCATGCAGATTATGTAACAACCACTCTAAATATAAAAGAGTTTGTAGACTTTATGGAAAGGGATGTAGTAGATAATCCAACATTTTCTAGTTATATGACAGAAGATATGAAAAATTCTTTAAATACTCTAAAAAATTTTGTAGATAAAGATACTCTTTATACAGAATATAATAGCACCGATATGGCTAATATTTTTGGTATGGAAAAAGAAACTATCAATAAACTATACTTATACTACTATAGTATAAATGGAGTAGATACTACTTTAACCATGTATGAATTTTCTAGCTTTATTTTAGATAAAGTAGTTACAAATCCAGAATATAATTCTATGTTTGATCAAGAAACAATCGATAAATTAAAATTACTAAATACCTTTAGTAATCCTGATATTGTAAATACTAAACAAGATATTAATAGCTTATCAACATTATTTGGAATCGAAAAAGAAAAAGTATTAGCTATTTTACTACTAAAAAATGCGAATCAAATAAGTAGTACCAATCAAACAGTAGAGTCATTCCTAGAATATGTAAAATACTTAAAAGAAAATACCAATTACCTAGATAATCTAGATTTAAGTAGCTTAGAACAAGTAATCAATATTTATGAAAAAGTAAAAGAAAAACTAGATTTAGAAATGGATAAAGAAAATTTAACAGTTATTTTCCAAGATTTAGATTCTAATTTAGTAGAAAATGTTTATACAACATTAGGATTAGATGAAAGCAAAGAAATAACCATAGAAGAACTATGTGATGCAGTATTAGCACACTTACAACCAACTGTTAGTACTGAAGTATATGATGTTATTCAAACACTTAAAAATACGATTACAAGTAATATAGGGGGAACTCTATACAAAACAGGAGAACTATCTATTATTCTTAATCTAGGAGAAGAAAAAATGGCTATCATTACAGAAGCATTTAATAAAGCAAAGCAAAGCTTAACAGATTCTCCAAAAGAATTAGTTGAATTCATCTTATCAAATTTAGATAATGACATACTTAAAGAAAGCATAGATGATAGTATGAAAAATCAATTAATTCAAGTAAAAACTATTATGGATAATCTAGATAACAAAATGGATGCAACCACCATGGGAAATGCAATAGGAATAGATGAAAATACCGTAAAAAGTTTATACGCTTTATATAGTCAAGATAGTATTCATCTAAATAAAAAGACTTTAGTAAATTTCTTATTAGAAAAGTCAGAAGATTCTACCTTATCAAGTATTCCAAAAGATATTTTTGAAAAACTAAGAATTCTACAAAAAGTAATGGATGGAGTAGAAAATAATACAAAATACTCATATCATTCCTTAGCATCTACCCTAGGGATAGATAAAGATACCCTAAAACTATTATATTCTTATTACGATATTACAAATGGGTATCATCAAACAGCTTCTCTAATTCAATTTGTAGAATTTATATTAAACAATGTTATAAACAATAATCAATATAGAAATAGTATAGATAATAATTCTGTAACAAAACTAAATGCCATTCATACGATTATGAAAGACAGTCTAAATCATACAGAATATACATCTTCAACTGCCTATGAAAAACTAGCCGCTTTAAGTAATACACTAGATTATAATCTAATAGACTTAGTATATCTATATTACTCCAGCATATATGACTATAATAGTACCTATAAATTAACTGTAGAAGAATTTGTAAACTATTTAAATACAGATATTTTAACAGAAGAAAAATTTGCACCATTTCTTAATCAAGAAATGAAAGATAAAATCATATCTAGTCAAAAAGATATTAAAAATGCCAAAAAACAATTAGTAGGCAGTAATTATTCCAGAGTTGTTATTGATAGCCGATTTGCACCAGAAGATGAAGATACATTTACCTTTATTGGTGGCTTAAAAAAACAACTTAATGGGACAAAAGATACCTACTTAATAGGAGATTCTCCTATGGCATATGATTTAGATGATAGCTTTGGAAATGAATTTAATTATATTTCTATCCTTACCATGCTTTTAATATTTTTTGTAGTTTTCCTTACCTTTAAATCAGTAATTATTCCACTTATCTTAACTCTAGTAATTCAATGTGCTGTCTACATTACTATGAGTATTATTTCTATCTTTAGTGGCAGCTTATACTTTATTTCTGTCTTAATTGTACAAAGTATTTTAATGGGAGCAACTATTGACTATGCCATCTTATTTACATCTTATTACTTAGAATATAGAAAAACTTATAATAAAAAAGGAGCACTAATATTTGCCTATAACCAATCCATTCGTACGATATTAACAAGTGCTTCAGTTCTTATCATCGTAACCTTTGTTGTAGGTTTCTTTGCATCAGCCATAGCAGCAAAGATTTGTATGACAGTTTCTCAAGGAACCTTATGTGCAACCATTCTAGTACTATTTATCTTACCTGCAATTCTTGCATCATTAGATAAAATTATTGTGAAGAATCATACCAAATAAATAACAAATTCCAATTTTTTATGATATGATAGAAATATAAGGAGGATGTTTATGACACCACATATAGAAGCAAAAAAAGAGGATATAGCAAAAATTGTATTAATGCCTGGAGATCCATTGCGTTGTAGGATGATTGCAGAAAAATATTTAACCGATATAAAGCTTGTAAATACCATTCGTAATCAATATGCCTATACTGGATACTATAAAGGAAAAAGAGTTACCATCTTCTCATCTGGAATGGGTTGTCCTAGTATGGGAATCTACTCTTATGAACTATTTAAATTTTATGAGGTAGAAGAAATAATTCGAGTAGGTAGCTGTGGAGCCCTAGTAGAAGACTTAAAACTCTACGATGTAGTAGTAGTGGAAAACAGTTATTCTCTATCAAACTATTTATATGAATTAGAAGGAGGCCTAACACGACTATTACCTAGTAGTGAAGAACTAAATTCTAGAATCTATAATGCTGCTAAAAAAATGGGAATTAGCTATCGATTTGGAAATGTACACTGTGCAGATGCTTTCTATAATGAACTAAATAGTGAGAGTATTGTGAAAGATTTTAACTGCTTAGCAGTAGAGATGGAGACTTTTGCTTTATTTAGTAATGCAAGTACTTTAGGAAAAAAAGCAAGTGCTATTCTTACTGTTTCTGATCACTTAATTACCCATGAAAAAACAACTCCTGAGGAAAGACAAAATTCCTTTAATACCATGATAGAATTAGCTTTAGAAAGTATTGAATGATATATTGACTTATCCCCCTAAAAAATATATATTAGATATCATATTTATTTGTTTAGGGGGAAATAGTTATGGAAAGTGAAAACAAATATTTAGTATCATTAGTAAGAAAGCATTCGATATACGAAAACAAAAAAGATGTTTATTTATATACCTATGTATCTACATTAGTAGGGAAAAATAGTATAGATGAAAAATATTTTATTGATGAAGAAGGCAGCAAGTATCCAAATATTGATAATTGGGAAGAATTATTAAAGGAAGATTATTCTTATGCTTGTATTGGACAAATATCACTACAAGAAATGGCTGAAAGAGCTCACATGCCAGTATCTAATAATTTAGAAAATATTTGCAATGCTTATCATGAAGATGCTAAAAACTACTGTTATCTTGCTTTTATGAATCAAAAGGAGGATAAGAGATTAATTGCATTAGATATAGAAAAACTAAAACAAAATGCTAGATATATAAAGCATGTCGATAACAATCAATTAATTGAAGATAACTGTGACATAGATGAGATACAATCCATATACTCACACAAAAAAAATGACTATGTCGATAACTTAGGAATGATTAAAGTTTCTAAATTATTACCAAAATTGATAGGTGAAATGCCATCTCAAAAAGAATCAATAAAAAAATTACTAGTAGAAATCAATAATAATCAATTAGCACAAGATATAAAAAGAGATAGTATTTTACTTTTTGGCCTTAACAATAGTACCAAAAGAAATATTTTAAAAGAAATTTGCTTCTACATTAATAGACCTTTATTGGTTATAGAGACTCAAAAAAATTCAAATAATTTTGAAAGATACATAGGAGAATTACTACTACATTTGCACAATAATTGGAAAGGTGACATAAAAAAAATAGAAAATTCTATTGTTTTCTTTGAAAATATGGATAAACCATCTAAAAATAAAGAAAAAGTCTTAAAAGTAATCCAAAAATTTATAGATGGAGAAAATTACTATATTTCAGAAAACTTTAAGATAAGTACAGATAAAATGATAAATATCCTTGACTTTTCTATCCCAAAAAGAAAACAAATAGGATTTACTAATAAAGAGGAATATATAGAAGAATTAAAAAATTTAAAGAAAAATATTTTAAAATTTGACTTTATAAAGAAAATGCCTATTTTAATCACACTAAACGACTTACAGCCAATAGACTTTAAAACTCAACTAAAACTTTCACCACTTTCTCCAATGAATATCAAAAAGGAAAATTTTCAAAAATTAGGAACTAACTTAGTTTTTACAGAGGGTGTCTATAATACATTAGCACAAAGTATATACGATAAAAAAATAGATCAAAGAGAAATTTCTAATATTATTTCAGAATTAACCTATCCATCATTTGCCTACATTTTAGAAAATAGAAAAAAAGTAGAAGAAATTAAAATAGATAAAAATACACTAGAAGATAATAATAAATACAAAATTAAGTACAAAAAATAAGACAAGAGATACATATTAACGACTCTTGTCTTCTTCATTTTCCTTCCGAAAAGACTCCATATAAGTTTTCTTTAATTGCTTAACTATACTTTTATCTGCTATTTTTTCAAACTTTAATTTTTCATAGTCAACAAATAAAACATCTCGATTATTGCTTTCTAATAAATAATCTTCTGCTTCTTCACGACTTCTTACATAAGAATTATATCGGAAACTAATATATTTGCCACCTTTATCTAAATAGAATAAATCATTCTTTATAAGAGTAGCTTCATGGACTTCCAACTGATAAATATCTCTTTCTACTTCAAGTTTTTGTATATATAAATGATTGATATCTCCACGGTAAATACTAGTACTAGCCATAAAACTCTCCTCCTCATAACCTACTATGGTATATCAAAATAAAAAAAATATCAATTAAATTTACGAAAAGTATTGAAATCACAAATTTTCTTTGATATAATCAATTTGCATTTCGAAAAAGAAATGGTTATGGCGAAGTAGCTCAGCTGGCTAGAGCGTTCGGTTCATACCCGAAAGGTCGGGGGTTCGATCCCCTCTTTCGCTACCATAAGGAAATTTGCTCAAACTTTTATAGTTTGAGCTTGATATACGACTAATCCAAAAGGGTTAGTTTTTTTGTGTTTCAAAAAACATTCTAAAAAGGAAAGATGTGAATCTAGTGGTAATTCTATAAACAAAATACTTATAGTTTAAATGAAAAGGGCGACTATTATTTATAGTTGTCCTTTATTTTAGTTATTATATACTCAATTAAGCGTTTCATAATAAAACACTATTCCCTCATAGATAAGTGCACCATATTTCTATTTTGTTTGATGAAAATTACAGAATATAAATAAAAATACTGTACGTTATAAAAAACTATGATATAATCGTTTTATAGTAAGAGGAATAGAGAATAGGAGTGGTAAAACGATATGAAGAAATTCTTTCATGTGTTATTTATAATGTTATTAGTTATTAGTCCAATAACTGTATTAGCAGAAAGTAAAAATTCCGATGAAATAATTACAGGTACTTATCAGTTTAGTGCAATAGAAGGAAATAATAAGCAGCTACAAAATACTTTTGTCTATAAAGACAGTGATTTTACTAAATCTTCATTTAAAGGAAGTAAATCTTTAGAAACATTATCCATTCAACTTGCTGGCTCATCACTTAGTTGGTATGGTAAAGAAATTGATAAGTATGAGATTGATTTTTCACAAAATGATTATAATATAAAAAAGTTTATGAGTATAATGAAATTTAATAATATAGAATCAAATAAGTATTATAATTCAGAAAAAAAAGAAAATTCCATGGGTGTAATAATTGGTCAAAAGAAAATTATTCAAGATGGAAAAGAATATACACTCCTTGCAATTATACCTAGAAGTGCTGGATATAAACAAGAATGGGCAGGTAATTTTATTATTGGTAGTGGAGATGTTCATGAAGGATTTAAAAGTGCAAGAGATGAAATACTTCGCTTTACAAAAAAATATATTGAAAAGAATAATATTAAAGGAAATTTAAAAGTTTGGACAACAGGTTATAGTAGAGGAGCTGCCGTTTCTAATATGGTTGGAGGATTCTTTGCAGGTGGTGGAATAGATTACTTTGGAAATGAAGTGAGTATAACACCAGAAGATGTTTATTGTTATACAATAGGTACACCTACTTCCATTAAAAATGGTACTAGTAAAAATATTGAACTTAGCGTAAGTGCAAATCGTTCAACTGATGACTATGCAAACGATACAGAAGGTGTCGCATTTCATTATACAAAAGGGGGAACTATATCTGTTAATGATTCTATTTATAATGGTGTAAGAAATATCATTTCTCAAAATGATGCATTTTCCCTTTTACCACCAGAACAATGGGGATTTACTAGATATGGAAAAGTAGTTAATTCATATGAGAAATTATACTCAACCGAAGAAATGCTAAAGGAATTAAAAAGTATTAGTGAATATGTATACAAAGAATATACTACTGATGGAAAAATAAAAGAATTTAGCGAAAAAACATTTGATTTAAAAACATTAAGCATAGTAGATAAAAAAAGTAATGTTTCTCAAATAGAATTCGTTAAAAATAGACTAAATGGATTAGTATCTAAAATAGGTACAAATAAAATATATAACGACGAATATCAAGCAGCATTAACATCCGCTATTGGTACTTATGGTATGATAGCAGCCCTTACTGGTGATATTGAAAATAATATTTCAATGGAAACTAGTGAAATGATATATCCATTAATATATAGTTATCTTGCTTATGTATCTGATGAATTACAAAGGGAAGGTAGAGCAAATAGTGAAGAAGAAGCAGTAGCAATTGTTGTAGAAGATTTATTAACTTATTTTACTGGAACTCAAATAGATAAAGCAACATTTACAATAGATGACTTTGTTAAAATAGTTCTAAAGTATTTAGCAGATAATGAAAATGAACCAGTATCTGAACAAGCAATATCTGGAATAGTAAATCTAATACCAGATAATTATAAATCATTATTGTCGATGCTTGATACGTTTTCTATAAATGATCAAAAAACTGCCGAAGAAAATTTAAAAGCATTTATTAGGGCTTGTTATTATGGAGCTGATCCAGAAAGTGAAGCATATGAGACATATAAAGAACCAGAAAAAGTAAGACATATATTATATATGACAATGTTAATCTCGCAAGCAAACGATATGCCAGAATTACAAAATTTAATGATGAGTCAAGAAGGGATTCTGGATGGGCATGGAAAATTTGAAGATTTTATTGAAATAATAATAGAAAAGGTAAAAACAGAAAAAGACGATGATGGAAAAATTATAAATACGTATGCTACCATTGGTGAACTTGCAGATGAAAAATTAAAAGACTTGATTGATAAATTATTATCAAATTCAATAGAAAAAAGCCAAGAAATATATGGAATCGATTATAAAAAAGATTTACAAAAACAAGTTAACAACTTCAAGCAAAATATTACAAAAACAAGAGAAGCTATAAGTCAGTTATTTTTCTACACAGAAGATGGATATAATGTAGGAAAATCTATTGAAAACACCATTACACTTATTGAAAATGCATACTTATTTGCAATGCCACATTTTGATGAAATTTATCTAGCACTTTCCAGAACATCTAATAGATATGATGATGAATATGACTGCATAAAAGGTAATGGACAAACAATCGACTTATCCCAAAATAGTAATTTATCTTTCAGTTTCAGTTTTGATTATTATCTATTTAAAGATCTAGGAAAAATTTATATAGATGGAGAAGAAATTTCTAAAGACAAATATTCTATTTCAAAAGGAAGTACTGTAATAACAATAAATAGTTCTTATTTAAATACATTGCAAGAAGGAAAACATACTATTATTGCAAAAATGAATGAGAAAGAAGCAGAAGGAAGCTTTATTATTTCTAAAAATGCTAAAACAGAAAAAAATCCACAAACAGATGATAATATAATGCTTTATATCGCAATGTTAGGACTAAGTATGTTAGGACTTACATGTACAAAAATTTACCTAAAAAAAAGAAAAATATAAATGAAAGACTCAGACTCAGTATCTTTTGAGTCTTTTTTTTATTTGGTATTAACCAACTACTAGATTTATTTTCTAAATATAGTATAATAAACGTATCTTTTAATGAAAAGTTAATAGAAAGAAGGTGTATTAATGGAACAACAATCATTATTTGAATCTTATAAAAATGAACCTCTAGCATCTCGTATGAGACCAATAAATTTAGAAGAGTTTGCAGGACAAAAACATTTAGTTGGAGAAGGGAAAATTCTACGTAGGATGATAGAAAGTGATAATGTTTCCTCTATGATATTTTGGGGTCCTCCTGGAGTCGGAAAAACAACTTTAGCAAGATTGATAGCCCACCAAACAAAATCAGAATTTATAACATTTTCTGCTGTAACTTCCGGAATAAAAGAAATCAAAAAAGTTATGGAAGATGCCGATAATAATAAAAAAATTGGAGTAAAAACAATTGTATTTGTAGATGAAATTCATCGATTTAATAAAGCACAACAAGATGCATTTTTACCATTTGTAGAAAAAGGGTCTATTGTCCTTATTGGAGCAACAACAGAAAATCCATCTTTTGAAGTAAATAACGCCTTACTTTCAAGATGTAGAGTTTTCGTTTTAAAAGAATTATCTAGGGATGATATTATGAATCTTTTAAAAAGAGCATTAACGGATGATAGAGGATTTGGTGAATATAAGGTTAATATTTCAGAAGAAAACTTAAAAATAATAGCTGAATTTGCTAATGGAGATGCTAGAAGTGCTTTAACTACTCTAGATATGATTGTAATAAATGGTGAAGTTAATAAAGATGGAACAATAAACATATCAAAAGATGCAATAGAAGAATGTTTAACTAAAAAGACATTATTATATGATAAGAATGGAGAGGAACATTATAATATTATTTCAGCATTACATAAATCTATGAGAAATAGTGATCCAGATGCAGCAGTTTATTGGTTATCTAGAATGTTAGAAGCTGGAGAAGACCCTATCTATATTGCAAGAAGAATAACAAGATTTGCTAGTGAAGATATAGGCCTTGCTGATACAAACGCCCTAAATGTTGCAGTCAATGTATATCATGCCTGCCATTTTATAGGAATGCCAGAATGTAATGTCCATCTTGCAGAAGCAGTTATCTATATGTCCTTAGCACCTAAATCAAACTCTTGTTATAATGCGTATATGCTTGCCTCAAGTGATGCTAGAAAAATGTTAGCAGAACCTGTCCCATTAGTTATAAGAAATGCTCCAACAAAATTAATGAAAGAATTAAATTACGGAAAAGGATATCAATATGCACATGATACTGAAGATAAGTTAACTACTATGGAATGTTTACCACCATCATTAAAAGGAAAAACTTACTACAATCCAAATACACAAGGGAATGAGAAAAAATTTAAAGAAAGATTAGATGCTATTAAAAAATGGAAAAAAGCCCATGAGGAGTAAAAATATAGATGCACTATCTGTTGCTATGTATATAATTCAAAAATACGAAATTCAAAGAATGAAATAAAAGTTATCAGTATATAGTAGGTGTAAAAACCTGCTATTTTTGTATTAACTAATACATTAGAATAATCTATCCATAAA
>CAMUZJ010000023.1 GCA_947165195.1 uncultured Bacillota bacterium
ATTTTCGTTATAATAAAAAATAGTTTAGGAGTGATAAGAATGGCAGATAAGTATGATGCAGCATCAATTAAGATATTAGAAGGATTAGAAGCTGTTAGAAAACGCCCTGGTATGTATATAGGATCTACCGATAAGAGGGGTCTTCATCATTTGATTTGGGAAATTGTAGATAACTCTGTAGATGAAGCAATTAATGGGTATGGAGATTATATTAAAATTACGTTGCATAAAGATAAATCAGTCAGTGTAGAAGATCATGGTCGTGGTATTCCAACTGGAATGCATGCATCTGGTAGAAGTGCTGCAGAAGTTATTTTTACAGTTCTTCATGCAGGTGGTAAATTTGAATCAGATGGCTATAAAGTATCCGGTGGATTACATGGAGTTGGTTCAAGTGTTGTAAATGCTTTATCTAAATGGATGGAAGTAACGATTAGAAGAGATAAGGAAGAGCATTATATTCGTTTTGAAAATGGAGGACGTGTTGCAGTACCATTAAAAGTAATTGGTACTACTAGAACAACAGGTACTACCGTTCGTTTTTTACCAGATCCAGAGATATTTTCTGCTACTAATTTTTCTTACACAACAGTCTGTGAGAGAATGCAAGAGTCTGCCTTTTTATTAAAAGGTATCACTATAGAAGTTGTAGATGAAGAAGATGAGAAGAGTGTAAAATATCATTATGATAGAGGAATAGAAGAATTTGTAGAGGACTTAAATAAAGGAAAAAATACTCTTCATCCAGTAGTATCTTTCAATGGTATAAGAGAAAAAATAGAAGTAGAAATCTCTATGCAATATACAGATACTTACAATGAAAATATAGTAAGCTTTGTCAACAATGTAAAAACAATTGATGGTGGAACTCATGAAGTAGGATTTAAAACAGCTTTAACAAAGGTATTTAATGATTATGCTAAAAATAATGGCTTTATCAAAGGAAATAGTGGTAGCTTTGATGGATCAGATGTTAGAGAAGGATTAACGGCTATTATCAGTTTAAAAATACCAGAAGGTATTTTACAATTTGAAGGACAGACAAAAGGAAAACTTGGTACTCCTCAGGCAAAACCAGCTGTTGAAAATATTGTAGCTGATAACCTTAGAATTTATTTAGAAGAAAATAGAGCAATCGCAACCGAAATTATCAATAAATCTTTAAAGAGTAAAATAGCACGAGAAGCTGCTAGAAAAGCTCGGGAAGAAGCTAGAAAAGGTAGTAAGAAAAATAATAAAGAACGATCTTTATCTGGAAAACTAGCTCCTGCACAAAGTAAAGATAAGACAAAAAAAGAGTTGTTTTTAGTCGAGGGAGACTCTGCAGGTGGTTCTGCTAAACAAGGAAGAGATAGAGCATATCAGGCAATTCTTCCACTCCGTGGTAAAGTATTAAATACTGAAAAAACAAGAGAAGATGAAATTTTAAAAAATGAAGAAATTAATACAATGATCTATACAATTGGTGCTGGATATGGATCTAACTTTGATATCAAAGATTGTGAATACTCTAAAGTCATTATCATGAGTGATGCAGATGAAGATGGAGGACATATACAATGTTTATTACTAACATTTTTCTATCGCTATATGAGGCCATTAATAGAAGATGGAAGACTTTTTGTTGCCTTACCTCCACTATTTAAAATTCAGTCTGGAAAAGAAATAGAATATGCATATACCGTAGAAGAAATGAAAGAAAAATCAAAAGGTAAAAAATGCGATATCCAAAGGTACAAAGGACTTGGTGAAATGAATGCCGATCAGTTGTGTGAGACAACTATGCGCCCTGGAAGCCGTACTTTAATTCGTGTTAATATTGAAGATGCACAACTAGCAGAAAAGAGAGTATCTATTCTTATGGGAGATGATGTACCACCTCGGAAGGAATGGATAGAAGAAAATGTAGAATTTTCGCTAGAAGATGATTATGAGATTTAGGAGGTAGAAGAATATGGCTAGAAAAAAAGATGAAACACAAGAAATTATAGAAAAAATATTTGACTATACTCTTGAAGATATCATGGGTGAGAGATTTGGAAGCTACTCTAAGTATATTATTCAAGACCGTGCGATACCAGATGCTAGAGATGGCTTAAAACCAGTTCAAAGACGTATATTGTACTCTATGCATAAAGAACATAATACTTATGATAAAGGATATCGTAAAAGTGCTAAGACTGTCGGAGATGTTATAGGTAACTTCCATCCACATGGAGATACTTCGATTTATGATGCGATGGTTCGAATGAGTCAGCCTTGGAAGACTAGATTACCTTATATCGATATGCATGGTAATAATGGATCTATTGATGGAGATAGTCCAGCAGCTTATCGTTATACAGAGGCAAGACTTTCTAAAATTAGTAATGAAATGCTTCGAGATATCGATAAAGACACAGTAGAGTTTTCTCCTAACTTTGATGATACAACAGTAGAACCAACTGTTTTACCAGCTAGATTTCCAGCTCTACTTGTCTATGGAGCACAAGGAATCTCTGCCGGATATGCAACCAATATTCCAACCCATAACTTAAATGAAGTAGTAGAAGCTACAATTTATAGAATTGATCATCCAGAATGTAGTTTAGAAGAGTTAATGAAAATTGTAAAAGGACCAGACTTTCCAACAGGTGGTACAATTGAAGGAATGGATGGAATAAAAGAAGCTTATCAAACAGGTAAAGGTAGAATTATTATTAAAAGTAAATACCATTTTGAAGAATCTAAAGGTAATGAATCTTTAGTAATTACCGAAATACCATTTGAAAGTAATAAATCCGTAATGGTTAAGAAAATAGACGATATTCGAATGGATAAAAAAATAGATGGAATAGTAGAAGTACGTGATGAGTCAGCTGCTGATGTTCGAGTGGTTATCGATATTAAGAAAAATGCCAATAAAGAATTAATCTTAAATTACTTACTAAAAAATACGGATATGCAAATTAGCTATAACTTTAATATGGTCGCAATCGTTAATCGTAGACCAAAATTATTAGGACTTATTCAAAGTTTAGATGCTTTTATTGCACATCAAAAAGAAGTAGTAAAAAGAAGAACAGAATTTGATTTAGCTCATGCGAAAGCAAGATTTCATATTGTAGAAGGATTAATTAAATGTATTTCTATTTTAGATGAAGTAATTAAAGTAATACGTGCATCCAAAAACAAAGCGGAATCTAAAGAAAACTTAATAAAGGAATTTGCATTTACAGAACCTCAAGCAGAAGCTATCGTTACCTTACAACTATATCGTTTGTCTAATACAGATGTAGTAGCTCTACAAAAAGAATTAGAAGATTTACAAAAGATTATTGAAGGACTTAGTGCGATTTTGTCTTCTGAAAATGTATTAAAATCTGTCATGAAAAAAGACTTAAAAGATGTAAATCGTGAATATGTAACAGAGCGACTTACCGATATTAAAGAAGAAATTACCGATATTAAAATAGATACCCAAGCTATGATTCCAAAAGAAGATGTGGTAGTAGTTGTTACTAAAGATGGATATTTAAAACGTACATCTTTTAGATCATTCCAAGCTTCTCAAATGGAAGATGTTACCTTAAAAGAAAATGACTATCTTATTGGTTTATATGAAATGAATACAACGGATACATTACTTCTATTTACAAGTGGTGGAAATTATCTACATATTCCTGTTCATATGATTCCAGATTTAAAATGGAAGGATATGCCAAAACACGTAAGTAATATGATTGAAGTACCAGCAGGAGAGTCTATTATCAGTTCTATTCCAGCATATCAATTTGAATCTAATAAAAATATTATTACCGTAACAAAAGGTGGAGTAGTAAAACGTTCTCCTTTGAAAGATTTTAAATTACAAAGATATTCTAAAGCATCTAGTTGTATGAAACTAAAAGAGGATGACTCTTTGGTTGCTGCTTTCTTAGAAGAATATGAAAATATGATGATGATAACAGATTCAGGATATACTCTAACTTTTAAAGTAGAAGATGTTCCAATTATGGGAGTAAAAGCTGCTGGAGTAAAAGGTATGATGTTAAAAGATGATTCCATTGTATCGGCAACTACATTTGATTATTCAAAGCATGAATTTATGACCGTTATTACAGAAAAAGGTACTGCTAAGAGAGTTAGAATGAATGAATTTGAATTAATGAGTCGTACACGTCGTGGAATACTTGCAATCAGAGAAGTAAAATCCAATCCATATAAAGTATTAAAAGCATTTATTATAGACAGTAAAAATAAAATAGGTATTAAAAATGGAGAGATTATAAAACTAAAAATTACAGAATTACCAATTGCTGATAGATATTCTACTGGTACACAAGTTTCTAAGCATTCCTTAGTAGATGCCTTTGTAGTAGCAGAGCTTTCTAGTGCAACTTATGAAAAATCTATAGAAGAGGAAAAAGAACCAGAGATTATTGAAGTAATTGAAAAAGTACCTGCGCCAAAGAGAAAACACATTTCCTTAAAAGAAATAGATGATCGCTTAATGACAATTGATGACTTTTTAAACTAGATTATAATTTTTTAGATTATAATCTTTTTTTTGGGACTTCTTTTTTTTCTAATACATAAAATGAAATAGGTGATGTAAATGTCTAAAGAAACATTTAAAATATTTGCAAGGACTCATCCAGAACTAGCATCCTTTGTCATATCTGGAGAATCCTCTTGGCAAAAACTATATGAATTATATGATATTTATGGAGATAGTAGTGAAGTATGGAGTAAATATATTTCAAAAGCTACTAACTTAAATTCTAATTCTAATATAGGAGATACTCCCTTGAGAGAAGTATTTCAAAATATAAAAAATATGGATATGGATTCTTTTCAAAAAGGAATTGAAAACTTACAAAAAACAGTAGGGTTACTACAAGAAATAGGACTAGGTGGACAATCTAATTATAGAAATCAGCCCTATCAGCCAAGACCTTTCTATCAAAGATTGGAGGATTAATGAACCTATATACGATTAATTATATTAAAAATAATGAACTTGTGTATCGTTATTTAAGAGAAGATTCTTATTGGTATAAATACTTAAATCGAGATAGTAGTGTCTTAAGTACCATTGAAGAATTAGCTAAGAAAAAATATCAAGTAAGAGCAGAAGATAGATTAAAAAAATTATCAGATGATATAGGGCTTATTTCTACTCTTTTAAATGTAATAAAGTAATAGACAGAAAAATCTTTCTTTGCTAAAATAAAGCTATGAATGAGTTATTAGATAAATTAGATAATTTAAAAAAAGAATTAGATAAAAATAAGAATATTATAAGAATTAGACAGTTAAATGAATTCATTTATCAAGATAAAGAATTGTTTACTCTTATAAAAAAATATCAGGAGACAAAAAATATTCAATTAAAGGAAAAAATATTTGAAAATACAACATTTAGAGAATATAAGCAATTGGAAAATGAAGTGAATTTAATCATATTAACTATTAGACAAGAATTGAAAAAAATAAGTGATAGAGGTAGTTGTGGAAGATGAGAGTAATTAGTGGACTATATAAAGGGAGAAATATATTAGGATATGATATAGATGGGACAAGACCTACAATGGAGCGGGTAAAAGAATCTTTATTTGCCATAATACAAAATGAGATAAAAGATACCATTGTATTAGATTTGTTCTCTGGTAGTGGGAATTTAGGAATCGAAGCTTTATCACAAGGAGCAAAGGAAGCGTACTTAGTAGATAAAAGTGATAAAGCGTGTTACACAATCAAAAAAAATATAGAAAACTTATCTGTTTTAAATTCTTATGTAGTTCATATGGATTATAAAAAAGCATTATCCTATTTTAAAGAAGAAAATAAAAAGTTTGATCTTATATTCTTAGATCCCCCTTATCAGACTGACTATATAGAAAAAAGTATAGAGTATATTGATCAATTGAACTTATTAAAAGAAAATGGGCTTATTATTTGTGAAAGCGATGATATCAATAAAATTATTTATAAAGAAAAATATATTGTAAAAACTTCTAAAAAATATGGAGATAAATGGGTAGTCATTCTAAAAAAAATATGCTAAACTATTCTTAGAATAGATGGTGAAGATATGTTAAGGTTAAATAATAAAGGTTTTGCTTTTTCTACAATACTATATGGCTTACTAATCATGGGAATTATGATTATTATTTTGGTTTTAAGTATTATGCAAACGAATCGTTCTACCAATAAAGAGTTTATAAATGAAGTAGAACAAGATTTGAATATATATGGGGAAAATGATGTTGTAATTTCTCCGGATACATCACAAGAAGAGTATAATGATAATACGGGAGGTTTTATAGAAACTGATGAAAGTGGAAATGCCACTTTTGACGTTCCAAAAATAAAACAAGAAGAAAGTCAAAATCCCACTTCAGAAACTTCTGATCCTAAAAAAAATGTAATATATTACCGTATTCAATTGTGGAATGTTGCAAGTGAAAATGGAAATAGAGGATCATATCTTTCTTTTATTGTTCCAATGACCCCTGGTGATAAATTACATTTTACACTTCCAAAGATAGGGGACAGAAAAAATACGTATGCCTATGTAAATTGGGGATGTGAAGGGAAACCTTTTTGTCAAAATGGTGCTTACCCTTCTACAGATACGGTCGGAATCCATTACTATTATAACTCCAATAATCAGGTGAAAGAGATTCGAAATGAATGTAGTCTTTACGATTATATATTTTATGAGAATAGTGATAAACAGGCTTCTGACTATGAAAAAAGTTCTTGTCTATATTTTGATCGTAGTAATACTGGAGATGCTAAAGCAAGCATTGAGAGAATACAAATTCCAAATAATGATATAAATAATCTTCCTAATATAAGATTTAATCCAAATGATGATGAAGATGGAGAAGGGGTTTATTTTATTAAAAATGTTCCATATCCTAACTATAGCCCTAACTATGATGTAAATGTAAGTCAAGTATTAACTTGTAATAGGGATGGAAAAGTTTATTTAGACTTCTTTACAGGAGAAGCTGACCAAAAATGGGAATTTGATATGATAGAAAAAACTGTTGATGGTAAGAAGTATTATAAAATTACTAATATACAGTATGGATTATCTTTAAGAATAGCTGAAGGTAGTGATCCAACAACTTCTGGTATAAACGTAGATGCTAGTGAATTTGTAGATATGTATGCTAATAATCAATTGACAGCAGGACTTAAAGAATGGCAAAAATGGTATATAGATCCAACGGAAGATTCTAGAGGTTCTATTGCTCAAACAAGGAATTTGGATTTTTATATGTATACGGGTTATTATCAAGAAAAAGGGGAAGGAGCAACTCGTCTAACTGTTGGAGGAGATGGTAATCTTCAAGCTCCAATTCAAGTGAAAACAAAAGAAAATGATGACAATTCTTACACACAGAAATTTCGTATATATCGTGCAGAATATTAATTTTATAGAGTGCTTTTTAGCATTCTTTTTCATTAGAAAAAAAATTTAAAAATAATTAGCACAAATTGTTGACAAGTGCTAATTTTTTGCATACAATAGAATTAGCACTTAGGAAAAATAAGTGCTAGGAGGTTGATGACAGTGTTGAGCGAAAGACAAGAAAAGATTTTAAAGTTAATTGTCGAAAAATATATCAAAGATCCTATACCGGTTGGTTCTAAGGTATTATCGAAACATCTAAAATGCTCTAGTGCGACAGTGCGTAATGAAATGGCGACTCTAGAAGAATTGGGATTGTTAGAGAAGACACATACTTCTTCTGGTAGGGTTCCTAGTGAAGCTGGTTATCGTTATTATGTAGATAATCTAATGGAACTTAAAAAGATGAATGCAGAAGATATGTTAAAATTACAAATTGTCTTTAAAAATCAACAGTTAGCTCTATCTGATACAATTACTAAAAGTTTACAGATTATATCAGATATGACAAATTATACCACTATTACCCTTGGACTTAGTTCTCATGAGAATCTTCTTAAACAAATAGAAGTAGTTCCGATTGATGAAGAAAGTATGGTAGTTTTAATAGTAACAGATAAGGGACATGTGGAACATAAAAGTATTAAATTACAAGATGTCTCTTCAGAAGAAATTAAGAAAACTGTCAGTTTAATCAACAACCTAATTGCTGGTACTCCAATTGATGAAGTAAGTAGCAAATTGGAGTTTGAAATTAAGCCTATTATAGGAAATTATGTAAAACAACATGAACAACTATACAATGCTTTCTATCATGTATTTAATGATTTTTCTACACAAGATGTAAATATTGTAGGAAGAACTAAGATGCTTGAACAGCCTGAATTTTCTAATAATATAGAAAAAATAAAAAATGTTTTTAATAAATTAGAAGATAAAGACATACTTAATAGTATTGAGCAGGATGATGACAATAATATTAAGGTATATATTGGTGGAGAAAGTAAAATTGATGATGATGTAACCGTCATTAAAACAAAGTTTAAAAATGGCAATGAAGAAGGAACCATTGCGATAATTGGTCCTAAAAGAATGGAATATGACAGAGTTGTCGGTATGTTGGAATACATGAAAGAAAATATTGAAAGGTAGGTAGTTTAATGAGATTGCGTAAAAAAGATGATCAACAAGTAGAAAAAAAAGAAGAAAAAATAGAAGAACTTAGACCTGAATCAGATGAGGCTGGTGCAGGTGGAAATACATCTTGCCAATGTAATGGTGAGTTAAAAAAACAGTTAGAAGATCATATTGCAACTTTAGAAAAACAACTAAAAGAAAAAGAAGAAGAAAATAATCAATTAATTGAAAAAGTAAAATTAGCACAAGCAGAGCTTGTTAATTATAGATGTCGTAAAGACAAAGAAACACAAGATATGTTAAAGTATTGCAATCAAGGAATTATTACCGATATTATTCCAATCGTTGATAATTTTGAGCGAGCAATTAAATTAGATGATAACGATTTAACTGATGAATTATCAAAATTTTTACAAGGATTTAAAATGATTTATGCTTCTTTATCAGGAATCTTAAAAAATTATGGAGTAGAAGAGATATCTCGTGCAGGAGAAGTATTTGATCCAACTCTTGAACAATCTCTTTTAACAGATACTGTAGAAGAAGTAGATAATGAAGTCATTTTAGAAGTTTTACAAAAAGGATATAAATTAAAAGACAGAGTAATTAGACCTGCTTCTGTCAAAATCAATCAAAAATAAATAAACAAAAGGAGAAAAAAATTATGAGTAAAATTATAGGTATAGATTTAGGTACAACAAATTCATGTTGTGCTGTATTGGAAGCTGGGGCTCCAAAAGTAATTCCAAACCCAGAAGGAAATAGAACGACACCATCTGTTGTATCTTTTAATAAAAATGGAGAGAGAATGGTAGGAGATGCTGCTAAAAGACAAGCAATTACCAATCCAAATACATGTATTTCAGTTAAGAGATTAATGGGTACTGATAAGAAAGTAGAATTAAATGGTAAGAAATATACTCCAGAAGAAATTTCAGCTATGATTCTTTCTTATATTAAAGATTATGCAGAAAGTTATTTAGGAGAAAAGGTTACAAAAGCAGTTATTACCGTTCCTGCATATTTTACAGATAGTCAAAGACAAGCTACTAAGAATGCTGGAAAAATTGCAGGACTTGAAGTAGAAAGAATTATAAATGAACCAACAGCTGCAGCATTATCTTATGGTTTAGATAAAGAAGATGGACAAACTATCCTTGTATACGATTTAGGAGGAGGTACTTTCGATGTATCTATTCTAGAACTTGGAGATGGTGTATTTGAAGTTAAAGCTACTAATGGTAATAACCATTTAGGTGGAGATGACTTTGACCAAAGAATTATTGATTATTTAGTAGAACAATTTAAGAAAGAAAATGGTGTTGACTTAAGCAAAGACAAAATGGCAATGCAAAGACTTAAAGAAGTTGCTGAAAAAGCTAAAAAAGATTTATCAGGAGTAACTTCTACACAAATTTCTGCACCATTTATTACACAAGGAGAAGATGGAGGACCTCTACACTTAGATGTTACTTTATCTCGTGCTAAATTTGAAGATTTAATATCAGACTTAGTAGAATCTACATTAGAGCCAGTTAAGAAAGCATTAAAAGATGCTAAAATGACTAAAAATGATATTGATAAAGTAGTATTTGTTGGTGGTTCAACTCGTGTTCCAATGGTATATGACTTAGTATCTAAAGAACTTGGAAAAGAACCATCTCGTGAAGTTAACCCAGATGAAGTTGTTGCTATGGGTGCAGCTATTCAAGGTGGAGTTTTAACAGGAGATGTTAATGATATCGTATTATTAGATGTTACACCACTATCCCTTGGACTTGAAACTTTAGGTGGAGTTATGACAACTTTAATACCTAGAAATACAACAATTCCAGCATCACGTACAGAAGTATTCTCAACGGCTGCTGATAATCAACCAGCTGTAGATATTCATATTTTACAAGGAGAAAGACCAATGGCTGCAGACAATAAGACTTTAGGAAACTTCCAATTAGGAAATATTCCACCTGCACCTAGAGGAGTACCAAAAATTGAAGTTACTTTCGACATTGATGCCAATGGTATTGTTAATGTTAAGGCAAAAGACCTTGGAACTAATAAAGAACAATCTATTACAATTACATCAAGTACAAATTTAAGTGATGATGAAATAGAAAAAATGCGTAAAGAAGCTGAAGAAAACAAAGAAGCTGATGAAAAACGTAAAGAAGAAGCTGAAATTAAAAATGAAGCTGAACAATTAGTATTCCAAACTAGAAAAGCTATCAAAGATTTAGGAGATAAAGTAGATTCTAAAGAGAAGAGTGAAGCAGAAGACTTAATGAAAGATCTTGAAAAAGCTCTTAGTGATAATGATATAGAAGAAATAAAAGATAAGAAAGAAAAACTACAAGAAAAAGCTATGGCATTATCTGCTAAAGTGTATGAAGAAGCTGCTAAAGAACGTGAAAGCCAAAGTTCATCAGATAATGATGAAGAAGAAACATCGTCAAAAAAAGATGATAAAAAAGTAAAAGAAGCAGATATTGAAGAAGAATAGAAAATAAGTAGTCCTTGATTGGACTACTTACTTTCGGTATATAAGAGGTGAGTGATGAATGGCTTCTAAGAGAGATTATTATGAAGTCTTGGGCGTTGATAAGAATGCCTCAGAGCAAGAAATAAAAAGTGCTTTTCGTAAAAAAGCAAAAGAATATCATCCAGATTTAAATAAAGATAATCCAGATGCTGCTGAAAAGTTTAAAGAAGCACAAGAAGCTTATTCTGTTTTATCAGATGAGAATAAGAGAAAGATGTATGATCAATATGGGCATGCTGGAGTTGGAGCAGGAGCTTCTCAAGGAGGATTTGGAGGAGCTGGTGGCTTTGGTGCTTCTGACTTTGATTTTGGTGATATCTTCGAATCTATCTTTGGTGGTGGATTTGGTGGAGGAGGTTTCTCTGGTTTTGGAGGAAGAAGTTCCACTAGCTCTGCTCGTCGGGGTAGTGATGTCCTTATGCAGATGAATCTTACTTTCGATGAAGCTGTATATGGATGTGAGAAGAAGTTTCATTTAGATGTTGTAGAAGACTGTGAAGAATGCCATGGAGAAGGTGGATTTGATGTAGAAAAATGTTCTACTTGTCATGGTAGTGGAACTGTAACAACACAACAAAATACTATTTTAGGTTCTTTTATGACAAAAACGACTTGTCCAGACTGTGGTGGAAAAGGAAAAACTTATAAGAAAAAATGTTCTTCTTGTGGTGGTAGAGGAAAAGTTAAGACCAATAAAAATTTAACTATTAATATCCCAGCAGGTATTAAAACAGGAGATAGACAAAGAATTAGTGGTAAAGGAAATCCAGGGGTAAATGGTGGTTCTAATGGTGATTTATACATTGAATTTATTGTTAAGGAACACAAATATTTCCAAAGAGATGATGATGATATTTACTTAGAAATACCACTTAATATTGCAGAGGCAATCTATGGATGTAAAAAAGAAATTCCAACCTTGTATGGAAATGTTAAAATAAGCGTGCCAGCAGGTACAGATAGTGGAGATAAACAACGTATTCGTGGAAAAGGTGTTGACAATAAATATCAACGTCATAAAGGAGATATGTACTTAATATTCAAAGTTTATACTCCAAAGAGACTAAGTCGTGATCAAAAGAAATTAGTAGAAAAGCTTATGGAGACAGACTTAGATACTTCAGAAATAGATAGTTTTAATCGTTTTGTTAGAGATAATGAAGATTAAATGGATTATAATCCCTTATTTTGAGCTAATAAATGGTTCAATTTAGGGATTTTTGTTTTGTACAAATAAAAACTTTTCTTTTATGATGATTTCCTTTATAATAATAATAGAGGTGATTGGAATGACTAAAGAAAGAGCAAGTAAAACAAGTACGAAAAGTAAAGAAATAAAAAGTAGTCAAAATTTAATAGTAGAACAAAATAAAAGTTTATTTATTATAGCCGTTGTTTTAATGGCAATCATTGCAGTAGTAGGGCTATATACAATTATAGATAGAGAAACACCAATTAATAATTCTTCTTCTTCACAAGAAGTGGTTGACGACTTGAATTCTTTCAAATTAAATTAATACGTTTTATACGTATTTTTGTTTTTTTAATAGAAAATTCATGTTAAAATGTTTTTGGTAAGGAGAATAGATATGACAGAAGTAAACAAGAAAAGACCAAAGGGTACTAAGGGTGATCAATATACTAAGAAAATTATAAGAAAAATATTAAGAGAAGGATGTCTTGATAAAGACCCAAGACCAAAGTATGCAGATGGAACACCTGCACATACGCTTAGTTTTAATCATGGTATATGTGAATATGATTTAAGTAAAGGAGAAATTCCATTAATTACTCTAAGACCAATTGCAGTAAAATCGAGTATTGGAGAATTACTTTGGATTTATCAAGACGCATCTAATAGTCTAGATAAATTAAAAGAATATGGAGTCACTTGGTGGGATGAATGGGATATTGGTAATAGAACGATTGGTTCTGTATACGGAGAAACCGTAAGACGTCATGAACTTGTAAAAAACTTAATTAAAGGATTACAAGAAAATCCAGATGGCAGACGTCATATAATATCTTTATGGCAAGAAGATGACTTTAAAGAGCCACATGGACTAAAGCCTTGTGCTTTTATGACAATTTGGAATGTGCGTCATGGGCGTGATGGAGTTGATTATTTAGATATGTGCTTGATACAAAGGTCTAGTGATTTTTTAACAGCTGGTTGTATTAATCAAGTACAGTATGTAATTTTTCAATATTTAATCGCAAGACATATAGGAATGAAGCCAGGGAAGTTCTCATGGATTTATGATAATATTCAAATCTATGATAGGCATATTAAACAAGCAAAAGAAATGTTAAAAAGAGAACCAATTGATTGTTGTCCAAAAATTTGGATTAATCCTGAAAAAACAGATTTTTATTCTATGCGGCCAGAAGATATAAAAATTATAGATTATCCTAGGGAAAAAATAAAAGAAAAGAATCCACAGTTAAAGTTTGATTTAGGTATTTAATATGAAGAATGTAACGATTATAGCAGCTATTGGAAAAAATAGAGAATTAGGAAAAAATAATAATTTAATATGGCATCTTCCAGAAGATTTAAAATTCTTTAAAGAAAATACTATTGGAAAGCCTATTGTAATGGGAACAAATACTTTAAAGTCACTTCCTAAAAAATTAAAGGATAGGCAATATGTAGTTTTAACTAGTAAAGATATAGAAAACCCAGATTATATTGTTGTCCATTCTATAGAAGAATTATTGCATTTTATAGAAAGTGAAGATAGAGAAGTCATGATAATTGGAGGAGCATCCTTATATAAACAAATGCTTCCCTTTGCAGATAGAATGCTTTTAACAGAAGTAGATGCAGAAGACAAAGATGCAGATGTATACTTTCCAGAATTTAATAAAGAAGATTGGAATAAAACAGTTTTATCAGAATATCAGACAGAAGATAATATTTATTATAAACA
>CAMUZJ010000024.1 GCA_947165195.1 uncultured Bacillota bacterium
GCTAAGTCATACTTTCTAACTCTTTCTACATTAGGCATTTTTATGATAAAGATAATAATTGGTACTAGTAAAAAAAGAATAGGTATACTATTTTGAAATATTGTTAGTAATATCTTGTCATATCCATCTTTTAGTGCTCCGGCAAACTGTATTCCGTTAAAACTAAAGAAGGATTCATAGATTTTAAAGTAGACTATTTCTGCGATAAAGATAATGGTTGTAATACTACAATTAATTCGCATAATATTTTTATTGATTCTCTCGCTTTTAAAAAGAGAAGTAACAAAGGATAATAATCCTGCGATAAAGATGGATACAAAGAAGATAAAGAAAGTACTAAGAGGATTCATTTCCTTAAAACAAGCTATATGAAATATAAATTCTACATAAAGTAGAAATAAAAAATATCTAATAAATGTCTTTCTCAATAATCTCATCCCCTACTATGCTTACTATAATAAGTATAGTAATTTTTTTTATTCTCGTAAAGAAATTTTACAAAATAAAAGAGCAAATCTGTAAAGACTTGCTTTCTACTATTCTTCTGGTTCTCTATATGTTAATGTTACATATACATTAGAAGAGTTATTAATATTATTGAATATGCTTATACTATTTGGCCCATAGTACACGTTATGAGAAGTAGCATTTTTAGACGTATTATTAAACATATTACTATAATAAGTTACTTTTCTTGTATCCCATTGACTTAAATCTAATTCTTCTATATTTACCATGTCAGAAAAAATGTATCTCATATCTGTTATATTAGAAGTATCCCAGCCACTGATATTTAATGTTGTTAATTTACTACAACCAGCGAACGTCATGTAAAGACTATTAGCACTAGTTAGATTCCAACCACTTACATTCAAAGAAACTAATTCCATTGCTGATGTAAACATTGAACTAAATGTGGTTACTTTTGAAACATCCCAGTTGCTTAAATTTAATGTTGTTAATGCTGTAGAGGAAAACATACTGGACATATCTGTTACTTTGGAAGTATTCCAATTACTTACTTTAGGATCTTGTAATCTTAAAGTTCTAAAAAACATGCTGCCCATATTTTCTACATTAGAAGTATCCCATCTGCTTAAATCTATAGTAGTCAAATTAGTAGCTCCGCCAAATAACCCCTGCATATTTGTTACATTGGACGTGTTCCAATTTGTAACATCTAATGTTGTTACTGCTGATGCATTATAAAATAAATTATATAGATTTGTTAATCCAGATATATCCCATCCGCTAACATTTATCGTAGACAAATTTGGAGTAGATTCAAACATTTGTTGAACTATAGCATCCTCTGCAAAAGTCCATCCTTGTGTATTTACATAAGATAGATTCGTAGTATTGCCAAACATACTTTGCATATCGGTTACTTTAGATACATCCCAATTGGATAAATTTAATGATTGTAGGGCTTGTGCTCTATTAAATAGATAAGACATTCTGGTTACTTTACTTGTATTCCAATTATCTACTGCTAAAGTTGTTAATTTCTTAGCGTTAGCAAAGGCAGATGCCATTGATGTAACGTTTTGAGTATTCCACTGACTTACATCTAAGCTTGTCAAATTCTCTGCATAATAAAACATTCCTGCCATATCTGTAACATTAGTCATATCTATATTACTACTATGTAATACAGTAGTAAGATTGGTATGATACCTGAACCAACTATTAACATTATAAGGTTTTATTACGGTTTCAACATCTACTGTTGTTATTTGGGATCTGTCATTATACCATGGGCTATATTCATATGGTTCATATTCCAATTTTGATACATATCCATAATTTTTACTTACATTCTTTTCAGTATTTATATTTCCTGTTGAGTTTAGAGCTAGAGTACCATCTGTATATAGTACTGCATAAATAGTATTTAAAGGAAATGTTTTACTTGAAGTTGGTGTTATATTACCTGATAAATCTTTAGCATATACTACGACATCATAATCTCCATCCTCTAGATTTATAAATGTATAGTTTGGATTAGAACTTGAAACAAATGTTTCTCCACCATCTTTTGAGTAATAGTATTTAGCTATTCCAGAATATTCATCATAGCCAGTTATTTGTATATTCATAGCATGTTCTAGCGGGGTAATATCGAAAGCTGTCATAACAGGAGAAATATTATCTCCTTCTCCTTGTTGTCTATTTACTGCATGATTATCACTTTGTAAATAATGAATACTTAGGGTTAAGGTAAAATCATAATCTTTATCTGGTAAATCACTTATTTCTAATTCAGCGGAGTCTTTATAAAGTGCTTCTACTTTAATCGTTTCTCGTGTGTTTTTTCTAAGTAGATCATATTGATTTAAATCTGCTCCATCTAAATAAGATATTTGTATTGTTATAACATTTTGTAACTCTTCAGGAAATCCTTCTAGCTCTATACTATCTAACATTGCATCTAAGGTTCCACCATTTACAACATCCGTGTAAAATATATAGCTTTCGGTGGGATTTTCTAAGTTAACCGAAAAATCAATACTTTTTCTATCTTGTGATAAAACTGCTGTTGTATAATCATTTGTTTTATTAAATGATTTATCTGTTATATTTTCAAAATGTACATCCCATGTATTCCCTTTAAATACATTAAGCCCTGTAATACTAAGGCTAGTTGATAGGGCTGCATACCCTATTCCCATTATTAGTAATAGTAAAATGATAAATGAATATCTTTTTCTTTTCATAAAACTTACTCCTCTTTTAAATTAAGACTCCTATCATTAGAATTAAAAGTAATAACATTAATAAATAGTTTTTATTTCTCATATTATCCCTACCCTACATATTAATAGTATAGCAAATTTTCTTCTAAAAATAAACATGAAAAAACTACTATTAAATAATTTTACATTACTTCATAGTAGCCTCTTAATTGTTTAGAAATGATTATTATTTTCATTCTTTTCTCTTATGTATCTTTTTAGTAAGAAAGTTAGAAAGTAAGGAAAAGTATAAAATTTACCATTAAATCCTATATTTTTATCACATTTTTAGAAGAGTTTTATACCCTCTTTATCACATTTTCAGAAAAGTATAAGCAAAAAACTACCAATTTTAGCTCTTTTTTGGTTGCTTATTGGTAGTTTCTATTTTTAATTCTTCTTTAATAAGTTGGATTTCTTTTTTTACTTTGTATCTTTTTAAGTGATATTTCTTAGGTAAAAGTTCTAGCATCAGTTCTCTAGACTTATATTCTCTTGTATAGTATTCAATGAACAGTTCATCTTTTCTTTGTAGGAATACTGGTCCAAAGAATAATTCTTTCTTACTATATTTCTTTTTTCCTTTTTGAAATTTAATAATTTGGTAAATAAACTTCTTATCTTTGACAAATAATTCTTCTTCTATATAAAAGCCATTTTTAGTTAAAAAGTCTTTGACATCTACTTGATAATTATTAGGGCTTATGATTAGAGTATTGATTTGTTTTAGTTTTTTTAAGTTATTTTTGCATATTCCTATGATGTTTCTTCCACCCATACCAGATATCACAATAGTATTGATATCACTTGTATAGGTGTCTAATCCACTTCCTAGTCTAACTTCTATTTTTCCTTCTAAATTTTCTTCTTTTATATTTCTTTGTGCTTGCTCTAGTGGACCTTTGGCAATATCGGATGCGATTGCTTTAATATTCCTATTCGATTTTACTAAATAGATATCTAGAAATGCATGATCACATCCAATATCTAAGCAAACACTATTATCTGGAACTAAGTCTCCTAAGACTTTTAATCTGTCATTAATTTTCAATTAATCTGTTAAGAAGTCTTTTAGTTTTCTAGAACGAGATGGATGTCTTAATTTGCGTAGGGCTTTTGCTTCTATCTGACGAATTCTCTCTCTGGTAACTCCAAATATTTGTCCAACTTCTTCTAGAGTTCTGCATTGTCCATCATCTAGTCCAAAACGAAGTCTTAATACTTTTTCTTCTCGCTCTGTTAGGGTACCAAGGACGCCGTTAAGTTCTTCTTTTAGCATCTCAACTGTTGCATATTCTTCTGGTCCCATTGTCATAGTATCTTTAATGAAGTCTCCTAAATGAGAGTCATCTTCTTCTCCAATTGGAGTTTCTAGTGATACTGGGTCTTGAGAAATTTTATATACTTCACGTACCTTTTCTACGGTAATTCCTAATTTTTTAGCAATTTCTTCATCTGTTGGTTCTCTATTTAACTCTTGCGTTAATTGTCTTTGAATACGAGCTAGTTTATTGATAGTTTCTACCATATGTACTGGTACACGAATCGTTCTAGCTTGATCTGCTATGGCACGAGTAATTGCTTGTCTAATCCACCAAGTGGCATAGGTTGAAAATTTATAACCTTTTGATGGGTCAAATTTATCTACGGCTTTCATTAAGCCAATATTTCCCTCTTGAATTAAATCTAAAAATAGCATTCCACGTCCTACATATCTTTTTGCTATGGATACTACTAAACGAAGGTTAGATTCTGCTAACATTCTCTTAGCTTCTTCATCTCCTTCTTCAGCTCTTTTTGCATATTCGAATTCTTCATCAGAAGTTAATAAGTTAATACGCCCAATTTCTTTTAAATACATTCTAACTGGATCATTAATTTTTACATCTTTTGTTAGGGTCAAATCTTCTACTTCTGCTTCTGTTGGTAAATCATCCCCAACAACATCATCTGCCCCATCTTCTGTTACAATATCAACATTTGCTTCCATTAAGGCATTGTATAAATCATCTAAGGAATCACTATCAATATCTAATCCTTTTAATTCATCAGCTAATTGTTCATATGTAATAAATCCCTGTTTTTTACCAATCTCTATAAGTTTTTGTTTTCTGTCTTCTAATGTTTTAATTTCTCCAACCATATCTATTCTCCTATTCTTAGCTTTCTAATTTTATCACTGATTTTAGCTTGTTCTAATGGATCTACTTCTTTTTTCATTAAATTTGTAAGTCTATTAATCTCTTGTGACTTTGCATACTCTTTTATCACTTTAAAATATAAAATTAAGTCATCCATATCTGTTTTTTCGACATAATTTGCTGCTATAATCTCGTTATATAAATTAAGAAGGCTTTCTTTATCTTGTATATAAGTATAAAAGTCTGCAACATTTATTTGTCCATGACTTTGATAATAGTATATTATCTCACTGGAAAGTGCCCTCATAGCTTCTGTTTCAAAAACTAAGTGTTCTCTTTCTACTTCCGTTATTACAAAGTCATTATTAAGCATAAAATAAATAACTTGTTCCATCGCTTGTACATACTTATCTTTTCTTGTATCAATTTTGTGCTGCTTTATTTGCATGATAGGCTTTTCTTTTCTCTCACCTAAAAGATTCCTAAAACGCATTTCGAGTGTATTATACCTTATATCAAACTCTTTTGCAAGTCTTTTCAGTATGACTTCTACTCGAATTTCATCTTTTATTTTGGTAGTTTCTTGTAATACTTTTTGAATATATTCTGCTACTTGTTCATCACTCCGAAAGTCAACAGACTCTTTCATTTTATTAAATTTAAAATCACTAAAATGAATTGCATTCTCTAATAGCCCTAAAAATCTATCTTTTCCATTTTTTAGAATAAAACTATCTGGGTCTTCTGGATTAGGAAGAGGTAGTACTTTTACTTCTAATCCAGCTGCTTCTAAGATATCTCCATTACTTAGCGTAGCACCTACTCCAGGGGAGTCTCCATCTAGGCATAATATAACAGTAGAAGATAGTCTTTTGATATGATTTACTTGTTCTTTTGTTAGAGCTGTTCCCATTAGTGCAACTGTATTTCTTACTCCTATAGTACTAGCTCTTATCACATCCATAAATCCTTCCATGATAATAACGGATTTTTTTATTCTACATTCTTCTCTTGCCACTGAGTAGTGATATAACATTTCCCCTTTTTTAAATATCTCTGTCTCTTTGGTATTTAAGTATTTATTTTGTCCATTTTCTTTATAAATTCTTCCACTAAATCCTACTACTTTACCGGATACATCTTGTAAGGGAAACATAATCCGGTCATTATACATATCATGATCATCACTAGAAAGGCCTATTTTATTTAGAGTAGCTAAATCATAATTTTTACTAATTAATAGTTTTGTTAAATCATCTTTTTTATCTAGAGAAAGTCCTATTTCAAACTCTTTGATAATTTCTTCTGTTATATTTCTAGATTTTAAATATTCTTTTGCTACTTTTCCTTCGCTACTAGATAAATTATTTTGAAAGTATTTTACAGATAAGTTATAAGCTTCATATAATTTATCATATTTACTAACTTTATTTTGTATATGAATATTGCTAGTATTAATTCCTACTCTATCTCCTAACATTTTTAGAGCAGTTTTAAAATCTACATGATGATAATTCATGACAAAGGTAAAAACATTTCCTGTTGCATGGCAAGAAAAGCAAGTATAAATTTGTTTATCACGGGATACACACATAGAGGGATTAGAATCATCATGAAAGGGACAAACTCCAAATAAGTTTTTTCCTCTAGCAACCAGCGGTATATTTTCTCCGATGATGTCTACTATATCTATTTTAGCTCTAATTTCATTTGCTAAATCATTATTTATAAGACATCACCTCACTAAAGCTATGTATTTCATAGCACATTTTTTAAATTTTTACAAGAAATTCATTTGAAAAAGCTTAGTCTTCTAAGCTTTTTTATCTAAATCAAAGATTTTCTAGTAAAGGCTTTTATATTCTTATCTAGGTAAACATCTATTACCCCTTTATTAACAATTTTAATAAATCCTAGTCCTGTAATTACTAAATCCTCTTCATATTTTATATTCATAGTTGTTTTATTAAAATCTTTTAAATCATTATTATTCACTAAGTTTAGAAGTCTTCTTACTTTTAAATCATTAGAAACATATACAGTAAAGCTATTTTTTTCTCCTTCTATATAATCAATTCGTAAAAAGTTTTCGATAATAATAGATTGATTTTTTCTTAATTGATAAGTCTTTGGTTTAATTTCTTTTTTAGGAGATATCTTTTTTACCATTTTCTCATCGACATGATTTAGAATCGATCCAGAATCTACTAATCCTGGAGTATCTATTAGTGTTAAATGATCATTAATTTCAATCGTAATCATACTTAATGTAGTAGATGGAAGTGGTGACATTGTTAACTCTTGTGTTTTATCGGAATAATTTTTTATTAGTTGATTGATAAGAGAAGATTTTCCTGCATTGGTATGTCCTACTACATATACATTTTTACTAGTCTGATAATATTTTATTCTCTTTAGTAAGTAATCAATATTGTAATTTTTATTACAGCTAATTACAATAATTTCTTCTACTTGAATATTCAAATCTTCTAAATACTTAATTAATTTTTTTTCTTTTACAGACTTTGGTAAAACATCTTTTTTATTTAATACTAAGATCATTTTATTCGGTAATATTTCTCTTATCTTTTTAAAATCATCCTCTAAATTTAACAAATCTGTAATGTATAATACTAAGTCTTTTGTTTTTCCGACTGTTTTTAATATTTCCAAGTATTCCTCATTGGATTTGGTTACTACTTGATAGTCCCCATAGTTTTTCATTCGAAAACATCTTTGACAGTAATCATTTTCTAAACTAGTAGTATATCCTTCTTGCAAAATATTTTGATCTTGTAAGGTAACTCCGCATCCTAAACATTTTTTTACATCATTCATAATAATTACCTCTTTCAAATACTCCTTTTTTCTGGTAGTGCTTTACTATTTGATTTTCTATTTTTCTATTAAAACTCGTTATTTTTAAATCTTTTTCTCCTAATGGATCTACTAGAATTGTCTTTATTCCAAACCTTTTTCCAGCTAGTACATCTGTTACTATCTGATCTCCAATCATTACCATTTCTTTTTTTTGAAAATGATTTTTATTTTTGATCATTCTAAGTCCTCTAGTAAGTGGTTTTAAGCTCCATGAGGTACCTTCTACTCCTAATTCTTCAAGATAGGGACTAATCCTTTTTCTTGTATTATTACTACAAATATAAACAAAAAAGTCTTTTTGTAATTCTTTTAATAGTTTTTTACTTTCCTCTGGACATTTTTTATGAGAAGTCATTCCTAATGTATTATCTAAATCAAAGATTAGACACTTGATTCCTTCTTCTTTTAACTTAAGAAAATTAATAGAATATATATTTTTGTAATACTTAGTAGGTTTAAAATAACTCATTATATCACCTGCTAATAATTATAAACTAAATTCTATTAATTATCAATTTTTTTATTCTTAATAAATTCTTTTAATATCTTAGTAAGTGCTCTTTTTTCAATTCTTGAAACATAACTTCTACTAATTCCTAATTTTTTTGCAATTACTTTTTGTGTCTTTTCTTCTTCTCCTTCTAATCCATAGCGCTTCTTAATAATATTTTTTTCTCTAGGGCTTAAAACATTCATATATTTTTTTAATAATTCTACATTATCTTGTAATTCTATTTTTTCTAAGACATCACAATCTTCTACTTTTAAAACATCCATAACAGCTATTTCATTTCCATCTTTATCATAACCTACATAATCATTTAAAGATACATCTTTACTATATTTATTATTGGCTCTAAAATACATTAAAATTTCATTTTCAATACATCTAGCACAGTAGGTAGTAATTTTTACTCCTTTTTCTTTCGAGTAAGAATCTACTCCTTTAATTAAGCCAATCGTACCAATACTAATTAAATCATCATTATCCGAATAGTTTCTATCAAATTTTTTTACAATATGCGCAACTAGTCTTAAGTTGTGTTCTATTAAAATAGCTCTAGCTTCTTTATCTCCTTTTTCTAATAAGTCTATATATTTATTTTCTTCTTCTTTTGTAAGTGGCTCTTTAAAGACATCATTGGAGTAAGATCCAGTTAAACAAAATAAGTTTTTAAAAATATCTAACAAATTAAAAAACATATAACCCTCCTAGAGAAGTATATGTTTTTAGTTTTTCTTAAATACGAGCTCTAATTTAATTTTAATGATTAGTTACTTTTATAGGCAAGATTAATATCCAAAGAATAATATTTAGAATATTCTGTATAAATATTGGTACTATTATCTCCATAATATACATAGTGCGTAGAAGCATTTTTTGTTGTTCCAGTAAACATACTACTATAACTTGTTGCTCCTCTAGTATCCCATTTACTTAGGTCTACTCCATTTAATTTATAGCAGTTATAGAACATTGCTGACATATTTTTGGTATTAGAAACGTTCCAATTGGTTACATTTAAAGTAGTAACTTTTTCCATTCCATAGAATAAACCTTCCATATTAGTACCTTTTGAGGTATTAAAATGACTTATATTTAATGTAGTTAAATTGGTAGTTAATGCAAACATATAATTGAAGTTTGTAACTTGTGATGTATCCCAATTATTTAGATTTAGTGATGTTAATCCTGTCATATTACCAAACATGTAAGAGGTATCTCTTACCTTAGAAGTATTCCATCCACTTAAATTTAGCGATGTAATTTTTGTACAGTATTGGAACATAGCAGCAATGCTTGTTACATTGGTTGTATTGAAACTTTCAAGTCCTTTTACTTCTGTTAAATTGGAAGTAGTATCTGAACCAAACATCCAAGTCATATCGGTTACTTTATCTGTATTCCAATTTCTTAAATCTAGTGTTGTTACATTTCTTAAATTACTAAATGTACCGTACATATTTGTTACATTTTCTGTATTCCATCTACTTACATCTAAAGTAGTTAATCCTAAATTATTGTAGAAAGTTTGGCGCATATTTTCTACTTTGCTTGTATCCCAATTACTTACATTTAAATTTGTTATTTTTTGAGTATTTTTAAAGGTTAATCCCAAATTGGTGACATTTTCTGTATTCCACTGACTTACATCTAAAGTTGTCAAATTACTTGCATTATAAAACATAGACTGCATTGTAGTAACATGAGAAGTATCTAGATTACTTCCATGCAATACTTCTGTTAGATTTGTTGCTCCATTAAACCAAAATGCTGTACTAATTGGTCTTGTTCTCTCTTCAAAATCTACGGTAGTAATATTTGTAATATTTCCATCAGCAATCCATGGAACTTCTGTATTAGCAGTATAATTGGTACCTGTTATATTGTATTTTTGAACAAGTGTTTTTCCTGAATCTACATCTCCATCTTCATTGAATACCATTAATCCATCACTATAAAGAATAGCATATACTTCATGATCAGAAACAAACATAGAATCTGTAGACTCAATTGATTTATTTCCTGCTATATCTTCTGCATAAGCTACTACTACATAGGTAGCATCTCCTAAACCTGTAAAAGTATAATTAGAATTGCTACTTGATACAAATGTTTCTCCATTATCTTTCGAATAATAATATTTAAAAATTCCAGAAGCAGAATCTGTTGCTGTTAAGTCTATGGTAATACTATCAGGACCTTGCGTCGTAGTAAAATCAGTAATCTCTGGTCCATCTTTATCTACTAAATATAGACTAGAACAAGTCGTTGTACTTTTATTTCCAAATATATCTTCTCCGTTCATACAAATTAATTTTTCTTCTGCATTAGATGGAAATTCATAGTTAAATACATTATTAGAAACCATTCCTCTAATATTTGGTGTACAACTACTATTTGATATACAGTAATTTACATTTTTAATGGCATCAGTATCCGTTATATTGTAGGAAACTATAACAGATTTTTTCCAAGGGGCATTTCCATCTACTACTGTTACTCCATTTTCTGAAACAGTAGGAGGAACTTGATTGGTAACTCCATGTTGCCTAGCAACTGCATTATTATCTGCTTGATCATATTTTACAGCTAATGCTAAATTAAAATCTAAATTCTCATCTGGTAACTCATCTATATTTAGATTCTGACTGTACTTAAGATTCATTTTTAGAGTTTCATGCTCTCCAGATTCTAATAAATCATACTTAGAAACTTCTACCCCATCCACATAACTAGTCGTTATATCCAAATACTTTTTTAATTCATCAGCTATTCCTTGTACTTCTATCGTATCTAACATAGCATCGAGTGTTCCATCATTAAATACATCAAAATAGAAAGTATAATCAGCCCCTGGATTACTTAAATCAATATTAAATCGTATAGTCGTATTATCCTCATCAATTGATGCAGAATTATTAGAAGAAGCATCATACGTTAAATTAGCAAAATAGACATCCCAGGTCTGTCCTTTTAATTTACTAGTACCTGTAATACTTAGATTACTAGTAATTAGGGCATATCCTATTCCCAAAACAAGGACTATACATAGAATGATTCTAAAATAAAACCTTTTTTTCATTACATAACCACCTTACTCTATACTAATAAAAGTATAGCATAAGTCATTGGAAATTTAAACTATTTTTTTCTAGAAGAAAAAAGAACTACAAGTGCTATTTTATAAAAATTCTATATAGGTTTAATTCATTTTGCATCGTGTCTTCTTCTCTATTAGATACAGAGTACTTTACATTCTTTAGTTGTTCTGCATCATTGATATTAAAAACAACACCCAGTGAAAATTGAATGTTTTAAATTTCTTCACCCCACTAAAAGATGTTGTTTTTATATTTTTACAAACCCCATCAGAAGATGGAGCTCATTACTACATTATTAGACTTTTCATCTATATCAGTAAAATAAATATTCCAAGATTTAATTTGATTATGGCCTATCTAACTATAAATTCATAGGGATTTTGTGCTGTTCCATCCCCTCCATAAGCTACTTTAACGGTTGGCTTAAGAGCAATAGATGGCCTAACACTGCAATAGCTATCATCATCTACATTTCCATTTCTTAAAACGCCATTATAGCTTACCCTAAACTCATAAGCAATACCAGCACTAAAGTTATAAGGTGACATCGTAAACCATTTTCTACCAGTATATAAATAATAATCTGTATTGGTAGACTCCTCATTGACTGCAGCTGCTCCACCAGCTAATATTACTTCATCAGCTGTTAACAATCCAATAGGGTATGTTAAATCCCCATTTCCATCTGCTCTCTCTTCTACTGTAAAGGAATCATTTTTATTTGGACATGTTAGTATTGGTGTTCCAGTTGCTCTTCTTCCATAGGCACTATAGTATAAATACTTTCCTCTACCCATTTGTCCACCGTTTGGATTCCAACCGTTCGTAATATAAGTTCCATTCCCATCTATATCAATTGTATTCATACTTCTATCATTGCACCAAATGGTATCTTCTAAATAAATATTATAATTTTTATTTCTAGTTGTAAAGTAGTTTTCAAAAGTGTTAGAAAACCAATTATCTATTGTTGTTTTAATACTAGAGTTATTCGTATTTGTATACATTTCTTCCATAGCATCTTCTACACTTTTTCCATCTTTTAATGTAATATATTCTATATCACTTCCGCTTCTATAATAAATATAATATAACTCATTGCAGGTCCCTGTATCATTAAAACAAGTGTAATGATGTGTATTTAATTGACTTGTATCTGAAACTGCATCTTTTAATGTATAAGTCCCATCTCCTGATACATTAGAATCTACATCTACAAATTCAAAATCACTTCCGTAAAGATGCCCGTCTACTAAACCATAGTTAGAAGAGCGTTCATATGCATTTCCATACATATATCCTACATAGGCTATACTAGTCCAATTACTATTGATTCCACTAGAAGCTATTTGTGTTGCATCTCCTGTTGTATTACTACAATCTCCATTTCCATCAGGTAATCCATTATATAGTAATTTGACACCTCCTGTATCGGTTGTTCTAACTATCTTCCAACAGTATCCCGCAAACTTAGCATTATTGTTTGTTACTGCCCCACGGTAATAATAAATTGGATTCGTATTATTTTGGGTACCATTTCTTACATATAATCCTCTTCCATTACTAGCTGATGAGATTTCAGTAAAGTCTAAACTGCTATCTAATGTTGCACTATTTCTTACTAAGTTTAGATAAGTTGCTCCAACAATTGCTACTGTAGAAGACTCTATTTCTGATATATTTCCAGCTACATCTTCTATATATGTTTTTATTTCATAGTCTCCAACATCTAATAAAGTAAATGTATAATTAGAATTTGTACTAGATACGTATGTTTCTCCTCCATTTTTAGAGTAATAATATTTGGAAATTCCTGATATAGAATCCGTTCCTGTTATTGTAATGGCAATTGTTTGATTATCACTATCTGGGGTTGCAGTCATACTAGATATAGTAGGATTTTCTCCATCTACGAAATAGTTATCCGTACAACTAGTAGTCGTACTACCAAAAATATTGGTAGCAGCAACACATACTTTTTGGCTTGTTGCACTGTCAGAAAAAGTATAGCTAAATTCTCCATTTTCTACCGTAGCATCTAAATTAGGGGTACAATCTGCACTAGATACACAGTACTTTACACTTTTCAATTGCTCAGAGTCTGCTACATCAAAAGTAACACTAGCGGAAGTTACCCAATCTTGTTCTTCTCCAGGCTCTGGTTCATTAGTAGTTGTTGTATCTTCATAGCTAACTGTTGGATTTGTCGTTACCCCGTGCTCTCTTTCCTCTGCATCCTCACTTGCTAATTGATAATTAGCAGTTAATGCAAAATCTAGGTCATCTCCATTTTCTGGTAAATCTTCTACATCAACATCTGTTTTAAATCTTACTGTTACTTTTATCGTATCTGTTACCCCTACATCTAATAAGTCATACTGATTAACTGCCATTCCATCGGCATAGGTAATCGTTGACTCTAAATACTGTTCTGCCTCTTGTGATAATCCCTCTATTTCCATGCCATCTAACATAGCAGGTATCGTACCACTATTTTCTATATCGGCATAAAAAACATATGTATCCCCTGGCTGTTTAAAATTGACTGAGAAATTAATACTTTTTCCAT
>CAMUZJ010000025.1 GCA_947165195.1 uncultured Bacillota bacterium
TAAACGGAAATGGTGTCTTTGAAGGGAATCGAACCCTTAGTCTCTTTCGTCGGAGGAAAGAATTTTATCCATTAAACTACAAAGACAAATAGAAAAAGAAAAATATTTATTATTTCTTTTCTTTAATAGTACATTTACTACTATTTTCCTTAAAAGATTCCTTTATCTCTTCTAAAGATATATTTTTTTCATTAATAGAGTCCAAATCAAGAGTTAATGTAGAAATAGAAGATTTATCTTCAAATTCTGTATGACAATCCCCATATTGAAAAAGAAGCCCCATTTCTCCACTACTACACATACTTACATTTTTTAACATATTAATTTCTTCTTCTGTAGCACTATCATCAAATGTTAATTTTACTATAAAACTACCATCCAAGAACTCATTTGTATCATAGTCTTTAGTTACATGAATTGTTTTATTTACTAAAACTCCTCCTTCATTATCTTCTATATTACAATCTAAAACCTGAATACCCTTTGGTATTTCAACTCTTTTATGAATAGAAGTTGTAGTATTATCTTCTTTTTTTACTTCTACTTTACCACAACCTGTTAAACAAATCATCATAGAAAATATAAGAAAAGTACCAATTATTATTTTTTTCATAGATTACCTCCTTTTTTTATTTTTCATAACATGTTGTACCAAATTTCTCTGCAAATTCTAACCAATCTTTTAAAGATACTTTTCCATTTTTTATAACAGAAGTATCTGCATTTTCTAATTCTTTTAATTTTACTAAGTCTACTTTATTATAATAAATAGTTGTATCACTAATAACAGATTTTTCATCTCTTGTTATAAGATTATCATAATATTTTAAGTCTTCATATCTTTGAAATATTTTTTTATAAGCCTCTTCATAAGTAGAAAGTATCTCTTCATTAGTAGTATTTATCTTCTCTATAGAATGTAATACATCTATATTGCCATGAGAGTATTTCACTTCATAAGACAAATCAACAGAAACTCCTTCTTGAGCAGTAGCAGCTCTAGTACAAATAAGAGTACCATTACTATTTTCTAAATTCGAGTCCGAATCAACTTTTTCTCCTGATTGTATTTTTTCACTACATCCAGTAACAAGGAAAAGACAAATCATAACTAAAAATAATAATAATTTATTTTTATTCATAGTACCTCCCCATAAGAAGATTATACCATAAAAAATCGAATAGAGTAAATTTTCAATAAAGTTTTCGATATTTATTGATATGATACCCTCTCACACCACCGCACGTACCGTTTGGTATACGGCGGTTTAGTTTGTAATAATATGTACTTTTAAGTAGTGGACTGATGCTTTGTGCTTCCCTAACACTTCGTTGATACCTACGCGTGTAAGGGACTTTCACCCTCTAGATATATGCCATGCACGGCACACAAGAAAAGACAGAAACTAATTTTCTGCCTAAATAAATTTTTTTATCTTTTCTAAATATTCATGTTTAATTTCTAAATCTTTTGTATTTAGGAATCCATGAGAAGCATATAAAATATTTTGATAAGAGGAATTTTTATTTGATTCATTTAAATACTCATAAAAAAGCTTTCCCTCATCTTTTAATGGATCTAAATCCCCAGTTAAAATCAATGTCATAGGATAATTTTTATAATCACGATTCAGAAGAGGAAACATATCAGAAGAGTTATTTTTTTTATTATAACCGATATATTTTTTTAAATAAGAATGAAGCTTCATTAAAAGATTTTTATTAGAAATATATCCTTTTTGAATTGAGGAAAATTTACTATCTTCTTCATAATCTCCTGATAATAAAGGGTATAGTAAAACTTCTTTCTGAATATAATCTAAATGTTTTTTCAAGAAACGAAAGGTAATAGAGCTTAGATAATTTCCACCAGTTGAGTCTCCCATTAATATAATCTTGTTTTTATTTACTCCTATTTCTTCTAATTGACAATATAAATATTTTATAATATTTTCTAATTTATCTAAGATATCTGGATATTTTACTTCACAATCAAAGTAATCAATGGCAATAATTAATGTATCCAACTCAATAGATAAATCAGAACAAATACTAGCATATTCATGTGAACACTTTGTTAAATCTCCATTTCCTGGAAGATAAAGAATAATTTTTTTTATATCTGAAATCTTGTTGGGATAAAATACTCGAACAGGTAAAAGGCTATCATCAAAAACAATTCTATAGTTGGAAATGTTTCTTTTAGAAATAGAAGGATGAATAATATCACAAACCCTCCGATATAATTTATAGCGAATAGCATTTTCAAATTCTGTTTTCTTATTCATTTTATCACCGTATTTATCATATCATAAATATAAATGATGTTTTTTCTAAAAAATAAATACTTTACACTATTTACCAATATTTTTCAGGTTTTCTTGTATTAATTCACGAATTGCTGCTTCTAATTTTTTATTAGCAACTTCTAAATCTTCCTCTTTTGAAACTTTAAAAGGTTTTCCTATTCGAACTGTTAAGTTTTTACTTCTAAATTTATAATCTCCAGTAATACCAAAAGGAACTAAATAAGAATCTGTTTTTTGAGCCATAGAAACAGCCCCAAATTTGAAAGGTAATAAAATATGATTATAATAATCTTCTTCTGTAATTACCTTTTCTTCTATTTTCTTTTTTAAAAAATCATCTATTTTGTATAAATTATCAATAAACTCTTTTTCTTCTATTACTTTTTCTTTCACAAGTTCCTCTACATATTCCACTTGTGAAGTCCTATTCTTCTTAACATTTTTATAAAATGTTTCATAATCAACTTCTTTTGTTTTTCCATAACAATCATATAGCTCTTTTATCTTTTCATCTTTTAATCCATTTCTAGTACCTTCTGGAAATAAGCCTAAAGCGTGACCGTTTTCAAGAACTTCCATAGCTGCTGATTTTGCACTATCATCATGTATTTTTCTATTAACAGGAATACAACCTGCCATTTTAAAGAACCATCTAGTTTTTGGACTATCAAAATACTCTTTTTTAGCCATATAATGAACTGGTCTTTTCGTATGAATTAAAACTGAGTTTTGATCCATAACATGAATATGGTTTCCAGTCATTAAAATAGAACCTGTTTCAGGAATATTTTCTGCTCCTATTACTTTTGGATTATAATAAAGCTTATATACAACTCCTAATATTGCTTTTATTATCTTATAACCATACATTTTATCTTTTTTCTTTGTTTCCATACTAACCTCCGAATGAACTAATTCTTTCCTTCTAACTTTTTACTGATAATTTCCATCAACTTTTGATTTTCTTTATCCAAATCATCTGATACTTTTATTGGCTTTAAAAATTCCACTCTAAGACTTTTTCTAAACAATTTATATTTTCCTGTAATAACAAATGGCACCAAAGTAGCATTTGCCTCTTTACTCATTTTAACAGCACCTATCTTAAATGGAAGGATTACATTCTCTGTTCTATTAATTGTTCCTTCTGGAAAAATGCCAATACATTCGCCATTTTTTAAAGCTTCTATTGCGTTACTTAAAGCACCTTTATCATGAATCTTTCTATTAACAGGAATTGCTCCCATTCCTTTCACAATAGGTTTGGTAATTCCTTTAAATAATTCTATTTTAGCCAAAAAATGAACTTGTCTTTTTCCTGTTACTCCAACAAGCATAACTGGATCTAACCATTTTGTATGATTTCCAGCTAACACCAAAGCCCCTCCATCTTTTGGAATATTATCTAACCCTACTACTGTTGGTCTAAACAATGTATAAATTAATCCTTTAACAATTGGTCTTACAACCTTATAAAATATAGTATCCATTTTACCACCTACTAAAAATATTATAAAAGAAATAATGGAAATAGTAAATAACGGAAATAATAAATGTTTACTTTACGAATCTAAACTATTTAATATAACAACATTCCCCTTATCTTTATTAGATAAAATATGATGAAGTTCTAATTGCCTTTTTACTTCTTTACTAACTCCTAAAGAACCATCTAGCAATTCACAATTTGGAAAATAATTTAAAATATCATTTTTAATATAGGGATAATGTGTACATCCTAAAACAATAGAATCTAGATTTTTATCTTTGTAAGTTTGATAAATATTTTCTAATATCTCTTTTATTTTCAAACTATTTTTACACTCTATTGCATTTGCTAAACCATAGCAAGATTCTAAATAAATATTTTGGTCGAATCGTATATTTTCTTCTACTAATTCCTTTGTTCTATAACTTTCTATAGTAGCAGGTGTTGCCATAACAAGAGTATTTTTAAAATTTTTGTCGCATGCTAGTTTAATAGCAGGTACACATCCAACAAATATTAAATGAGGAAACAATTCCCTTAATTTTTTCATACATCGTGTAGTTGCTGTATTACAAGCGATAACGATTAATTTACAACCTCTACTTTCCAAATCTTGAACAATAGAGCTAGTAATATTGATTAATTCTTCATCACTTTTTTCACCATACGGATTATTTTTACTATCTCCATAATAAATATAATCATAATTTGGTAGTAATTCCGTAATCTTTTCTAATACAGTCAAACCACCAATCCCAGAATCAAAAACTCCTATCACAGTCATCATCTCTCTTTCTATGAGGCTAAATTATAGCTAAAAATTCTCTTTTTCTTTCTTTTTCTTTTCTTCTAAAAGTTTTAAAATCTTCTCTTTATCATTTTTTATTTTTTTAATGGATTCATGTTTATGTAATGTTTTAATAATATCTGCTAGTTTTTCAGAACAATCTACTACATGAAACCATTCTTTTTCTAAATATTTTTTAGGGATATATGTTAAATTCGTTGTATATAAATTATCAAAAATATGATTAGAATAAGCCTTATCAAATGCTTCTACCCCTTCTGTAAATAAGGCAAATGATGCTACAAAAGTAACTTCTTTTGCTCCCATTTCTTTTAATTTTTGACCAACATCTAACATAGAACCACCGGATGCTATCATATCATCTATTACTAATATATTCTTATCTTTCACAGAACTTCCCAAATACATATGATCTACAATTGGATTTTTACCATCTACTACCTTTGATAAATCTCTTCTTTTATAAAATATTCCAACATCTACCCCTAATATTTCAGCATAATATTTGGCTCTTTCCATTGCTCCAATATCTGGACTAATAACTAACAAATTATCCGTATTTTCTGAAATAATGTATTCCTCTAAAATCGTATTAGCGGGATAAAAATTTTCAAAAGGTAAAGTAGGAATAGCATTACATACATTTGGATCATGACAATCTATTGTCACAATATGATTTACTCCCAAACGTTCTAACTCTTGTAAAGCTAAAGCACAGTCAAGACTCTCTTTTCCTTTTTTTCTATGCTGCCTTGATTGGTATAATAGTGGCATAACAACAGTTATATTTTCCGCATATCCAGAAATAGCGGATATAACTCTTTTTATATCTTGAAAATGTTCATCTGGACTCATAGGATGATCAATACCCTGCATTTTATAAGTAATACCATAATTACCAACATCTGATAATATAAAAACATCTTCTCCTCTAACTGTACTTGTAATACTTACCTTTCCTTCTCCATTACTAAACCTAGTTTGTTCAAATTCAATTAAACAATCTTCGTCTAAAAACTTAACAACTTTTTCTCCAACTTCTTTAAAATTATTCATAACAATTAATTTTAAATTTCCCATATACTCCTCCATCTTTATAAAATAAAAACTAAAACGCTAACTTTTTAGTTTTTTTACTTTATTTGACTTAATATGATTTCCAATAATATCTGATACTTCTAAAATAGTAACAAATGCAGTTTCATCCATATCATCAATGATTTTTCTTAATTCAAAAACTTCTACTCTTGTCAAAACACAATATAAAACTTCCTTATCCCCACTAATAAGTCCTCTACCTCTAATAGTGGTTGTAGTTCTACCTAATTTTTCATAGATTTCTTGTGATAACTTTGTTCCATGAGATGTAACTATTAAAGCTGCTTTTGCTTGTTCAAGCCCTTCTGATACAAAATCAATTACTTTAAATGTCACAAAATAAGTAAATAGAGAATACATTGCCCTATCAAATTCAAAAATAAAACCTGCAACTGTATAAATAAATAGATTAAAAATTAAAACGACTTGTCCAACCGAAAGAGAAGTTTTTTTACTGATTACTATCGCAACACTTTCTGTACCATCTACACATCCACCTGATCGAATAACCAAGCCAACACCAGCTCCCAAAAGAACTCCTCCAAAGATAGACGCTAACAATTTATCTTCTGTAAAATGACCAACAGTATGGAAAACTGTTAAAAAGATAGAAAAAACAATCATAGAATAAATGGTACGAATCAAAAAGTTTTTTCCTAAGTTTTTATATCCTATAAAAACAAATGGAATATTTAAAATTAAAACTAATAAGCTTAAAGAAATACCAGATAGTTTCGAGATAATAATACTAATTCCTGTAACTCCTCCATCCAAAATAGTATTAGGAATTAAAAATGTTTCTAGTGATAAAGCAGCAATAATACATCCAACAGTAAGTAATATAAAAGACATAATAAATTTCAATTTCCTATTTTTTATTTTAGCCAATTTTGTTCCTCCTTTTCTAATATAAGTATAGTAAATCAATCTTTTTTTTTCAAGAAAAAGATAGAAAAGAAAAATCTAAGTATCTTTTCACTTAGATTCTTTAGTAATTATGAAAGAAACACCTTTTTTTTCATTTTTTACAACAATATCATATTTCATCAAATTTAATGTTTTTTTAACAATCGATAATCCTAATCCAAATTCTCCTTTAATCCCCTTGCGAAATGGAGTAAAGATTCCGTCAAGAAGACCATCATCTATCTTTTCACCATCGTTATATAGTATGATTTTATTTTGTTTTACAACAATTTTTATTGTCTTTTTTGCATAACGCATAAAGTTAGCAAGTAAATTATCAAGTATTGTTTCCCAATGTTCTTCTGTACCTAAAAATTTTGCTTTTTTCTCAATCTCGGTTATAAAATTAATTTCTTTATTTAAAAATTTAAACTTTTCTACTTCTAAGTTTATAATTTTTTCCATATCTACGATAACTAAATCGATATTACTATTCTTTAAATAATCTAATTTATTTAAATAAAGGAGTGAGTGTACTTTATTTTCTAATTTCTGTGTTTGTTCTTTAATAACTTTCAAAGCTTCTTCACTAGTTGTTACTTTATCATCAACTGCTTCTATATATGATTTTATTACAGTGAGAGGTGTTTTAAAATCATGTGAAATATTTTGATACATTTGATTTCTATATTCTTCTTGATTAATTAAAGAAAGTCGCATATCTTCTATGGCTAATGAAAGACTTTTCATCTCATCATCCGTGTCAAAATAAATATTATGATTATAATCTGGATTATCAATATTATCTATCTTATTTTTTAATTTTTCTATCTTTCTTACTATTAGGGAGGACCAAAGTACCAACATTAATCCAATTACTAAGAAAGTTATAAAAACTATTGGAAAGATGGCGCTCAATATTGCTGTTTTTGTTTTATTAATATAACTGTCATTAGAGATTGCTATTTTTTTTATTTTTTCATTGGTTAAAGTATAGTAGTAATAAGTTTTATGATTGTAGAGAAATTTCCCATAATTATCAGTTATATAATCTACTAATTTTTCTTTATTTGTTATTTCAATAACACTTTCCAAATTATCAGTAAAAGCAATTTGGTCATCTACAATATAAAGGTATGCAATTTCTGTATTTAATAGGTCTTTATCAATATCACTATCAATATATTTTAATGGTTCCCGTAAGTAACTATAGATATTGGATTCTGCTACTGGAATTAACATTTTCGGTAAGATTACTCCAAGGGAAGTAAACAAAAGTACAAAGGCTATTCCTACAAGCCAAAGTAATTGAGAGCTTAATTTTGTTTTTCCAAATCTTCTCATGATAATCGATACCCATATCCATAAACAGCAGTTAAATTGATTTTAGGAAGTTTTTTTCTAACTCTTCGTATTAAATCATCAACTACTCGGTCTGTTCCAAAATAATCATTTCCCCAAACTTCTTTTAATATTTCATCTCTGGAGAAACATTTATCTTTATTTTTTAAGAATAGTAATAATAAGTCAAATTCTAGAGTGGTTATTTTTATTTCTTTGGAAGATTCAAAAACTTTTCGTTTTTCTACATCTATTTTATAAGTGTCATAATCTATTAATTCTTTGTTACTATTCTTATCTTTATATACTCTTTTTATTATGTTATTAACACGTAATACCAATTCCTTTGAAGAATAAGGTTTAGTAAGATAATCATCACTTCCTAGTTCAAGTCCTAATATTTTATCTAAATCTTGATCACGTGCGGAAGTAAAGATAACTGGCACATCTTGATTGTCTTTTCTAATTTCTTTAATCAAATCATAACCAGATACTTCATCTCCTAACATAATATCTAATATCCAAATATCACATTTACTACCTATATAATTTATTGCATCTTGACCCTTTGTAAAGCAAATTACTTCATAACCTGCTTTTTCTAAATAGGTCTTTATCAAATTAGATAGATTTATCTCATCTTCTACAAAAACAACTGTATACATAAACGTCACCTATCCATAGTATAGCATTTATTTTGATTTTTAACTACTTATAGGCATCCCCTCCTTTTTTATATATAAAAATTATTTATTAAATTTAAAATGTTTTTTTCTATTTATCTATATCTATCTACCTCCTTTACAATTCCATCATATAATAAAAATATAGTTAAATTATCAAAACTTTATGGGAAATTATGGGATTTTTACAAAATAAAAGCTCCATAAGGAGCATTAAGAATTAAATTCTACTGAATTTAAAAACTCTTTTACAAATGTATCATCATAATCACTACCAAAAGTAATCTGATATAGATTTCCTTCATAAAAAAGACCAAGGAGAGTTGTTCCATTTTTCTTTAGCATATACCCATCTATTCCATTTAAGAAAGCAATATTTCCAGATAAATCCAATCGATCTACAAATATACTGGAATAATAATTTATTTTTATTTTATAAATGGAATCTAATAAATTTAAGTCTTGATTTTGATTTTCTATATAATATTTTATTAAATTTATTTCATTACTTATTTTAGAGTGATTCATCAAGGAAATATATTCTACTGTTTCTAACTTGGAATCTAATTTAGAAATATTTTTTAAAATATTATGTTCTATATTAAAAGTTATTTGACTTTTTAAATTTATTTGAGTATTCAAAACAGATTCATCAATTGGTACAAAACTTTCTCCATAATCATAGCTTATGTATTCTGTATCATCCAAATAATAGCTCATTTTTTCTAAAAAATGATTTCCTGTTCTCGTAGTAGTAACAGAAATAGGACTTAAGGTAGAAATATCTACTTTTAGTGGAGAATATTTAGTTAATTGGTAATATTGAAAAGCAATAAATCCTACAATTAAAATAAGAAAGCCACCTAAAAACAATAAAATCTTTTTCATAAAAATCACCCTACTTTTCTCTATTATAGCAAGAAAAAAGAAATAGTACCACAACTATTTCTTTTTTCTTGCTACTGCAAATTTGGTTCCCGAATCATCTTCCAAATATAAATCTAACCCATTTTTTATAGCAGGTTTTAACAATTTTTTATAAGCCCTACTCTCTATTTGTCTAATTCTTTCTCGAGTAAGATGAAAAATAGCTCCTACATTATCAAGTGTCATAGGTTCAAGACATCCAATACCATTTCGTAATTTTATAATTTTTATTTCTTTTTCTGTTAATCCTGAATCAGCAAGTAATTTTTCTATTACATCTTTTAAATTATTGGAAATAGCAATTTCTGCAGAATCTTTATCCGTGATATTAATATATTCCTGCAATTCCGTATTATGAGGATCATCTTTAGAAGATCCTATGGTAATATTCATACTAACTTCCGTAGGTTTTTGGTTCATTAATTGTTTTACCTTTTTTTCAGATAAATTCATTTTTTTAGCTATTTCAGCATTATTTGGTGTATATCCTAACTTTGCTTCTAATTCATTTATTGTTTTTCTTAATTTTTCAAATTTTTCCACATCATGAAGTGGAACCTTTAAAGAAGAAAGATTAAGATATATATATCTCAAAATTTTACATTTTATCCAATACATAGCATAAGTAGAAAAAACACAATTCTTATCTAAATCATAAATTTCTGTTGCTTTTATTAGTCCTTCATTTCCTGCTTGAACAAGATCTTCTACCGAAATATTTTTATTAGAAACATTTTTCGCATACCCCTCTGCTATATGACAGACAAGTCGTAAATTACGATATATTAATTCATCTCTTGCTTCTTTTGAACCATTTTTCATCTGAATAAATAGTTCTTTTTCTTCCTCTTTTGTAAGAAGTTTTACCTTACTAACTTCCCTACGATAATCTCTATAACTGTTATCAGAGAAATATTCCATACATTTTCCCCCATTGTATAATACTTTCTATTTTTTAATCTTCTATATAAAGATGTAATCCCTTGTTTTTTGCTGGAGCTAATAGTTTTTTTAAAGCTTTCGCTTCTATTTGTCTAACTCTTTCTCTAGATATTGTTCCTTCCCCATAAGCATTAGGGATATATTTTGCTACTTCTTCCATAGTTCTTTTATGATTACTACCATCCAAACCATACAATAAAGTAATTACTTGAATTTCTCTTTCATCTAATGAAGAAGACAATAAATCCCGAATAAGTTTAGGCAATTCCATCTCAAAAATCTCATTATATGGATTTTCTTCTGTAGCAATGGAATCTATTAGATTAGGTAAATCGCTATTTTCTTGTACAGGAGCATCTAAACTAATCGTGGTACAAACATTTCTTTCAATAATTCCTTTTAATCTTTTTTCAGAAATATTTAGCTTTTCAGCAAGTTCTCTATCTGATAAAGTTCTTCCATAAATAGCTTCTAACTGTTTTCTTTTCTTTTGCAAATTTCTAAAATCAGATGCCCCATTAATATAAGGAGAAATAACGTTTTGATTAAGCCTTATATAATTTCTAAAGACATTTTTAATACATGGTGTAGCAAATGTAGAAAATTTCACTCCTAAATCTGGATTAAATTTATCAACTAATTTATATAATTCTTTATTTCCTTCTTGTACCAAATCTACTAAAGGAAGACCATATTTTCTATATTTTTCAGCTATTGAAAGGACCAAACGCAAATTTTTTATAACAAATTCATTTTTAGCATCTGAATCTCCCAATTTAATTTTCTCCATTAGCTTTTTTTCTTCTTCTTTCGTAAGAAGAGGATATTCACAAATTTTTTTATAATAGTCTTGAAGCATTCTTTGCTCTGACTGATAGTTTGAGGAACCAGAAGAAAGGTTTGTTGGTAATTTTTGTTGTAAATCAACATCTCTCATTTCATCAAAAATAGTTTCTTCATAAGTTTCCATAATTTTCCTCCTAGTTATTTTTTTATTACCTTAGGTTCTATTATAGAATCTGTTAAATACGCATTTAACTCTTCAGCAATTGCTACTTTCTTTAAATATTGTAAAGACCTTTTCTTTCTAAGATCAATAGTACCGTGTGATAAACCATATTTTTTTCCCAAGGAACGTAGAGAAGAAAATTCTCCTCCAAGGTTTAAAGATTTGATAAGAATATCTTTATCACAAGGAGAAAGCGAAGCATTTACTAGCATCTGCACTTTCTCTTTCATATTTTTTTTTAAAACAACATCTTCAACATTATTATAACCAACTATTTCATCATAATTTTTCTCTTCCATATATAGTAATTCATCAAAATTCATTATATTAATATATTTTTCTAAAGAGATATACTTATCCACTGAAATATTTAATTGATTACATAATTCTTCTGCAGATGGAAACATACCATAACTAGATTTATATAAATTTTGATATTTTAAAATTTTAAGCGCTAATTCTGATTTTAGAACAGGTAATTGAACAACAAACGCATTATCAGAAAAATTACGTAAAATATGACGATAAATACAAACACATGCATATTGAGAAAGAGAAATACCCTTCGCTGGATCATAACTGTCTATAGCACTCATCAAAGAAATATTTCCTTCTTGAATTAAATCTTCAAGACATATTCCAGTATCAGAAAAAACTCTGGTAACAAAATTATGTACTAATCGTAATTTTGTTAAGAAAAGTCTCTCTTTTGCAGAAGAGTCACCTTTTTTTATTTTTTCTAAAAGAAAAGTTTCTTCCCCATATTTCAAAGAAGGAATCTCATCTATTTCCATTTTATAATAATCATAGCCATCACTTTCAAACCTATTCATACTTTCAAACCCCATCTACTGCACTGAGTAGATATTTTATCATATTTTAAGAAAAAAGTAAAGGAAAAAATAAATCAAAAAGGCCGTATCTGCTAAGACAAATACAACCTTTTATTTTAACATCGCTAATTTTTCTAATGCCTCATCAAAAGTAGATACTCCAATAATTCTTATTTTAAATTTCTTTTCTTTAGCAATTTTTAAAACCGTTTCATAATTTTCTCCCATTGGTACTAAAAACACATCTGCTTCACCATGGACAGCACCAATCAATTTATGTTCTACTCCCCCAATTTCTCCGACATTTCCCAAACTATCAATCGTTCCAGTACCAGCAATTTTTAATCCTTTCGTAATATCTTCTTTTACTAATTGATTATAAATCTCCAAAGTAGTTATTAATCCAGCACTAGGACCTGATTCCGTTTTTTTAAAATGAACAGCAATAGAAGGGTCTACTTCATAAAGTGGAAGATCCATTAAATAGATACCAAGGACTGAAAGATTTTCCATTTTATAAATAGGACATTCTACATCCAATTCTTCACCATTTCTTAAAACACTCACTTTTATTTTTACCCCTTCTTCTAAAGATTGGATATATTTTCGATAAAGAGAAGAATTTAGTTTTTGTCCATCCATTTCTAATATCTGATCTTTTGCCCTTAATGGACAATCTAGGCTATCATGATTAACACTTACTACATAAGTTTTATTATCTACTAACGAAACATTTTTATTTGCCTTTGAATAAGCAACTTTTATAGCATTAGAATTAGCTATATCCAAACTTAATTTATTTCGAAATAAAATATCCTCTATATTATCATTTGAATCATATTTATAATCATCTACAGAATTTCTTTCAAAACTAGGAATAATATAACTTAATAAATACGTTAATAAAACACCATCTGATTCTCTAACATAACTCAAATTAAAACTACCATTCGATGAATAACTATCCTCTACTTCAACTCTTTTATCCATACTACTAATTCCACCACCAGTAATAATATAATAATTTACTGGATAAAAGCATAAAATACTAACAAGAATTAAACAAACTAAGTACTTATAATCATATTTTAAAAATTCAAAAATTGATATTTTTGCTTTCTTTAGCAATTTATAAAACATATTATTCACCCTAATTCATTATAACAAAGAAATGGAGATTTATGAAAAAAAGATTAATATTATTAAGCATTATCTTATTCCTTATTTTAATATTTTTAAATACCAATTCTCTTATCAACACTCTACTAGAATA
>CAMUZJ010000026.1 GCA_947165195.1 uncultured Bacillota bacterium
TGATAATATACAAATAGTAAAGAAATTTATTGAAAAAGGCAATATATTTATTATTATAACGGGCAGAAGCTTTACTAATATTAAGAAAGCAATTAATGAATTTGGTATCCCGTATAGTTATTTGGTATGCCAAGATGGAGCTAATATCTTTGATGCTCAAGATAATTGTATAAAGAGTAATCTTATTGATAAAGAAAAAGCAATCCATTTATCTAAAATTTTAGAAGATAATCATTTGGAGTATTGTTATGAGTCTGCTTTTAATGATAAGGATAATATTGAAAATGCAGTAAAAATAACAGTTACTGTTTCTAATAGAGAAGAAGCTTTAATGGTTACAGAGAAATTAAAGCAGGCAGAAGAGATATATGCATATGTAAGTAGTAAGCATATTAATATTATAGATAGTTATGTCAATAAGAGTAGTGCATTAAAATATTTAGAAGAAAATGGATATATTTCCAAAGATATTACAGTAATTGGCGATGATGTTAATGACTATGAGATGTTAGAAAAATATGATGGGGTTATTATGGAAAAACATCATCCAATGTTAGATTCTTTACAAAAAAAAGAAATTCATTCTGTAGGCAAATATTTGAAAAAAATTAAGTAATTTGCTAGAAAAATTACGTTAAAACTAGTAGTTCCTGACAAAAGAATGAAATTATTTCACTCTTTTGTCTAGAATTGCTAGTAATTTTTTATTTTTTATGATATAATGTAGAACGATGTTTAAGTAAGAGGTGTAAATATGGAAAAAAGAAACGTAGCTATTATTGCCCATGTCGATCATGGAAAAACTACTTTAGTAGATGGAATATTAAAACATTCAGGAATGTTTAGAGATAACGAAGATGTTAGTAATGTATCAATGGATTCTAATGCTTTAGAAAGAGAACGTGGTATTACTATTTTAGCTAAGACAACAGCACTTGATTATAATGGAGTAAGAATTAATATTTTAGATACTCCAGGTCATGCTGATTTTGGTGGAGAAGTTGAACGTATCATGAATATGGTAGATGGTGTTATTTTAGTAGTAGATGCCTATGAAGGAGCAATGCCACAAACTAGATTTGTGCTTAAAAAAGCTTTTGAAGCAAAAGTAAAACCGATTGTTGTAATTAATAAAGTTGATAAACCAAGTGCTAGATGTAAGCAAGTAGTAGACGAAGTACTAGATTTATTTATTGAATTAGGAGCAGATGACTCACAATTAGATTTTAAAGTAATTTATGCGTCTGCTATTAATGGTACTTGTTCTTTAAGCGATGATTTATCTACACAAACTCCAGGGTTTAACGAAATATTAGATACAATATTGGAAGAAATTCCTGCACCAACTGGAAGTAAAAGTGAACCATTACAATTTCAACCTGCCTTATTAGATTATAATGAATTTGTTGGAAGAATTGGAGTAGGGCGTGTACATAATGGTACAATTAAGACTGGTGAAATGGTTACTTGTTGTAGATTAGATGGTACAACAAAACAATTTAGAATTCAAAAATTATTTGGATATTATGGATATAATCGTATTGAAATTGAACAAGCAGAAGCAGGAGATATTGTAGCTGTTGCTGGGCTTGCTGATATATCTGTTGGAGAAACTGTATGTAATAATGATAATATTTTACCATTACCAAAATTACATATTGATGAGCCAACATTACAAATGACTTTTGGTACAAATTCATCTCCTTTTGTAGGAAAAGATGGAAAAATAGTAACAGCAAGAAAAATAGAAGAGCGCTTATTACGCGAAACACAAAAAGATGTAAGCTTAAAAGTAGAACCTGCAACAAATGAGTCATTCTTAGTAAGTGGTCGTGGAGAACTACATTTAGGTATCTTAATTGAAAATATGCGTCGTGAGGGTTTTGAGCTAGAAGTATCTAAACCATCTGTTATTATCAAAGAAATAGATGGTCAAAAGTATGAACCATATGAAGAATTACAAATTGAAGTTCCAGAAGAAACTATGGGAAATGTTATTGAACAATTAGGTATGCGTGGTGGAAAAATGGAGAGTATGACAAATTTTGAAAATCAAGTTAGATTACTATATACCATCCCATCTCGTGGATTAATTGGATTCTCAACAGATTTTATGACCTTAACAAAAGGTTATGGAATTATGAGTCACTCTTTCAAAGAATATTTACCATATGAAAATGTTGTAATTGGAGAGCGTAAACTAGGTGTTTTAGTATCTATGGAAAATGGATCATCTACTGCTTACTCTATTGGAAATTTAGAGGACCGTGGAGTTATGTTTATTGAACCTGGGACTGAAGTATATGAAGGTATGATAGTGGGAGAATGTAATCGTGAAAACGATTTAGCAGTTAACGTAGTAAAAGGAAAACAATTAACCAATACTCGTGCTGCAGGGTCAGATCATACAGTAGTATTAAAAAGACCTCGTCCAATTACATTAGAATATGCTCTAGAATATATTAATTCAGATGAATTGGTAGAAGTTACTCCAAACTTTATTAGACTTAGAAAGAGAATACTAAATACAGAAGAACGTAAAAAATTTGATTCAAGAGTAAAAAATAACTAGAAATAGTTATTTTTTAATTTACAATTTTTTTTTATTTGCTATAATGTAGGTAGAGGATAGAGGTGTGTTGGCAATGAGTAAACGAAAAAAAGCAAAAGAAGAAGCAGAAAAATTAGTTCGTACTCAAGTCTTAAATATAGATGAATTACGAAAAGTAGTAAAATATGAAAAAAAAATTAGTAAAAAACCGGCTTTAATATGCGCTGTTTTAGGTACCTTTATGTTGGCAATAGGTACTACATTACAAGGTGTTATAGTTTATAATGATAAAAATGAGACAATTCAATATTCAGAAAGAAAAATACTTGATGATGAAGTGATTACACCTACTAAAACAGAAGTATCTACTTCTTTAACTTGTTATTTGAGCTCACAAGGAAATGCAAATGGTACCAATTATGAATCTCATTTTACCTATAACTTTGTAGATGATAAGTTAAAAGGGGCAACAAAAATATTTCTACTTGATAAAATTTTAGAAAATCCTTTAGGAGAACAATCTATGACTAATTTATATGTTGCCTATCAAGGATTTGAAAAAAATGTTATTCCAGGGATTAGTATTAAAACATCTCCAAGGGGAGATTATGGTTTTCAAGTTACTACGCAGATTGATTTAACAAAATTAAATATGTCAATGGTACCTGAAAATTATCAAAATAATCCACAAGTTAGAGTAGACTTTATGCTAGATACCGATTCTAAAACTGTAAAGACTACTGCCGAATCTTCTGGATATATCTGTACTTTTAACCAAAATTAAAGAAAAAGACAAAATAAAAACTGCATATCATTATGCAGCTTTTTTACTCTTTAATAAAGTTCTTTTTTCTTTTGTTGATAATCTAACTTTAGATCCATCATCAAGTCTATAAACTTGTAAGTTTAAATTTTGTCTTGTTTTTGTAGCGTTTAAAGCATGTGATCTTTTGTTTTTTACATTACCAACTCTATTTGATACATTAACTGCCATTTCTAATTCCTCCTTTGGTTTTCGCGTCTGCTTTATAACTTTAACATAAAAATATTAGAAAGTCAAATAAAAACCCTTATTTTATAGGCATTGAAATATAATTTTAAAAAAAATAAGTTCTTTTTTTAACTAATAAATTATATTCTGATAGCCTATTTTATGATAGAATATGGAGGAAGAGGAGGTATATGATGTTTATTCCTTTATATAACAAAAGCAACTATACTTTATTGTCATCCTTATTAACAGTAGATGATATTATCTCCTACGCTTGTAATAATAGACTAAATCAAATAGCAATCGTTGATACTAATATGTATGCTACTATGGAATTTATTAAAAAGTGCGAAAAACAAAATATAAAACCTATTATCGGATTAGAAGTTATTTTAGAAAATTTTCATGTTGTTTTATTTGCTAAAAATTATAGTGGTTATCAATCATTAATCAAATTATCTAGTATTCAAAATGAAAGATTAGTAGATTTAGATTCTTTAAAAACATATAGTAAAGATGTAATTACTATTGTTCCATATTCTTATAAAGAAAATTTTATAGAACTTTCTAATATTTATTTAGAAATCTATTTAGGCTTTTCAAATCTAATAGAAGAAAAAGAAGCTCTTTCCATTACAGAAAATATAGTTTTTTTTAGAGAAAATTTGTATTTAGAAGAAGATGATGAAGAATTATTACCATATTTGTATCGAATTCGTGATGGGAAGACTATTACGGATGAAGTTAAGTATGATATCAAAAATCATCAAATGAATGAACTATCTATAAAAAAATATAGTAGTACTACTGGTTTAGATAATACAAAAGTAATCGCTGATTCTTGTCATTTAGTATTTCCTCCAAGTAAGTTATTGCTACCAATTTATGAATGTGAAAATCCTTCTACTTATTTATTTGAATTATGTAAAGTAGGATTAAATAAGAGACTAGATGGAAAAGTATCAGAAGAGTATCGTAAAAGACTATCTTATGAATTACAAATTATTGTTGATATGGGATTTTCTAATTATTTTTTAGTAGTTTATGATTTTATTAAATTTGCTAAAAAAAGTGGAATTTTAGTAGGACCTGGAAGAGGATCTGGAGCTGGATCTTTAGTTGCTTATTCTTTAGGTATTACGGATATTGATCCTATTAAGTACGATTTATTATTCGAAAGATTCTTAAATCCAGAGAGAAAAACAATGCCAGATATTGATACGGATTTTCCAGATAATAGAAGAGATGAAGTAATTGATTATGTTAGAAAAAAATATGGAGATAGAAGAGTTTGTGGAATTGTAACTTTTGGAACGTTAGGGGCAAAACAAGTATTACGAGATGTGGCAAGAGTTTTAAATGTACCTACTTATAAAGTAGATGGTATATCTAAGATGATACCAGCTTTTACCAAAGATAAACTAGAAGACATTTATAAGAGTAATCCTACTTTTAAAGCAAGAATAGACTCTGATTTATCTCTTTCTAATATGTATAAAATAGCTATAAAATTAGAAGGATTTCCAAGACATACTTCTTCTCATGCAGCTGGTATTGTGATGAGTCAAGTAGATTTAGATGAAGTTATTCCTTTAACAGTAGGAGATGGAATGTACTTGTCTAGTTATACTATGGAATATTTAGAAGAATTTGGTCTTTTGAAAATGGATTTTTTAGGATTAAAAAACTTAACCATAATTGATAATATATTAAAAGATATTTATACATTAACTAATGAAAAAATAGACTTTTCCTTAATTCCTTTAGATGATAAAAAAACATTACAAGTATTTGAAGAAGCTAATACTAGTGGTATTTTTCAATTTGAATCTGTTGGTATGAGAAATTTTCTTAGAAGATTAAGACCAAATACGTTTGAAGATATATTTGCAGCTATTGCTTTATTTAGACCTGGAGCTGCTGTAAATATAGATTCTTATATTCGAAGAAGGCATGGAGAAGAGAAAATAACTTATTTAGATTCATCCTTAGAAAGTATAACTAAAAATACTTATGGAATATTAGTATATCAAGAACAAATTATGCAATTAGCTAATTTGTACGCATCCTATACCCTTGGAGAAGCAGATATTCTAAGAAGAGCTATGTCTAAGAAAAAAGTTGAACTATTACAAAGTGAAGAAGAAAAATTTATAAAGAAAAGTATGGAGAAGGGTCATACCAAAGAACAAGCTAAGAATATTTTTCAATTAGTTTTAAATTTTGCTGGATATGGATTTAACAGGTCTCACTCTGTTGCCTATTCTTTAATAGCGTATAAAATGGCTTATTTAAAATGTCATTATCCAACTATCTTTTTTGCAGCAATTCTTACCAATATAATTGGAAGTGAATCAAAAACTCATGAATATATAATGGAAGCAAAAGCTAATAATATAGAAATAGTAAAGCCTACTATTTCTGAAAGTGAATCCAGATATATTGTAAAAAATAATAAAATTATTTATCCAATTTCCAATATAAAATCAATAGGAACGGTTGTATCTGAACAAATTAACAATGCGAAAGCTTCTGGTCCTTTTGCAGATATCTATGATTGTATTAGTAGATTGTATTTAAACGGAGTAGGAAAGAAAACAATGGAGACCTTAATCATTGCAGATACGTTTAAAGAGTTTGGCTATAATCGAGCAACTCTAATATTTAATTTAGATAATTTATACAATTATGCAGAACTTACTAAAGATATAGATTCATCATTAGTAATAAAGCCTGAAATAGAATATCAAAAAGATTATTCGAATGACATATTATTAGAAAAAGAAAAAGAAGTATTTGGTTTTTATTTAACATCTCATCCAACAACTATATATCAAAAAGATAACCCATATTGTATTCCTTTGAATCAAATTAGTGATAACCTCCAAAAGAAAGTTGATACACTTATTTTAGTAGATAAAGTAAAGGTAATTACAACTAAAAAAGGAGATAAAATGTCCTTTATAACTGGAAGCGATGAAACTTCTACTATGGAATATACTTTATTTCCTAGTACGTATAATCATTATCCAGATATTGTAGTAGGAGATTTACTAAAAGTGCGAGGGGTTGTTGAGAAAAGATTAGATCAAATTCAAATTATTGTAGAAAAAATAAAAAGATTAAGAGGGGAAGAAAATGTTTAAAAAAAATGAAATAATTGTTTATAGTATTGGCCTTTTTACTATTTTACTAGATCAATTGACAAAATTTTTGGTAATGAAAAATATGGATATAGCAAAAGAGGTTTCCATTATTCCAAACTTTTTATCTCTTTTTTATGTAGAAAATACAGGAGCAGCTTTTAGTAGTTTTTTAAATCAGCAATTATTTTTAATAATCATTAGTATTCTTTTTTTAGTAGTTCTTATTATTTTGATAAGAAAAGAGAAATATACTACTATTTTTTCTCATATTTCTTTAGGAATATTACTGGGAGGAATGATAGGTAATTTAATAGACAGGCTATTTTTAGGGGCAGTAGTAGATTTTATATCTGTAACAATTTTTGGATATAAGTTTGCAGTATTTAATATTGCTGATATGGGAATTACTTGTGGAGTTGCAATTTACTTGATTTCTTGTATAATAATGGAAATAAAAAAAGAAGAGGAGAAAAATAATGGATGTTAAAGAGAAAATAAATAATATCTTGAATTATTATCAGGATAATGTAGGATGTGATCCAAACGTTTATGAATTTATTATGTTGTGTCGTGACTTTGGAAAGTATTTATATGACTTTGCTCCAAATTATGGTATTTATGGAAGTCTTGAAATGACGGAAGAACAGGCTAGGGAAAAATATCCTGATGTTGCAAAAGTATTTGATCAGTTTCATATTTTAGGGGATGAATTTTTTAAAAAGCTATTAGGAAATGATTTAGATATTACAGAGGATTCTCCATTGTATGAATTATGTATGAATTCTCTTCATTCGGCTGTTACATATGGATTTCCACGTAATGCAGAGACCAATGCGAAAGTTGGTGGAGTTGCTTTATATATTGCTCGACAAAAAAGAAATGTTAGAAGAGGTATTATTCCTAGCTTTGTATATGATAATGTTACTGAATTTAATGAAATTAATCAATTGCATACTTTGATGCCATTAGATATGCACTATGATGATAGAAAATCACCTAGGGAGATGTTAGTTAATCAAATAAATGAAGAGTATAGTAAAGGATTATACCAATGTAAAATAAAACATATTTAGTAATTTAAGGGTGAAATTTATGATAAAAGTAGAAGAAAATACAAAGGATAGATTAGATAGTTATTTAGCATCTAAATTAGATTTGTCTAGAAGTAAAGTACAGAAACTAATCAAAGAAAATTTAGTTACAGTAAATGGAAAAAATGTACATGCTAGTTATCAAGTAGTAGAAAACGATCAAATAGAAGTATTAGATGATTTAGAATATGAAATGGATGTAGAAAAAGAAGATATTCCAATAGATATTATATATGAAGATGATGACTTACTAATTATTAATAAGCCTAGTGGAATGGTTGTTCATCCTGCACCTGGCAATTATACACATACCTTAGTAAATGCTTTACTATATCGTTTTGAACTTACTAGTGGAGATAAGAATAGACCGGGAATTGTACATAGATTAGATAAAGATACAAGTGGATTAATGCTAGTTGCTAAAAATGAATTAACTCATGAAAAACTCTCAAAAATGATTGCTAATAAAGAAGTAGAACGTAAGTACTTAGCAATCGTTGATGGGATAATTAAACATGATACAGGGACTGTTGATGCACCTATTGGAAGAGATCCTAATAATAGGCAAAAAATGGCAGTTACAGATGTAAATAGTAAAGAAGCTATTACTCATTTTAAAGTTTTGGAAAGACTATTGAATCATACGCTTATCGAATGTAAACTAGAAACAGGAAGAACACATCAAATAAGAGTCCATATGTCATACATTGGATATCCAGTTAATAATGACCCTTTGTATGGTAGAGGAAAGTCTACAGAATTTGGACAAATGTTACATTCCTATAGCATAAAATTAAAACATCCAATGAATAATGACAAAGAATTGTTTTTTACGGTTGATCCTCCACAGGAATTTAGAGAAAAATTAGAAATGTTAAGAAGTAACCTATCATAAAAAAAGATAGGTTTTTTCTTGATAAATTTCTAATATTTTGTTAAGGTATAGGCAGAAGATATGAAAAATAAATGCTTATGGGGGAATCTATGTTAAAGATGAATGATAATATAAAAAAAATAAACAAAAAAAATATTTTATTAAAAACAAAAAGTGGACAAATATTTCATAAATATATGGTTGATGAAATTTTAAAAGATATTGAGTTAAATCATAATACTCATTGGTTTCAAGAACTTTATACAAGAAATAAAAACAATTTAAATGATGTAGCTTTATACTACCGTGGTAATAAAATTACCTATTCTGAAATGTTTGATAAAATGATTACTTATGCAAAGTCTATGAAAGAATTGGGAGTAGAAAAGAACAGTGAAGTACCAGTATGTTTATCCAATACTCCAGAACTAGTTTATATATTGGGAGCGGCAAGTCTTATTGGGGCAAAACTAAATATCTTTTCTTCTAATTTTAGTGAAGAATACATTCAAGAAATATTCAAAAATTGCGATAAGCATATTCTTTTTATAGAAGATAATGTGTATTATCCTTTAAAGGAGATAATTACAGAAAGCGGTATTAAAAAAATAGTAATGATTTCTCTGAGAGATTCTTTAAAGTATGATACAGATTATTTTGATTATTTTGATAGAAAAACAAATCTATTTGATAATAGAGTGTATGATTATAAGGAAACTAGTGATGATATTTTAAGTACTTTAGATTTTGAAAAAGTTGGAATGCATTATGAGAAAGAATTGGATGCTCACGGTAATTTAGATAGTGATTTTGTGATTACTTACACTAGTGGAACAACAAATACAAAAAGACCAAAAGCTATTGTACATGCGATGAGAAGTTTTAATACAATAGCTAGATTTCATGATAAGGAATTAAATGGTGGATTTACTATGAAAAAATATACAGTTCTTTCTCATATACCATCTTATTCCAACTCAAATTTAATATCTTGTATATCTGATGCTTTGATGCAAGGAGCTAAGTTAGCTCTAGAGCCTATTCACGATAAAGATTTTTTTATAAATAGTTTAATAATCAATAAGCCAAATTATGTAGCAGAAACAAAAAGTTATTGGGTAGATTTAGCTAAACAAATTTTATATAATGAAAAATATAAATCATTAGAAATGCCATATTTATTTTTAGCATTCTCATGTGGAGAAGTATTAGAAATTAATGAAGAAAAATTAATTAATAAAGCTTTTCAAAAAGTAAAAGCTGGAGTGGATGTTACTCATACACCATTTAGTATTGTGAAATTATCAGAAGCAGGAGGAGACTGTGAACATGGCTCTATCTTTTATACACTTTTTAGAAGTTATGGAAATAAAAAAGTAAAAAATAATACTTTTGGAGAAGAACGAGGAATGCAGCCATTTCCTTTTGTATCAGTTGCCATATTAGATGAAAATAGAGATTATTGTAGTAAAAATCAAATAGGAAGACTGGTCGCTAATTCTTGCTGTACTATGAAAAGATATCATAATAATGAAGATGCAACTAAAAACTTTTTTATAAAGGATAGTCATGGAAAAGAATGGGGAGATTTAAATCTTTATGGAATGATAACCAAAGATGATAAAGTTCATATTTTAGGAAGAATTCCAAAACAAAATAGTTTAGTTCCAAACTTTGTTTTATCAAAAAGAATATTAAAAGATACAAAAAATATATTATCCTGTGAAGTAGTACAGGATGAAGAATCACAAATATATATTGCCCATATAGAAATGCAACCAAATAGTAAGGATAAGGCAGTTAGTGTTTTATATGAAGCTGATAAACGCCTTGAAGATATTATAGAAAAAAATAAAATAGAAATATATTATCGAATTAGAAATAATCAAGAATCCTTTCCATTAACAAGTAGTGGAAAAAGAGATATACAAGCCTTAAAAAAAGAAGGATTAACTAGAAATTGTGTGAGACCAGTCCTTTATTATAATCGGATTTATCTTGATTCATTTAAGAAAGAAAATCCAAAACAAAAAAGTAAATTTAATGAAGAAAAATAATTAATAGTAGAAAATCATGTGTTATAATTTAGTTAGTATAAGATAGGGGAATGAATATGGAGTATACAGTAGGACTTTCTTTTTTAACGATTTCATTTATTTATTCTTTAATATTAAATATTGTCTTTTTTAGTAAAAAGCATATTAAAACAAAAGAAACTAAAATATTTGGAATTATTGTTTTTCTTAATTTAATAGGAATACTATTAGAAACGACATGTATTTTTACTACGAATTTATTGGGGGTAGATAGTTTATTAACAATCTTTGTAAATAAGTTGTTTTTATTGTATTTAGTTTTCTTTTTATTAGTATTTAGTTCTTATGTTATTAATTTAGTGGAAACTGCTAATACTAAAAATTTACCTAAATTTAATGTAGATTTTCTAAAAAAAGGATTGTATGGATTAACTATTGTTACTTCATTAGGAGTTTGCATTTTAAATACCTCACTATATTGTCAAAATGGAGCTACTTATTCCTATGGAAATAGTGTTAATTGTGTTTATATAATGGCTAGTATTTGTACCTTAGGTTGTATTATTTACTTATTACTAAATTTTAGAAAAATAAATATACGTAAAAATATACCAGTTATTGTTTTTATTACAGGTATTGGTATTATGACGTTTATTCAAAAAAAATATCCTGAAATTACTTTAGCTACTTCTGTTGAGACAATTGTCATTTTCTTAATGTATCATACTATTGAAAATCCAGATGTAGCGTTAATTAATGAATTAGAAAGAGCCAATATACAAGCAGAAGCTGCAAATCGTGCTAAAACGGACTTTTTAAGTAGTATGTCTCACGAAATTAGAACTCCATTAAATGCTATAGTAGGACTTAGTGATTGTATTAATAATGCCAAAACTTTAGAAGAAGCAAAAGAAAATGCTAAAGATATAGTGGTAGCTTCCAATACATTAGTAGAAATCGTTAATGGGATTTTGGATATATCTAAAATAGAAGCTAATAAAGTTACTATTTCTTCATCTTCTTATCAGGCAAAAGAAACCTTTGAGCAACTAGCAAAAATTATGATTCCAAAGATGAAAGAAAAAGGATTAGATTTTCAATATTTGATTGCTACTGATATTCCAGAATTTTTATATGGAGATTCTTTTAACATAAAAAAAATAATTACTAACTTACTAAGTAATGCATATAAATATACAGATAAGGGCTTTATAAAATATGAAGTTCATTGCATAAAAGAAAAAGATAATGTCAAATTACTGATTAGTGTAGAAGATTCAGGGAGAGGAATCAAAGAAGAAAACTTAGATAAAATATTTGATAAATTTGAACGAGTAGATTCTAACACTACTGTTGAAGGTACAGGATTAGGATTAGCTATTGTAAAACATTTAGTAGAACTAATGGGTGGAAAGATAATCGTTGATAGTACTTATAAAAAAGGATCTAAATTTAGAGTTATTTTAAATCAAAAAATAGGAAAAAATTTCCAAGGGGAAGAAAAGAAAAAGAATGAGACATTAAATTTAGAAAATATTAACATTTTACTAGTTGATGATAATGCTTTAAATATTAAAGTAGCAATAAAAGTATTAGAACAATATAATGCTAATCATATAATGGCTGTTGATAGTGGGTTTGCTTGTCTTGATAAAATAAAAAATAATGAAAAATACGATCTAATATTATTAGATGATATGATGCCTAAAATGAGTGGAGTAGAAACATTACAAGAATTAAAGAAAATAAAAAACTTTAACACTCCTGTAATAGTTTTGACTGCTAATGCTATTAATGGGATGAAAGAAAAATACTTACAAGCAGGATTTGTTGATTATTTGTCTAAACCAATCGAAAAACAACAATTAATAGAAGTACTTAATAAAGTAATTTCTAAAAGTAAAGAAAATAATGATATAGAACTATTAAAACTAGAAAAAACAATACCTATTTCTATTGTAGAAGAACCTCCTAAAATAGATAAAATAGAGTTTCTAAAAAATAATGATATTACTATCGAGGAATCATTAAACTTATTAGGAAATATAGAAATGTATGATTCTACTGTATCTGTCTATATAAAAAATGCCGAGGAAAGAATCCAAAATATCGAAAGATATAAACTAGAAAATAATATGAAAGATTATAGAGTAGAAGTTCATTCTCTAAAAAGTGATGCTAAATATTTAGGATTAACAAAATTAAATGAAATAGCTTATCATCATGAACTAGCAAGTAGTGAAAATAATTTTAAATATATTGAGGAGCATTTTGAAGAATTATTAGAAGAATATGAAAAAACA
>CAMUZJ010000027.1 GCA_947165195.1 uncultured Bacillota bacterium
TAGCTATCTCTTGTGTAGAATCTAAAAAGTCATTTTTTACCCAATAATTAATAATTCCTAAAGCACCATTAAAAATAAATATAGCTCCATACTCTATCTCTTCTTCTGTAATATTTTTAATATCTTTTTCCCAACGTAATTTGCATTTTTCATAAACTACTTCTAAAAAATCATTTAGAAAATATATATTATTATTGGTATTAAAAAGAATTTTAATAACTTGTTTATTTTTTATAAAGGTGTCTAATATTGCCTCTGTAAATTGAGTAATAGAAAAACTATTTACTTCATCACTTTTATAAGCATCTTTTAATTCTAATAATAATTCTTCTTGAATTTTTTCTAATAGATTATATACATCTAAATAGTATCTATAAAAAGTAGCTCTATTAATATCTGCCCTATTACATATTTCACTAACTGTTATTTTATTAATTTCTTTTTCATTTAATAATTCTAAGAATGTTTCTTTAATTACTTTTTTTGTGTATTTTATTCTTCTATCCATACTATTCCTCTTATTATACATTTTTTATTTTTTTGTTTAATAACTATCAGATTTTTTCAGATTGATGATTGAGTAAATTTTTATTTAATTATATAATACAATTGTAAATTATTCAACATTTGTATAACGTTGGAGGTTAATTATGAAAATATCTGAAAAGTTAATAAATAGGATTAAATATAAACATCCATGGGAAAAGTTTTATGGAAGAAGAAAGATGAAAGTTCCTGAGATGTCTTTATATGAATATTTATATAAATGTAATGAAAATAATTTGGATAGTGTTGCGATTAACTATTTTGGAAAGAAAATTACTTATCGTAGTTTTTTTAAAGATATTGATACTTGTGCAAGAGCTTTACGTAGTCAAGGAATTAGAGAAGGTGATGTAGTTAGTCTTTGTATGGCAAATGTCCCAGAAGCTGTCATTAGTTTTTATGCTATTAATAAGATTGGTGCTATTTCGAATATGATTCATCCTCTATCAGCTGAAGAGGAGATTAAGAAGTCACTCATTACTACGAAAAGTGTAATGTTAATTACAATAAATGTTTCTTATAAGAAAGTTAAAAACATTATTGAAGATACAAGCGTCTATAAAAGTGTAATTGTATCTCCTAAAGATTCTATGCCTTTTTTATTAGGAGTTGGTTATTATTTAACAGAAGATAGAAAGGTAAGCATTCCAACTAATTCTGAGAAATTTATGACATGGAAAGGTTTCATGGAGAAAGGTCTAAATTATGGTGGAAATGTATTAGTAAAAAGAGCAAAAGATCAAGCTTGTGTTATTTTACACAGTGGTGGTACAACAGGAGAACCTAAAAATATTTTACTAAGTAATGGAAATATTAATGTAGTGGTTAAGCAAGCTAAAATTTTATTACCTGATACCAATAGTACGGATAGTATGTTATCTATTTTGCCATTATTTCATTGTTTTGGTTTAGTAGAGTGTATTCATTTTCCTCTATGTATTGGTGCTTCTGTTATATTGGTTCCAAAGTTTGATGCCAAAAGATTTGATAAGTTAATTACTAAATATAGACCGACTATTATTCCAGGGGTACCTACTTTATTTGAAGCAATGTTATCAAATGATCATATGGAAAATGTTGATATGTCAAATGTTAAATATGTAGTATCTGGTGGAGATTCTCTAAATGCAGAGAAGAATGATGCTATTAATAAATTTTTGAAGAAGCATAAATGTCATCATAATATTATTCAAGGATATGGTATGACTGAGACTAGTGGTGGGTGTGTATTCGGAGGATTAGGTTCAGATATTTTAGGTAGTGTAGGAATTCCTCTTCCTGGAAATGAAGTAAAGATTGTAAAAATAGATGATCATGAGGAAGCAAGCTTTGGAGAAGTTGGTGAAATTATGATTACTGGTCCTACCGTTATGATGGGATATTTAAATAACGAAGGAGCAACGAATGAGATACTTGAAAAAGATAGAAAAGGAAAAGTATGGGTACATACAGGAGATTTAGGATATTTGAATGAAGATGGCGTATTATTCTTTGTACAACGATTAAAAAGAATGTTAATTGTATCTGGATATAATGTCTATCCATCTCATATTGAAGAAGTTCTTATGAAGCATCCTGCTATTGATGCTTGTGGAGTGATTGGTATTCCTCATCCATATAAAGTGCAAGTACCAAAAGCATTTATTGTTTTAAAAAGCGATGTAAAGGAAACCGCAGTATTACGTCAAGATATTAAAGAGTATTGTAAAAAGAATTTAGCTGTTTATATGATGCCAAAAGAATTTGTCTTTAAAGAATCTCTTCCTAAGACTATGATAGGAAAAATAGATTATAAGAATTTAAAAGATTAAAGATTATTTGACAAAAGCCTCTTGTTTTAATAGAATCTATATTACAGGAGGTTTTTGTATGCAGAGAGATATTCAAAAGATAAATAGACGAATCTTTACAGATGAACAACAATATTTTTTATTAAAAAACTTAGAAAGAGATAGAGAAGTAAGTAGAAAATTAGAAGAATTAAATAAGAAGAAAGAAAAAGGTCTTAATGATGATAGTATAAGATTTTCGTTAAATAGCCAGCAAGAATTGATTCACCGAACATTAGAACCATTTGCGAAGAGATATAAATTATATAAGGATAGATATAATGCTATTATTGAACAACATGGGTATGGTCAAAATGACATATACGATAGTGAGACAATTGGTGAAATTATAGCTTTACAAGAGCAGATGCGAGAAGAAGTTTCTGGATACAGTGAGAATTTAGTAGATAGAAAGCCATTAGAAAAAGAAAGTAATAGATTTCAAAAGACAAAGAGTATCTATAGAAATCAGGATTTTTCAAGATAAAAGAAAATTATTTTTTTTAATATAATAATACTTGGAAGTGATTTTATGAATAGAAAAGAATTAGTACCTATTTTAAGAAATGGCGGTATCGCTATTATTCCTACTGATACTGTCTATGGAATAGTTTGTGATGCCTTAAATGAGGAGGCTGTAAAAAAGGTTTATTCTATAAAAAAAAGAGATTTTAGTAAACCGATGATTATTTTAGTAGCAGATTATGAAATGTTAAAAAAATATACGAAATCTATAAATGATTTAGAAGAAGAACTAATAGATACTTATCTTCCAGGTAAAATGACTATTATCTTAGAAAAGTCTGATTTAATTCCAAGTATAGTTACAGCTTTTAGAGAAGAAATTGGAATTAGGATTCCTGATAATGAAAATTTAAAGTTATTAATAAAAGAACTTAATAGGCCTATTATTGCAACTAGTGCCAATATTTCATCAAACGCTACGATTACCAATATAAATTTTTTGGAAGAAAATATGAAGGATAATGTAGATTATATTTATGATGGTGGTACTATTAAAGGATTTGCTTCTACGATTGTGAAGGTATTAGACGATAAAATAGCTATTATTCGAGATGGAGACTTAGGATTAACTATTAGAGAAAAATTTAAAGACAAAATAGTAGAAAAGTAGACAAGTTGTTTACTTTTCTTTTTTGTTTTAATATCACAAAAAAAGAGTTTTAAACTCTTTTCCTATCTATTACTCCAACTAGCTGGAAACGCTACATAATCTCTAGGATTTCTAGATGATGAAATAGCATAATTTCTCCAAGTGCATCCTCCAAAGTCAGAAGCCCAATCACATGTTGTTATTTCCATATGTAAATGTGGACCTGTAGAATTTCCAGTCGATCCCATTAAACCTAATTGTGTATTATGCGTTACAAATTGTCCTTTAGAAACGGAAAAGCTTCTTAAGTGGGCATAAGTTGAGTAAATGTAGCGACCATTATAATTATGTTTTACTTTAACAACAAGTGCTCCGGCAGGATCATAATAAGTTGCAGTAACATAACCTGATGCTATTGGATATACTGGTATACTTTTATTAGAGCTTGATATATCTATACCTATATGTCCAGAGCAAACACCTTTCCATTCAATATAAGTTCCACATCCTGAATAATATTGTGTTACGTATCCATATTCAATAGGTCTATAAAAGCCATTGGTACTTGGAATAGATGTTCCACCATTACTTTTATTTTTTTGACTTACTCGATAAATACAGCTATTAATATCTTCTGTTTCTCCACATCCTAAGCTTTTGGCATTAGCTAACTGAGACTTAGCTGCTTTTATTTGTTCTTCGATACTAGGCATTCCTGCCTTAATACTTGCAATATCCAAAGCAATTCTTGATTGTTCTTCTTCCAAATTTTTCTTTAACTTTTTTAATTCATCTTCTTTTTCTTGAAGTTTCTTCTTTTGTTCTTCATTTTTCTTTATCAATTCTTCTAACTCTTTCATTACTTTATTATTATATTCTGTCAATTGTTCTACGATTGATAAACGATAAATCATATCTGTAATGCTTTTAGCACCAAATGCATACTCTAAATATACATTTTCTCCGTTAGATACTTGATAATACTCCATGATGCTTTTACTCTCTTCACTTTTTCTTTTTATTTCAGCATTGCTTTCATCTATTTCTTTTTGTAACTGTGCTATTTCTTCTTCTGCTTTGGCAATTTCTTTTTCTATTTCTGAAATTCTTTGTTTTATCTTCGCAATTTCTGCTTCATTAGTTGCTATTTTTGCTTTTCTATCCTCCAATTCTTTGGTATATTTATCTACTTCTTGTTGAAATTCCTTGATTGTCTTAGCATTTGTCTCGATTGGTAGTATTATCATTGAGACAATTAATAAAGATAGAAAAGAGATAGATAGATACTTTTTTAATTTTTTCATTATATCTTTAAGTACTTTCTAACGGCACTGGCACTACCTACCATACCTACTAAAATACCAATAGCAACTACAATGATAGAAGCATTATAAATAAATGGCTCTGGTTCTATCAATTGAATTAATTCCGAATAAAGATATCCATCAAAATGTTGATAAAAAGCTAAGTATCCATAAGTTGTAAAAATAACCGGTATAATAGAACCTAATAATCCTAAAATCATACCTTCTATTACAAATGGTGTTTTAATAGTAATATTACTTGCCCCTACAACACGCATAATTCCAATTTCTCTTTTTCTATTGTCTATTGTTAGTTTAATAGTGTTAATAATTAGGAAAACAGTAACTATAATAAGAGCAACTACTACAACGATTGTTACTTTTTTAATAGAGGTAAATGCAGATATCATTTTATCTACCATACCTTCTCCGTATCTTACTACAGATACTTTGTCTATATTTTTAATTTGTTCTGCTGTTGTCCCTATTTCTTCTACTTCTTTTACTTTTATTTGAAAAGTATCTTTTAATGGACTTTCATTATCCTCCCATGTATCTAATACTGCATTAAATATTTCTGACTCTTGTTGCATCTGTTCTTTTACTTCAATTTTAGATTGAAAGGTGTAAGTATCTACATTTTTTATATTTTTAAGTGCATTCTCTACATTCAAAACATCTTCTTCTGTAGCATCATTATTTAAAAAAGCTACTACTGTTAAATCCTTTTCTATTTCTTTTGTAAAGTTTTGAACATTAAAAGAAGCGATGATTGCGATTGCTACTATGATTAGAGTTATGGTTATACAAGAAACAGATGCTAGGGATAAACTAAAGTTTCTTTTTACACTCTTAAAAGCATCTCTTATGCTTCTTGCTAACATTCTAAATGGCTTCATTATTATAAGTTCCTTTCTGTTTAAAGTTTACTAAATGTCCATCTTTAAGTGTTATGACTTGCTTTTTCATCTTATCCACAATATCTTTATCGTGAGTAGCCATAATAATTGTAGTTCCACGGGATTTATTGATATCATCTAGTACTTTCATAATTTCCATACTTCTTTCTGGATCAAGATTTCCTGTTGGCTCATCACATAACAAAAGTTTTGGATCATTTACAATAGCTCTAGCAATTGCTACTCTTTGTTGTTCTCCACCGGATAGTTGATCAGGATAGTTATGTAGTTTATTCTTTAATCCAACATCTTCTAAAGCTTTTAAAACTTTTTCTCTTATTTCATCTTTTGGAGCACCAATTACTTCTAAGGCAAATGCTACGTTTTCATAGACTGTCTGTTTTTCTAATAATCTAAAATTTTGAAAAACAATACCTAATTTTCTTCTTAATCGATAAACTTTTCTATTTCTAAGTTTTGCTACATCTAATCCACCAACAATAATTTGTCCTTTGGTTGGTTTTTCCTCACGATATAGCATCTTTATAAGTGTACTTTTTCCACTACCAGAACCGCCTATAACAAAGACAAAGGCACCTTTTTCAATGGCTAAATTCAAATCATAGATTGCTGTAACACCGTTTTTATATTTCTTTTCAACGTTTTTAATTCTGATTAAATCCATCTTATCCTCCTATCCTTATTACATTATTATATCATATAAATCAACAGCTTTAAACAAAATACGACAAAATTACAAGAAAAAAGCAAATTAAACTTGTTAATCTGCTCCTTTAACTTCATAAGAATCGGTTGCTACAAAGAAGGCATCTGCATCTATCATCTTTATTCCTTCTTTTACAATATAATACTCTCTACTAGGAATTACTGTTAAAATTACATATCTTTTTCTTTCAAAGAATCCTCCTTTTACATTAAACGTTGTAATACTATGCCCTAAAGTATTAATAATGTATTCTGATATCCTTTTATGTTCTTTAGTTACTATATAAAATGCTTTATTATGGGAAATTCCCAATAATACTTTATCCATAATAATATTACTTATGTACAATAAGATAGTAGCATACATAGCATTTTCCACTCCAAAGAAAAATGCCCCTACTAAAATAACTGTTAAATTGGTAAGTAACACACATTTTGCTAGAGAAATATGGAATCTCTCATGGATGATTTGGCACAAAACACTTAATCCCCCAGAATTATATCCCGTTTTGTATAGTAATCCATTTCCAAGGCCTGTTAAAAGTCCTGCAAAAATGGCAACTATAAACATATCAGAGGTTGAAAAAGTAATTATATCAACAAGTGGGGATGTTAATTTTACAAAAGCTGGATAAACAAGAGATGCAAATACGGTTGCTAATGTTTTTTCTCTTCCTAAAAATATCCTACTAATGATTAAAAAAAGTGTCATTAATACAAATAAGGATATGGATGGTTCTATTCCTAAGAGATGTTTTATAATGATTGCTATACCATTGGTTCCTCCAGCAACAATATTTAATTGTACTAGAAACATATTATAGCTTACTGCGGTTATCATCAAAGAAATAATCATAATGATATATATTTTAATTTTTTCTTTGGTAAATATTTTTTTTAATATATCCATCATAACTATTCACCTCCAAATACTTCGTAGGCATCCGTTACGACAAAAAAGGCATCAGGGTCTATTTCATTTAATCCTGCTTTTAGCCTGTAGTAATCTTTTGTTGGTAAAACACACATTAATACATTACGATTTTCCTTTTGAAATCCTCCCTTAGCTTTAAAGATAGTAACTCCGTGATTTAAATATTTTAAGATGTATGCTTTTACTTCTTCATCTTTATCCGTTATAATGTAAAATGCTTTGCTATCTGAAATACCTAAAATTACTCTATCTGACATTAAACTAATAATATAAAGCACTATAATGGAGTACATAAAATGAGTAACTCCAAAGGTAAACGTAGATAAAAATACGATTAATCCATCTGTTATTAGCATACTTTTTCCCATGCTAATTTTAGCATATTTAGAGATTATTTGATTAATAATATCTGTTCCTCCTGTTGTAAATCCTGCTTTAAAAATCATTCCTGCTCCAAAACCAAATACTACTCCTCCAAAAATGGTTGATAATAATAATTGAGAAGTATCTATTTGAATAATTTGGTTAAGATTGGCAGTAAGTGCTATAAATAGTGGAAAAAGAATAGAGCCTAAAATGGTTGCTCTAGTCTTTTCTTTGCCAAGAAGAAAATAACTAAGTATTAATAAAATAGCATTGAAAATTAATATTATTAGAGAATTATCTATATTAGTTAAATTATTTAAAATTACAGCAAATCCACTTACTCCACCAGATACAAGTGCATTTGGTGCAAGAAATAGGTTATAAGCTATCGCCACTAAAAAAACACCTATCACAAACGAAATATGTCTTCTAATATAAGATTTTTCTTGAATTTTTTTTAATATATATAAATTTTCATTCCCTAATATATTCATATTTTACAACCTCTTTTTTAAATAACTTTCAATAAATAAATCTAAGTCTCCATCTAATACTTTATTAACATCACTTGTTTCTTCATTAGTTCTATGATCTTTTACTAGTGAATAAGGATGCATTACATAACTTCTTATTTGAGAACCAAATTCAATATTCATCTGTTCTCCTTTTTCTTGTTTTAATTGCTTTTCTTGTTCTTCTAATTTTAGTATTAAAAGTTTACTTTTTAATACTCGCATAGCTTCTTCTTTATTTTGTATTTGACTTCTTTCATTCTGACAAGTAACTACTATTTTAGTAGGTAAATGAGTAATTCTAACAGCCGAGTCTGTTGTATTTACTCCTTGTCCACCAGCTCCAGTAGAACGATAAACATCTATTTTAATGTCTTTTTCATCTATTTCTATACTGTCATCTACTTCTATATCTGGTGTTACATCAACAGAAGCAAAGGAAGTATGTCTTCTATTATTAGAATCAAATGGAGATAATCTTACTAATCTATGAACTCCTTTTTCATTTTTTAAATATCCATAAGCATTCGTTCCTCTTACTTTAACAGAAACACTTTTTATTCCTGCCTCTTCTCCTGGCTGATAATCTAGTAATTCTACTTTATAATTTTTACTTTCACACCATCTAAGATACATTCTATATATCATATTAGCCCAGTCACAAGCTTCTGTTCCACCTGCTCCTGAATGGATTTCTAAAATACAATCATTCTTATCATATGGACCATTTAATAGTAGTAAAAGACTTAATTTTTCTAACTCTTGATTTGTTTTTAGAATAGAATTTTCCACTTGTTCTAACTCTTCTGATTCTACAATCTCTAAAAGTTCATCATTATCTGTTAATTGTTGTTTCATAGAGGTTATTGAAGAAATTAAATTTTTCTGTTCAGTAATTTTTTTAAGTATTTCTTCTGCTTTTTGTCTATTATCCCAAAAATTAGGATTTAGAGTTTCTTTTTCTAATTCTTCTACTTCTTTCATTTTAGATGCTATGTCAAAGTGACCTCCATAAATCATCTATTTTTTGAATATTATTTTGTACTAACTTTTTTAATTCATATTTTTCCATTTTCTTTCTCCTTATTATTATTTTCCGTTTTTAATATATAATACTTCTTTGTTGTAGAATATCATAATTTATTTTATTTTTAAAGATGTCACTGATTTTAATATGTATATTTTTCATTTTTTTTACATATATTATTATTGAGGAAGGTTCACTGTTACGTGTGAAGATCCTCTTGTACATAGATGGAACTCCATAAGGGGTTCTTTTTTCATAAAAAAACCTCATATTTTTGATGTGAGGCTTTTTTTATTGTATTCCTTTTATTTTTTGAGGTGTATATAATTGTAAATCTATCTCATTTGCTTTTTGTATTTCAATAAAACTTATATTATCTTTTTTACATAATTCTTTTATAGCATTAGCTTCAACCTTTTTTTCTATTTTCTTACCATCAATAGTTACATAATGATTTGTTATTGATAGATTACATTTGTGTTCTTCACTATTTTCAATCTCATTTTTCACTTTATAAAATATATATACATTATTTTTTATAGTATCTTTTAATTGTTCTGGTATTTTAGCTTCTTCAATCGGACCATATAGCACGTATTTAGGATAAAAAGCCATCTTATTTAACTCTTTATAAGCTCCTAAAATATAATCATAATATTGTGATATCATTTCAGCATACATAGTGCTTATATTAGTAGTATTTATATCTTCTTCTTGATAATCACTTTCTAAACATTCTTCTGTATTTAATGTTTTGTTTTTCTCTATATTTTCATCTTTACTATCTTGATTATTTTCTCTAACATTAAGACCCATATTTGATAAGATATTCAAAATATTTTTCATTGAATTATCTTCTTCTACATCTTTATCATTTGTATCTTTTGATTGAGTATCTTTAAAAATACTTGATATTATTTCAGATAAATCTATATTTTGATAATTATTTTCTGTTTTATCTGTATTTAAACCTAATATTTTAAATATAAAATCACTATCTAATTTATTTTTTGTATTTAAGTTTTGATTTTTTAAATTATTATTTATGTTTTCTAATTCATTTTTTATGAATAAAACAATCGTAAGAGATGCAATATTAGTTGTTAAGCTTATAAATTGTAGAAGTGTTTCATGTCCTTTTGCATCTTCTTCAATTTCTTTTATGATAGTCTCTACATTTTGTCTTTTTTCATCATCTTCCATTATATTTTCTAACATTGTTAAAATTTTTAGTATATTTTCATCTTGTATATTCATATATAAATCCTCCAATTACAATTTTAATTGTAACTTCCAGCATTTTCTAAGTCAATTCTATTTATTTCAATTCGAAAGAAATTTTTCCTTTTCCTTCTTTTACTTCTATAGTTGCAATAGATCCATTAATAATATTTAAGCATGGTCCTTTATGAGATACATCAGCATCATAAATAATAGGAATATTCAAATTAGCTAAAATACTATCTTCTAGGCACATTTTTACATCATAATCATAAGAAGTAATATTTTCACCAAATCTACCAAAAATAACTCCCTTAGTATATTTAAAATATCCTAGTTCATTCATCTTCCATAGTGTACGAATAGTTTCTTCCATGGATATTTCACAGTTATCAAAAAACCAAATAATTCCATCATCTTTATATTTTTCATTAAACTTATCAATACCATCATATTTAGTACCAGCAAGTTCAGCAATAATATCAAAGCATCCTCCAATAATTCTTCCTTTTAAAGATACTGATTTATTATCTAACGTTTTCCAATAAACTTTTTCTGTCAAATTATATCCTTCTAACCCTGTTATACATTCTAGGCGTTCTTCTTCATATAAATCATAACTTTCTTGTAATATAATATTTCCTTTTATCAATTCTAGAAAATCTTTGTGCGTCTTATGTAAATCAGTTGAGCCGAAAGAGGCAAAATTATGTCCATAAATGGTTGCTATATCACATAATGTTGTGATTGGATAAAGTAGACCTGTAGGATCAGAAAATCCAGTAACTAGTTTAGGATTTTTACGTATCACATCAAAATCTACATATGGTAGACATTCTACTAAAAAGTCTCCTCCTGTTGCACACATAATAGCATCAATGTCTTTATCTTGAAACATATCATTTACTTCTTGTCCTCTAATTTTTGGACTAGCACTTCTTCCTCTTTTAGACTTCATCAAATTAGAAGATAATTTCAATTGATAATGTTGGGATTCTAAAAATTTCTTAGCTTGTTTCATACTTGCCTTTTTTTGTTCATTTCTAGCTCCATTAGAAGGTGCCGGAACTCCTATACAGTCATTTTCTTTTAAAAATTTTGAATAATACATTTTACTCACCCCTAAATTATATAATAATTACTTGTTATTTTTTAATAAATCAGCTATACAAATCACAAAAGTAGATAAGTCAGCTTTTTCTATAGTACCATAATTTCTATGTTGAAGACTACTCTTTTCAATAGCAATTTCTCCAACAACAAAACAATCCTCTTTTTTTGCTAAGTTAGTAGAATATTCCAAAGTAAAATATCTAGGAATACCTTTCGTAAGTGCTAAAGCTGTATATTTACTAGTAGAATCATTAAAATCATAATCTGGAAAAGTAAATACAAAGATGTGGGTTCCATCTTCTGTATCGATTAATCTAGCATCAAAATCTTTGATAGTCACTTCTTTATCTATATCATTTATAATAACTTCTGGATTATCTTTTACCTTTTTTCTTATTTCATTCCATTTTTCTACTAAATATCTCTTAATAGATTCTGGTCCTTCTTCTAATATTGGTTTAAATACTAACCAATTTCCTATTATTTCTTGATAAAGAATAATATTAGAAAGTTGATATTGTATACTTGTATTTATTTTATTACTCATTTTTTCTCCTTTATTTTGTAATTACTTTCTCTAAGAATATTTTTTCATTAAATCCTCCACGAGATTTTCTTTTTTTATTAGCTAATTCTATTACATGTTCTAGAGATGACTCTTCTGCTTCTGCTAATGATTTTATTACTTCTAGTACATCTGCTAATTCTTCTAATCTTTCTTTTCCTCTAGAGTTAATTACTTCATGACATTCTTCTAATAATTTTTCTTCTAAAGAGTGCTTATACTCTTCATCATTTAATATTCTAGTTATTGGATTTTCTCCATTCTCACAAATAATATTTGGTATATTATCTCTTACTAATTTGTTATATACTCTTTCCATTTATTTTACTCCTATCTATAAATACTTACTTTTCTATTTTATCAATAATTCCTATGTTTATCTATTTATAGTTGTATTTTTTTATACTTTGTGTTATTATCTTATCAAATTTAGTGGAAGGGGTTGCTACTCATGGTTATGGATATTTATTCTGCAATTGCTACAAATATCTTAGTAATCATACTTGCTATTGGATTATATTTTGGATTTTGTATATTTCTAAATAGATTTCATAAATTAGTTTATGGAAAAGAATCTATATTAGCTTTTATACCAATTTGTAATACTTATTTACTAGGTAAATTAACAGTAAACAATGCAGTAGGAATTTTTTTAGTAATTTTTGGCTTTTTACTATCTTTCTTGCCAGATACTATTTCATCTATTGTCTCTACTTTATATGAAATAGCAGTAATAGGATTATTTATAATTTCTATTATTAAATATTTTAAA
>CAMUZJ010000028.1 GCA_947165195.1 uncultured Bacillota bacterium
CTGTTCAACAAATAAGAAGCCAAAATAAAGATTTAATGGCTAAAATTCGTACTGGTGATAAAGATGCTCATGGTGGCTTGTCCGGATATGTATTAGATAGGTTAAACTACAGTAATAGAGAATTACGTGCTAGAAGTTTAGGTATTGGTCGTAATGCGTATGCCGCTGCAGATTATGAATCAAAACAATTAGCGAAACTTTTAGAAAGAGATCAGGCTGCTTTATCTTCATTAAAATCAGATTTTGCTTCTATGCAAGGTGCTGGTGGTACTATGATGGAGTTTGGAGATTGGCAAAGGAAAATGGGCTATGATGGTCTTTCTGATAGTTCTATTGTTCGACATACTGATGGAACTACTTCTACTGTAGCTGAAGCTTACGCTAGATATCAAACTATTTATAGAAACAGAGAAAATGCTATTCGTAGATCTGAAAATGAGTTAGAAGACTTGAAAGTTAGAGCTAGAAGAGCAGAATCTGCTGTTAAGAATATGAATGATGGTAGAGTTGGACTTCAAGCTGTTCCAAGGGCTGTTGACGTATGGTCTGATACTTATCGTTCTCCTAGAACAGTTACTAAGGATAAAGACTTTGATATTGCAGTGGATGCTAATGGAAACCGTATTGTTGACTCTAATAACTTTGGATATGATCAGTATGGTAATCCTATTACCACTACTCAAGATGAAAATGGACAACAAGTATCACGTAATCAATACCGTAGAACTGCAAGAGCAAATACAGGTACGGATGCTAGAGGTCAATATCAATATCAACGTGATCCTAAATCATTTGATGGAACTATTGATGATACTTATGGAAGTAGCAATTAGAAATAAAAGGTGTGTGATATAAGTGAATAATTATTTAATACCAGCAAATACAAAGACAGGTCGTTTGATTTTAGGAATCTTTCGGCCTTTCGATTTAATATTATTTGGGACAGGAGTATTTATAACGACATTATTAATAGCATTTTTACCGCTAGCTTCCACATTTGTTGTTATACTTGCATTATCTCCGGCACTGATTTGTTCCTTTTTGGTCTTACCAGTTCCTTATTACCATAATATGTTAACAATAATTATTGAATTATATGAATTCTTAACGAATAGACAAACTTATCGTTGGAGAGGATGGTGTTATAAAGTTGGCAAAAAAACAAAGTAGTGGTTTTACAGAAGATTGGTTACCACTAAAAGGTATTCAAAATGGAATGATAATTACAACAAGAAATGAGAAAGTAACAGGAGTTAAAATTACACCTAGGAATATATTTATTTTAGACCCTATGATGCAAGATAATATCTTAACAAGTTTAAAGAACTTCTATAATATGTTAGATTTTGAATTTTGGTTAGTTGTTGCAGATAGACCTGTAGATATATCTGTTTATATGTCTCAGTTGCAATTACTATATAATGAAACACCAGTACCAGCTATTCGAAAACTAATCATGCAAGATATTAATAAAGGACAAAGTTTTATCAATAATAATATAGTAGATACAGAGTATTACTTTTTGATTAAGTCTACCGATGTAGATTTATTACAAAAAAGAGTTCGTTTAATGATTAATGGTCTTGCACAATGTGGACTTAATGCATCACAAACTACGAATAGTGATTTAAGAGTAATTATGGATAACTTCTTAAATGGAGGAGTATCGACAGGATTTGGGACGGTGATGTCTGAATGAGTATGGGAATTAGAAGTCAATTAGCACCAAAAGGATTAGAGTTTTCTCGTAGTGATTTCTTTATTAGTGATAAATATGCTACTATTTTAACAATAGTTTCTTATCCAAGGTATATTTCACCAGGGTATTTATCCTCTCTTACCAATATGTCAGGAATCAAGATTGTAATTAAACACATACCAGTTCCTTTTCAAGAGATGTCTAAAATGCTAAATAGACAAGTTGCTGATTTAAGAGAAAGATATAATAATGAAAAAGATCAAACTTTAAAAGAGCGAATTAGACAAGATGCAGAAAGCTTGGAGTATTTTACTTCTATGCTTGCTGCTTCTCAAGCAAGAATTTTCGATTTTCAAATGCATATTATGATAACTGCTGATACCAAAGAAGAATTAGAATTAAAGAAAGTAAATGTAAAAAATTACTTAGATGCTATGGAACTTCGTGGTATTTCTCTACGCTATGAACAAGAAAAAGTGTTGAAGTCTATTTTACCTATCTTTCCACCGCAAGATATCGAGCAGAGAATTGGTACGCCAATCCCTTCTGTTACAATAGCAGCAATGTATCCATTTATATTTGATAGTATTAAAGATCCAGGGTTATCTACTTTATTAGGAGTGGATTTTTCAGGAGGAGTAATCCTATTTAATCAATTCTTATATAAAATTAGAAAAGAAAATAATAGAAATAATGCGAATATGATTATTTTAGGTACTTCAGGTTCTGGTAAATCAACCGCTGCAAAATTAATGCTTAGAACACATATTAGAAATGGGTGTCAAATTGTAATTATCGATCCAGAAGATGAATTTAGGGAAATGACAAATGCTTTTGGTGGAGATACAGTAGATATGGGAAAAGGTGGAGAATTTGGATTAATTAATCCACTTGAAATAGTTATAGATGCAGACGATGAAGAAATTGCTCAAGGATTGGGACATTCTATCTTAACAAGAACTCTACAATTTTTAAGAGGATTTATGAAATATTATGATCCATCTATTGAAGAAGATGTCTTAAATATGTTTTCTGAAATTGTACAAATTACCTATAAGAGATTTGGTATTGATTATGATACAGATTTTACAAGATTTACATCTGAAAATTATCCAACATTTAGTGATGTATATGCAACAATACGTGGAAGATTAACTTCTATTACAGAACAGACACAAGAACGTGATATATTAGAACGATTAGAATTAAAAGTAAGGCCTTTGATTACAGAACTTAGATTTTACTTTGATGGTCATACTACTCTAAGAAGAGATAGTGACTTTATGGTATTTAATATTAAAGAGTTAATGAATAGTGATGTTAATGTTCGAAATGCATTGTTCTTCAATATTTTAAAGTATGCTTGGGGTCTATGTTTAGACTCTAGCGTAGATACTGTTTTAATGGTAGATGAAGCACATGTTTTATTAGGAGCTAATAATGTTCAAGGAGCTGATTTCCTAGCACAAGTACAAAGACGTGCTCGTAAGTATAATACAGGAACAATTATTATTACACAACAACCTAGTGATTTTTCTAATCCTCAAGTTATTACACAAGGAAAAGCTATTTTTGATAATGCATCCTATTATTTAATTATGGGACTTAGAAAACAAGCAACAGAAGATTTAGCTATGTTAATAGATTTAAATGAAAGTGAAAAAGAAAGCATTAAACGTTATTCTCAAGGAGAAGCATTGTTTGTTTGTGGAAACAGAAGAATGAGAATTAATGTTGCGGTAACAAACGAGGAATTAGATTCCTTTGGATCTGGTGGAGGATTCTAGTTTCTTTATAAAAATATGGAGTAGGTGATTTTATATGGGATCATATCATAGTAAAAGAAATAATATAAATAATGATGATTTAGAAGCACCACTAGAATCATCTGCAACCGATGCAACAAAAAAAGAAGCTTCTACAAAATTAGCTAGTACTGCTGCAAAAGGAGCTGCTACTTATTTTGGGGGGCCTGCTGCTTCCAAAACAGTAGATGCCTTAGCAAATACAAATGCAGGAAAAGAAGTATTTAATAAAGGTGGAGAAGCCATTAATAAAATTCCAGGAATGGGAATGGCTGCTAAAAAATTAGATGATAGTGGGATTCTTGATAATGCAGATAAAGCTATGAATTTTGTAGATGGAAGCTCAATCGGAGGAGCAAATAAACAAACAGGAGGAAGCTCTTCAAATACAGAAGTATCTTCCTCTTCTTTGTCTAACAATAAAAAAAGTAATTTAGTAGAAAACTTAATATCTACTGGAGAAGAAAGTGGGAAAGAGTCTTCAAAGTCTAATATTCCTTTAAAAGGAAGTTTAATTGCTTTTTCTCCAGTTCTTATGATTGGTTTTCCTATTCTTCTTGTAGTAGCAATTATATTACTTCCTTTTACTCTTCTTTCTCATTGGACTTCTGCTTTTTCAGAATTTGAAGACGCTATTGGAATTAGTCATGAAATAGGTTTCTTTACTGGTGGAATCGAATATACAACAGATGATAAAAATAAACTTAGTTTTTATAAAAGAGTAGTTAAAAAGGTAGAAGAATATAAAGGGGATAATATCAATGTAGATGCTTTAAAAATAGTAGCAACTTATCATGTTATCAATCATCATAATGAAAAGATTAAATACAATAATATGACTGATGATAAAATTAATGATATTGTAGTTGCTATGTTAGAATATAATGAAGAATCAGATAGTTATTATTATAATGGAGATAAATTTAGAAAGGAATTAACGGATAATTTATTTCCACACTATTTTCCGAAAGAGGATAGTGAAGTAATCGAAAAGTACGTAGATGAAGTTTTTGAATATATAGATTTATATTATGACTTTATTGGTTATAATCCTAATTCTTCTTGTTCTGCTATAGGTAGTTGTAACTATAAAATTAAAGGTTTTTATATCCATGGCGGAAAAGGAAATGTTATGAAAGATATGGATATATCTAACTTAAAAGTAAGGCTAATGCAAACTGGTATATCAGATGGTCATAATTATGGTGGTACGTTTGGATTAGCTATGCCAGGGGAAGAGTTAATTGATTTTGAAAAGTATGTACTAGGAGTAGCTTATGCTGAAGTAGATACAGGAGTATCTGATGAAGCTTTTAAAGCTCAATTAGTAGCTGCTAGAAGTTATGCTCTTGCAAGAGCAACTGATATGGGTGGTTTTCGAAGTCTAAAGCAAGAAGGAGATAATTGGGTATTGCAAATTGCTAATAGTACGGCTGATCAAGTTTATTGTGATCCAGATAAGGGATGTTCTACAAGACAAGGACAGTGGCAACAAGTATATAGTGGTACAAATGTTTCTGGAATACCAGTACATAAATATCCTTTAGCAGCGGATGCAAGAGCTAGAACACTAGCTAATGAGACAATGGGAGAAGTAATAGTAAATTCTCAAGGTTATATTGTATATGCAGGCTTTACAAATACAGAACAAAAAGAATTTGAAAGATTAGCAAAATCTGGTATGAGTTATAAAGAAATCCTTTTAACAGTTTATAATAGTGGTAAAAGAAACTATGGGGCTAGAAATATAGAAAAGATGAGTTGTAATACAACAGGAGATCAATGTAGTCAAGCAGTAACAGGCGATTATGCTTCTTGGAAGCAATATCAAGGCCCTTGGGTATCTGTTAAAATGGGAAATAGTGGAAAAACAATTAAGCAAATAGGATGTCTTGCTACCTCTATTGCTATGCAGGTTGCTAGAAGTGGTGTATCAACAAATGTGGAGGGAGAGTTTAATCCAGGAAGCTTCGTAGAATATATGAATACTCACGGTGGATTTAATAATGGTGGAGAATTACAATACGCTGGAGTAACAAGAACAGTACCTAGTTTTCATTATAGTGGTAGAGTATATGTTTCTGGATATACAAAAGATCAAAAATATAATACGTTAACAGATTTACTTAATAAAGGTTATTATGTAGTTGCTGAAGTAAAGGGAAATACAGGACAACACTGGGTTGCGGTTGTTTCTACACAAAATGGAGAAGTTACAATGATGGACCCTGGTTCAAACTTTACTAGTATGTGGGAAAAATATAATTATAAGAATACTAGTACTTTTACATATTTTACTTTAGGCTAAAAGGAGAAATTTATGAAGAGTAATAAAGTTTATATTATATTGATAGTTACTTTATTTCTGTTTGCAGGAATATTATATCTATTAATTGGATTACCATCTAGAAACGTAGAAAAAAGAGAAATTACTATTTTGACTGGAGAAAAGACGGCTTTTCAATTAAAAAATGGATATTGGCAAGCAGTAAATAGCTCTTATGAAATAGGAAAGTATGATTGGGAAAAATATTCTGTATATTTAGATGATGAATATAGTGGTGAATATTATCTTTGGAATGATGGAGATAACTTTAGATTGTTTGATTTACAAAAACAAGCAGTTCATTATACAGAAAAGATGTTAGCTTTACGGGCAAATTTTAATTTGAATGTAAAAACGTTTGAAATATTTGAAAATATCGATTATAATTATGTACTTGAAATGTTGGAAAGTCATGGTATTTCTTCTAATGAATCTTTAACTGTTAATAATTATTTAAATGTAGATATTGATAGCGATGGGAAAGAGGAAACAATTTATGTAGTTAGTAATGCTTTTATAGAAGAAGTAGAACCTGAAACAACTTTTTCCTTCGTTTTTATGATAAAAGATAATAAAACATATATGCTATATGAGTATCAAGAAAAGAACTTATTTGGTAATGCTTTAAAACCATACATTCATTCAATATTGGATGCTGATGGAGATGGCAGTTATGAAATTTTACTTACCTGTTCTAGATATAGTATAGAAAAGCCAATTTATACCTTATATAAATTTGATAATCAAAAATTTAAAAAATTGGCCTCAGATGAATAAAATAATGACAGTTTTATAAACTTACGTTATAATAGTGACAGAAAGGAAGTCGTATTATGAAATTAAAGTTTCGTGCAGATAAAGAAGATTGGATTATCTTTTTAGCTTTTGCTCTTTTTCTTTTCTTTGTAATTGCGATTGGAATATCTAATATTTCAACATTTGCATCTACAGGAAATATGTCCGGATTAAATCCGCTTCCTGCTTTAGCACCAGATTTAATAGTAGATACTTTAATCATTTATTTTTTATGCTTAGGAGGATTATTATTTAGTGTTAAATCTTATTTTTTTGAAAGCGAAAAAGGTTTTGGTATTGCTACTGAAAAAAAAGATAAAGGATACTCTAGATGGGCAAAGGAAAGAGAAATTAAAGATGAACTTGAAATGGTTGAGATTAAGCAAAGCCATTCTAAAGTAGCAGGAGTTCCTATCATCTTAAATTCTAAAGAGATGTGGGTAGATAATAGTGAATATCACTCATTAGTAATTGGTGCTACTGGATCTGGTAAAACACAGACAGTAATTTTACCACAAGTTCATAGTTTAGCAAAAGCAAGAGAATCTATGATTATTACAGATCCTAAAGGTGAAATTTATGAAAAAACAAGTAATATGTTGCGCGCAAAAGGCTATCAAGTATTACTTTTAAATATTCGTAATCCACAAAATGGTAATTCATGGAATCCTATGACACTTCCTTACCAAATGTATAAAAATGGTAATCAAGATAAAGCTATTGAGTTATTGGATGACCTAGCTTTAAATATTCTTTATGATGAAAGTAATAAAAATGCTGATCCATTTTGGGAAAAGACAAGTGCAGATTATTTTTCTGGAGTAGCTTTAGGACTTTTTGAAGATGGAAAAGCAGAAGAGATAAATATCAATAGTATTTCTCTTATGACTACTGTTGGAGAAGAAAAGTTTGGTGGTTCAACTTATATAAAAGAATATTTTTCTGATAAAGATCCTGGAAGTGCAGCTGCGATAGATGCCTCTAGTACGATTATGGCTCCTAATGAAACAAAGCTTAGTATTTTATCTGTATTTAAACAAAAAGTGAAGTTATTTTCTTCTCGTGATAATTTAAGTGAGATGTTGTCTTATAGTGATATTGATTTAGAAAGTATTGGAGAAAAACCAACAGCAGTATTTGTAGTTATTCAAGATGAAAAGAAAACATATCACTCTTTAGTAACTATTTTCTTAAAACAAGTATATGAGACTTTAATTGCTACTGCCCAAAAGCATGGAGGAAAACTTCCTGTCCGTACCAACTTTTTGTTGGATGAGTTTGCTAATATGCCACCTTTAAAAGATGTTACGACTATGATAACGGCTGCTAGATCGAGAGGTATTCGATTTACAATGATTATTCAAAACTTTGCACAATTAGATTCTGTTTATGGAGAAAAAGAAGCGGATACTATCCGTGGAAACTGTGGTAATATTATCTATTTAATAACAACAGAATTAAAAGCCTTAGAAGAAATTTCTAAGATGTGTGGAGAAGTAAAATCTAAAAAAGATGATAAAACTGCATCTACTCCATTAGTAACAATATCCGACTTACAAAGGATGAAACAATTTGAAGTAATCATTTTAAGAATGAGAAAATTGCCATTCAAAACAAAATTTACTCCATATTTTGAATTAGATTGGGGTAAGCGTTATCCAAAAGCAGATTATCCTGTAAGACTAAAACGTGAGGTTCATACATTTGATATCAAAGAATTTGTAAAAAATTCTAAAAAGAAAAAATTGTTAGAAATGATGAATTCAACTTCTATTGATGATAATAATAGTAGTGTTGGTAGTGGAAGTTCTCCTTCTTTGAATAATATACCAAGGCCAACTATTATGCCATATAGTAAAGAAGAGTCAGACTTTAAAGATTTCTTATCACATAATGTAGCTAGTCATCCTTCTACCGCTCCATTCTCACCAATGGATATGCCTTCATTTGAAAAAGAAAACTTTTCACCTGAAAGCACTCCATCTTTTATGAATCAAAGTACAATATCGAATTCTTCATCTAATAGCTTAGAAGATGATGATTTAGGCTTTGATGTCGATGAATTAGTTAGAAAAATAGATGCAAAGATTGCTGAGTTAGAAGAAGAAGAGAGAAGAGAAAAAGAAGAGCAGGCTAAGAAAAATGCAATGCAGAGTTCTCCAGTTGTATCTCATGAGGAATTATCAGAAGGTGATAAAGATAAAGAGAAAGAAAGAACATCAAAAATTTCTGATGCCACTATAGTAGAACAACCTGAAAAAGGTGCAAAAGAAAAACTATCAGATACTTCATCAGTTTCTGGTGCTACAGCATCAGCTATTAATGATATAAAAGTTATTAGTAATATACAATCTAATAAATCTAATGAGTCTTTAAAAGAATCTAAGATGGTAGAACCTTCTAGAAATCAGGCAAATGCTACTTATAAAACAGATACTAAACAAAATAATAAATCTAATTTAGATTTAAATGATAATATAGATGATGATGATTTCTTTGATGATTTCTTTGATAATTAGAAAGGAGAATAGTTTCTATGGATTTTGAAGGAAAAAATAAAGCAGATGCCATTAGAGAAGATATGATGGTAGATGAAAAAGATAATTACGATGATTATGAAGAAGAAGATTTAGATTTTGATTCTTCTAATTACGAAGAAGAAAATGGGGAAGAAAAACCAAAAAATAACCAAAATAAGGATGAATTTAAAAAGAAAATAATTAAGTATATGATAGTTGTAGTAGCAGTTATTGTTATACTATTACTATTATTACAAATTATTTCTAAGTTTTCTTCCAAAAAATATACAACCGAAGATGTAGAAAAAATTATGCAAACAGCAGCAGAAAACTATTTTAAGGATTATCCTTATAACCTTCCACAAGAAGATAACCAAACGGTTGAGATAAGTGTTGATAATTTAGTAGCTGCCAAAAAAATGAATTCTTTACGTGATTATTTTGGAAAAAATGTAAATTGTACAGGAACAGTTCAAGTTACGAAATTAAGTTCTAATTATTCTTATTCTCCTTACTTGATTTGTGATAATCAAACTTCTACTAAAAAATTTGCTGTTTCTTTAACAGAAGATAACAATATTGTAACAAGCGGTTATGGCTTATATAGAATGGGAAATGATTATGTCTTCCGTGGAGAAAAAGTAAATAACTATGTACAACTAGATAATGAACTATGGAGAATTGTTAGAGTAAATGGAGATAATACAATATTATTAACTTTAGCAAATACAACCAATTATGGTTACTCTTATGATGATCGTTACAACGTAGAAAAAGATTATGATTCAGGAATTAATAATTACGCAACAAGTAGAATAAAAGAATTACTTGATACAATTTATGCTCAAGAAAATGATGAACAAATGAAAGCAATCTTTTCTAAAAATGATAAAGTACGATTAGTTCCTTTTGATTTATGCATTGGAAAAATGAATACCAAAGATAGTACACATAATAATTCTTTAGAATGTAGTCAAAAAATATCAACAAAAATTGGATTGCTTACAGTAAGCGATTTTATGAATGCTAGTATCGATACAGGCTGTACAACCACAACTAGTCGTTCTTGTAAAAACTATAATTATTTAACAGATTATTATAGTTATTGGTTGGTAACAGCAAATTCTGAAAATTCTTATACATCTTTTGCAGTATTAGAAAATATTATTGATGTAGCAGAAACAAATAAATATTATGGATTAAGACCAGTTGTAACTTTAAGCTCAAGTGTAGTTGTAGTAGGTGGAGATGGAAGTTTAAATAATCCATATACTGTTCGATAGGAGTCTATCATAAGATAGATTCTTTTTTTTGCATATATTAATAGGGGTGATAATATGGATATTAGTTTAGAAGAACTGATTAAAAAAAATCAAAATAATAAGTTAAATATTATAGATATTCGAGATCAATATTCTTACGAGAAAAGTCATATAATAGGTGCTAAAAATATTCCTTTTTCTAAGTTAATGAGAGAACCAGAGTCGTACTTAAATTATCAAGAAACATATTATATTTATTGTTATTCTGGAAATACAAGTCAAAAAGTAGTACATATCTTACATGCAAGAGGATATCATGTATTTAATATTCAAGGTGGATTTAAGAATTACTTGTTAAGAAAATAGATTTGTAATATAATTATTCCAGAAGGTGGTATGTTGGAAGCTATAACAAATTTAATTACTAAATTGTTGGAGTTTTGTACTTATTATTTATCTATAGGCGGTCCACTTTTTGGAATGTTTTTATTAGTAGCAGAAGCATTTATTCCTATTTTGCCACTTAATCTATTTGTTGCATTAAATGTAAACACCTTTGGATTATTATTAGGCATTGCTATCTCTTGGATAGGTACTTGTATAGGATGTTTTTTATGTTTTATGCTTTTTTCTACATTATCCAATAAATTTATCTATAAGTTTATGAAAAAAAAGACTAGGGAAAGAGTTGAAAAAGTTTCAGAAGAATTAAAAAATATTAGTTTATCTGGTTTAGTTTTATTAATTACTTTGCCCTTTGTTCCCTCTTTTTTGATTAATATAGTATCCGGCATAGTAGGAATATCAAAAAAGAAATTTCTTGCTTCTTTACTTATTGGAAAATTTTTTATGATTATTTTTTGGGGATATGTTGGAAAAAGTTTTTTAGAAAGTCTTACAGATATAAGAGCTATCCTTTATGTAGTGATTGCGATTGCTGTAGGATATCTTATATCGAAATTAGTAAGTAAAAAAATGAATATAGAATAAAAAGGTGTTGTTATGGATTATATTATTATTGGATTATTAATTGTAGTTATTATATTACTTATTATATCTATTTCAAAAAAGATTAATGAAAGTAATATTACCGAGAGACTAGGTAAATTAGAAGTGGCATTAACAAAAGAAATGGGAGACTTTAAAAATGATTTAAATGGCGATTTAAATAAAAATTTTCGAGAGTTAAATGAACAAGTAGAAAGAAGATTACTGGCAATTAACGAAAAAGTAAATGAGCGACTTGATCAAAATTTTGAAAAGACCAATAAAACATTTATGAATGTAATTGAAAGACTTTCTAAAATAGATGAAGCTCAGAAAAAGATAGATAGTTTATCGATGGATATTGTAAGTTTACAAAGTATTTTAACAGATAAAAAGACTAGAGGAATTTACGGAGAAGTCAATTTAAAACATATTTTAACTAGTGTATTTGGAGAGAAAAACGATACTATTTATAGATTACAATATACCTTATCCACTGGTGTCATAGCTGATTGTGTATTATTTGCACCGAAGCCATTAGGAACACTTGCGATTGATTCTAAATTTCCATTAGAACATTACCAATTAATGGTAGACAAGACATTAACGCAGGATATGAGAGATAATTATGAGAAGATGTTTAAGACTGATATGAAAAGGCATATAGATGCAATTAGTAGTAAGTATATTATTCCGGGGGAGACTACAGATCAAGCAATTTTATTTTTACCGGCAGAAGCTATATTTGCAGAAGTAAATGCGTATCATCAAGATATTATTCAATATGCGTATAAAAAACGAGTATGGATTACATCTCCTACAACTTTAATTTCTACTTTGACAGTTGTACAGATGGTTATTCGCAATTTAGAAAGAGATAAGTATGCATCTGTTATTCATGAAGAGTTAAATAAATTAGGATTGGAGTTTGCAAGATATCGAGATCGTTGGGATAAGTTAGCTCGTAGTATTCAAGCAGTCAATAAAGATGTAGAAAATGTTTATATTACAACAGATAAAATTACCAAGCGCTTTGAATCGATTAATTATGCTGATGTAGGAAAATTAAAAGACAATGATAAAAGCTTTTTAGATTAAAAGTCCTCTATTTTGGAGGATTTTTTCATTTTAAATAAAAAAGATTACGTAAATTTTTTCGTAATCAAAATATAAAATAATTTATTATACATTTCATTCTTTTTTTAATTTTTCTAGTGTTTTTATATCAAGATTTGTGTAAGAGAAAATTGATTCTATTGAAAAATTTTGTAATAAAAGATTTTTGGCAATTTCTATACTTGCTTTTTTTCCTTCTTCTAATTGATCCACATCTATTGGTACATTTTAAAAATACCTCTTTAGTTAATATTATATAAAAATTGTTATATATAAGATAATATAGAATTTTTTTGAATTAATAATCTATCTTCATAGCTTCTTTTATTTTTTTTATTTGCTCTTTGGCTTTATCTCTTGCACTAGTAGTTCCTTCATCAAGAATTCTTTGTACTTCTTCTGGGTGTT
>CAMUZJ010000029.1 GCA_947165195.1 uncultured Bacillota bacterium
CTAGTCATCTTAGAATTAATACCTAATTGCTTTAATCTCTCATTCATATACTGTGCTGCTTGTAAGGTAAAATCTTTTTCTTGTAGTCCTCTAGATACTGCTCCTGGATCATTTCCACCATGACCAGCATCTACAATTACTCCAACAAAATCATTCATATAATCACCTAATATAAGATATGATATAAATAATTTTCTGTTAAATAAAAATACTTAATTTTCATCAAGTATTTTTTCTTTTTTATAATAAGAATCCTTTACAAGCATTTGTACAAGTACCTACACAAGATCCTGCGCAGTTTCCTCCACAAGGACATTTACTTGCCATCGCATATGCAAGCTCTTTCTTATCAAATAGTTTGCCTGCTATTTTCTCCATTGCATTATCTAATTTTTCTAATGTTTCTTTTGTTAATTTAAATTCCATTTATTTTCCCCTCTCTTATATGAAATATATTATTTTATAAAACAATTATTCCATCCTTCTACACATCTAATTCTTTTTGAATTTTTTGAATCGCCTTTAGCTCTAGTAGCTCTTCATCTGATAAATTTTCAATTCCCTTTATTTCAAAATACCTCTTATATTTTATATAACAAGTAGCCATAATACATAGCTTGTTAAACTTGCATTGATTTTCATCTCTTTTTCTATAATTTTTACATAATAGATTATTTGCTCCATAGCAAGTTCTACATATTGGATATACTATACATCCATTACATTTCTCATCTTGAAATCCTTCTGTAAATCTTTCTGTACGGGTATTTTTATAAAATTCTGACTCTTTTTTTCCTAATGTTTGAGGAGCAAAGGCTTGACATGGATAGAAGTTTCCTTCTATATCGTAAGCTATCAACTGTTCTCCAGTACCACAGAACTTATCACATCTATTCTGTTTAAAAACAACTGCTCCTAATTTAATATCTAGAAAATCTGGTAAAGGCTTATCAGGATTTTCTAGATAATAATCTGATAATTTCTTTAACTCTTTTTCTAATATTTTTAAATTATCAGCTTTTTTCCATTCGATACCTTGCGCCATACTAGTAGTAACTTTAAAACCTTTATTTTGTAAAAAGAAAAGTCCCTCTGCTAAATTTGGTAAGGTCTCTTCTGAAATAGTCATCTTACAAGGCTGATTGGGCCAACTTTCAAGAAAAAAATCAATATCTATTTTGTCAAAAGAATTATTTCTATTTTTATCATGCATCTGTTTCGTACCATCTAAACTTACTGCTACATACATAGTATCTTTATTTTCTTTTAACCATTCTTTTATTTTTCCATGTACTAGTGTTCCGTTTGATGTTGCAAAACATAATACTTTTTTAGGCCATTCATGAGAAAAAATATAATTATGTAACTTCTTAATCAACTCAAACTCTAAAAATGGTTCTCCTCCAAAAAACTCAAATACTACTTCTTCAAATCCATCCTCTTTTGTTAATTCATCATCTATTATTTTCTTAGCAACTTCAAATGTCATGTTATTTTTTGTTTTATGATGTTCATAACAATAAGAGCAAGCTAAATTACAATTCTCTGTTAATATTAACATTACACTTTTTCTTTTATTCTTATCTTCCATACAAATACAAATTCCCCCTAATCTTAATCTTTTGCTAATAAAAATGTTCAATATTAATCGAACATTTTTCTATTTTTATCCAACTGTAAAAAATCCACTACATCCATTTGTACAAGTACCTGTACATGATCCAGCACAATTTCCTCCACATTCACATTGTTTAGCTATCGCATATGTAAAACTTTCTTTATTTACTGATTTTAAATCCATAGCTTTATCTAATTTTTCTAATGCTTCTTTTGTTAATTTAAATGCCATATTTCCTGTTGTATGACTTAGTCATACTCCCCTTTCTTTATAGTCCAGTATATTTCAACTGTTTCTAACATATTACCACAATTTTATTTTTTTAGGCAATTAAACTTCAAATTTGTCACTATTTAAAAGACAAACATTTTTCGACCGTCTTCCAAAACTTTATAAAGAATTACTGCTACAATAACACACTAATAGAAATTAACTCTTTCCTTTAACTTTCTTATATAAGGAGAAACAGTTTCTTTCGTAGAAGAATATTTATCGGCAACACAAACAATAACTGTCTCTTTATACTTAGGCAACTGTCTTAAAGTTAAAGGCCACATGTGTTTTAAAATAATATCTTCTTCTACTTCTGTCAAATCAAAATACTTCTTTGCATTTTCTAAAGCTACTTTAGGATGAGAAAATCCATGCTTTTCTAAAAATTTTGTTCCTACTTTATTTTTATGCCAATCATATAAGAAAAAGTCATGAAGTAAAGCAGCTTTAGCAACTGACTCATAATTTAACTTTAATTTTCGTGCCATTTTATAACTCAAATAAGATACCATAATACAATGTTTTAATGTAGTAGTACTACCATGTTGTATATAATTATCCATCTCTTTCACTATATCTGTTTCTACTATATCCTTTATACAATTATAAAAATCATCATCATATATATTATATTTTTCTCTAATACTCAATTCTATCAATCCTTTACACTTATACCAGTATAGCATATTTTTTAGAAAGGTATTTTATTCTTAAAAAAAGTAATTAATTTTATCTTAAGTTTTACATTTATTTACTTTTTTATGATAAGAAAAAAGCTCTATTAAGAACTCTTTCCTAATAAAGCTTTTACAGTTTTGGTTTTACCATCTCTAATGTAAGTTATTTCTACTTCATCCCCTGCAGAATGTTGATATAATTCATATCTTAAATGAGCAATATCAGATACTTTATTCCCACCTAGGGAGATAATAACATCTCCTGCTTGTAATCCTGCATTTCCTGCAGCACTATCCTTTACTGTCTCTATTACTACAACACCCTCTTTAATATTGTCACTAACTCTAATATTATTCCTATAAAGAGTCATTGTATCGTTTGTATTAGACATAGAAATACCTAATACTGGCCATTCAATAGCTTCTCCTTTTTCAAGTTGACTAACGTGACTCATAGCATATTCTATTGGAATAGCAAATCCCATACCTTCTATTTGACTATCTACTAATTTTAAAGAACAAATACCAATAACTTCTCCATTAATATTTAATAATGGTCCTCCACTATTTCCAGGATTAATAGAAGCATCGATTTGTAGTACTCTCATTACCCAGTCATTAATAGATGAGTTAGATACACTTACTGTAACCATTCTATCTTTACCAGAAAGTACACCTGATGTAACACTTCCACGGTAATCAAATCCCATAGGAGAACCTACTGTAAATACAGTATCTCCTAAACTCATTTTCTCACTAGTACCAATATTAGCAACTAAAGATACATATTTCTTTTCTACTTGTAATACAGCTAAATCTAAGTAAGGATCCTTTCCTAATACTTTTACATCGGCTTCTTCATCATTAGAAAAAGTAACTTCTACTTTTTCCATATCGTTTACTACATGAGCATTTGTTAATAAATATCCATACTTATCATCTGTCTTATAAACAAATCCTGTTCCTGTACTTGCTAATTGATCACTCTTATAACATCTTACAACAACAACAGCATCATATATTTTTTCAACAGAAGCTGCTAATGATCCTTTTTCATATACTTGTGTCTTATTTTGCGTAATAATAGTATTATCACTGCTTCCTATAACTTCTCCTAATAGTGGGGTATATTTAATAGCACCTAACATAGCTGCTCCACCTACTAAAAAGGCAAGTAACATTAGAAAGAACATTTTAGAACTAGATGGTTCACTAACTCTTCTTTGTTTACTTCTTCTTCTACTATTATAGTAATCATCAAAAGTATACTCATCTTTTTGTCTACGATTAGCTACCGTTTCTGTTTCTATAACTTCTAATTTATCTTTATTTGTTCTTTTTTCTTCATTAATATCTTCTTCTATCTCTTTTACCGTTTTCTCTAAATCTTCACTACTACTTTTAACTGACATAATTTTCATCTACACTCCTTTCAATTTTTACTAAATCTTTCCAATTTAATGGAAATCCCATATTTTTTAGTACTTTATCTATCTTAATAGAATTTAAATTATAATTTAGAGTTTCTATGACATTATCTAATTCAATGCTCATATTCTTAAAATCATCTTCTGTTAACATTTGTTTTAAAATGATAATTAAAGCAAATAAATCATTTTTTCCCTGTACGTACTCATCATTTTCTTTTGGTATTTTAAGTAATTGATGATATATTGTATCATTTATAATTTTCTGTGTTTTATTTTCAAATAGAATATCCTCATGGGCACATAAATTTCTATAATTTGCTAACATCGGAAGGTAAAGACTCATAGACTCTTCATCAACATTATAAATATTAGCTATTTCTTTTTGGTCTTCTCTTTTTAATATTTGGAACATTTCACTAACTATTCCAAAAGATAAAACTTTTACAGAAATCCATAGTGGAATATAACCGTAGTTCGTAGCATAATGTTGAGTAGCACTATGTTGAGAACCATTTACTGCAATTTGTCTTTTCATCTTCTTTAATAAATCATGTAGTTGCTTTTGTTTATCTGGAGTTGAATTAAAATTTTTATATCTAAGATATTGGCTTTCTTTATAACCATATTTCTTAGATAACTGGTATGACATAATAGACTTTAAATTATTTTCAATAACTAATAGATATTTAAAAATAATATTTCTAAAGGATCTATCAAATAAAAATAAGCTATACAACTCTTCAAATGTTGTTCCTTCAATGAATACTTTATTGGTAGAGGACTTTAAAAATAAATGTCTATAACCATTTAGGAAGAAATAGTTTTCTCTTAATAATACCTGTTTTGCATACTTCTCATCATGAATTATTAATCCTTTATGTTTTAGTATTTCAACTTGTTCATCTAAGTTTCGAAATTGCTTTGCAATCATATTCTCACCTAATATTGATTATACCATATAATTTTTTGAAAAGTATGAAAATTTGATGAACATTCTGTTATAATAAAGTATACCTAGGAGAGATATTTATGCCAGCAACTATAACACATTCTTATTTTGCAACTGATGTTTATGATGTTTTAAAAGATAATCTCAAAGAAAAAATATCTTTAACTCAAATGAAAATGTTTTCTCAAGCTTTTGATCCTCTTAAATTTTACAATTTATTTAGTATATTTCCAGGAGATAAGATTAGAAAATTAGATTATTATTTCCATACTAATCAGACAAGAGATTTTTTTATCAATATGCTACGAATTATGAGACAAAAAAAACTTATAAACGATAAGGAATGTTGTGCATTTTTTACCGGATTTGTATGTCACTATGTATTAGACTCTACAATTCATCCCTTTGTAATTTATAAAACTGGGATATTTGATAAAAAGAAACCATCTACCTATAAATATAATAATATCCATACCTTTATGGAAACTTATATTGATAATTATATGGTACAAAAAAGAGAAAAAATAAATCCTTATAAGTTTCCATTAGATAAGTTTTGTTTTGATATACATGAATTTTCTATTAATTTAGATTATTTAATAGATACTACTTTTTATAAAACTTTTAAAGTAAAAGATATGAGTTATATTTATTATAAATCTTTAAGACAAATGAAAAACGCTTTATTTCTTTTTAGAAGAGATCGATTTGGAGTAAAGAAAAATATTTATAAATTAGTAGATACCTTTACTAGTAAGAAATGTTTCCGTTTTGAAGCAATTAGTTATCATTATCCATTAGAAGATAAACATAATTTTTTAAATGAAGAACATCGAATTTGGAGAAATCCTACTACTTATGAAATGGAAAGTAGCGAATCTTTTTTAGATTTATATGAAAAAGCAATTAAAGAAGCCAAAAAAATAATCGAAGCTAGCTTTGATTATTTAAATGGCTTACCTATTTCTTTAAATGATATTTTTCTAAATCTTAGTTATATTACAGGACTAGATTGTGATTTAAAAAAAGAATGTAAATATTTTGAATTTTAAGTATAATTTTTTTATTTGTTTACCAATATATTATTGGGTGATAAATAATGCTATATAAATATGAAATAAGAAATAATGGTCTAGAAGATATATTATATTTATATCTTGATTTTAAAAATGAGTTTTCTAAAGAACTAACGAATACAAGTCAACAAGATTTAACCCGTCGTACCAGAAACTTTATTGCGAATAATCATATTCATTTTAAAGGAAGTAAAGTATATTTAATTATTGATGGAATTGTAGTAAAAGCAATTGATTTAAATGATACTAACCAGACTGCCTCTAATAATCCTAATTATTCGAATCATTTATTTTTAGTTCATCTTCGTATGGAAGATAAATCTATTATTGAAGTTACTTTAAAAGATTATCTTTTAGGTACAATGGCTTCTATTTATCGTGATTTTTTAGAAGAAGAAACTCTTAAATGTATTGCAATTCTTTATAGAACTTATGCTTATAAAATGATACAACAAGATAACTTAATTGATAATAATAATTCATTTTTAAAGTATAAGCATATATCTATGTTTAAAATTAAATGGATTAGTAATTATCAAAGAATAGTTGATAAACTTCTTAAAGCGATAGATGAGACAGATTGTATGTTCTTAACATGGAATAATAACTATATATTACCTTTTATTCATGTATGTAATAATGGAAAAACCTTCTCTAATACTAAATATCCTTATTTGACTAGTGTTCCTAGTTTATGGGATTTAACTTATGCAAATTCTAGAGAAGTAATAGAGTACAATTACTTAGAAATATCTAAATTATTAAATATAGAAATAAATTATCGTAGTAAAATTGAAATTAGTAAAATTAACAAAGATCATTCTGTATTAAGTTTAAAAGTCAATAATAAATCTTTTACAGGAGAAGAATTTAAAAATAGACTATCTTTAAAATCTTTAAATTTTAATATTATTCTTTATCATCACTCTGTTAAAATTATTACCTTTGGATATGGAAATGGTTTAGGATTAAGTCTATCTGGGGCTAATGAACTTTCTAAAGATGGAGTTGATTATCCTAATATATTACAGTACTATTTTCCTAAGACAAATCTTAATAAGTATATAAAAGAACTTCTCTAATTGGAAGTTCTATTTTGTTCTTTTATAAATTCAATAGAAGCATCTGCATCTTTATACATATCTACAGATGTTTTTAAAAACTCTGAATAGCTCTTTACTTCTTTTACAAATTTTTCTAATTCTTTTAAATCTTTATTTTCCATTAAAGATTGAATTACTTCTGCACTTGCTTGTAATTCTTTTGAATAACTAATCATATCTTCATAACTTATCTTATCAATCATAGTTTTTCTTCAACATCCTTTGCTAATTTTGTTACTTGCTCTTCTTTATTAGAAAACTCTTTAAAAGAATTAATTACTACTTGTTTATACTCTTCAATATTGGAAATATAAGTTAAGTTTTCTTGACTATTCCAGTCTACTTTTAATTTAGCAATAACTTCAAATATTTTATTAACGGCCATTACATATTTATTATAATCAGTCATAGGCATTTTCCTCCTATATAAGTATTACTCTAGATCCATTCTTTAAATCGGTATCTCTTACTGTTTTATTTACATCATAGATTTCTCCAGTATCTTTACTATAAAGGTTAGTAGAATCACTCAGTACATAAGAATTATCTGTTAACTCTATTAATTCTTCCTCTATTAATCTTTTGATTGTACCTATCTTTTTATTTATCGGTATAAATAAATCAAAATTTTTTTCAATTAAAGGAATCTCTAATTCTATTAATATTTTATTACTCATAGATACCTCCTACTTATCTGTAACTAATTTTATTAAAGTAGCTTTCCCTTTATGAACGTTATATCCAAATCCAGGAGTAACTTCTTGTCTTAGTATTTTGGAAGCAGTTGTTACTTTTAAAGTAAATTGATTTCCAATACCGTTTCCTATCCAGATTCCTTCTGATACATCAAAATTAGATTTATACCATGGATCAAAAGACATAGTTTTTATATTATTAATGCTTTCTACAATAAGAAAGCGAATATTACTTAATTGTTTAGAAACTTCTACTATGGAATTAAATTGATTTTTCTGTTCATCTCTTGCTCTATTGATAAAGTTAAGTGGACCTATAATCATACAAATAATTGGATTTGTAGTTCCAGTATCAATACTATTATTAATCGTTTGAGCTAAAGTATCTAATGCTCCTGCTACTTCTCCTGATGCATAGACAACATTTTGTTCAATAGATAAATCATACTCTTCTAGAATAGATTGAGTATCTAATACAAAAGTTCTTGTGGCAGGTAGCAAGTTAAGTTCTTTAATAATTGTATGTAAAAAGTCTGGCTCTGCAGTTGCATCCTCGCCTGTTATATTAAACATTAAGCTATCTGTTAGATTAATATTAGAAATTTCTAAAGATTCTTTTTCAATACCTACAGGTAGAGAATTTATTTTTCCTAAATTTTCTTCTACCGAGTTTAGGGTAACAAATTCTGGCAATACAGGAATTTTTCTAGCTTGGAAAGTACAAACCTCTTTTAATTTTTTACATACAATTTTAATATAATCTATCATTAGTTCTTGTTTATATGGATAAGCTGTCTGAAATTCATAAATATTATCTAGTAACATTAGTCCTCTTCCAAATATTTTAGAAGGTTCTTTTTTACGAATACCTGGGATTACTGAAATATAATCTGTTGGATCATTAAATTGTAAAACAACACTTTGACTAAAGTTTTGTCTAACTTTATAACGTAGAGTATTTGGACCATTGGTTGTTAAGATAAATAAAATACCATATTTTAAACAATCTCTTGTAAGTTGTGCCAAAATATCTTCATAATCTGGATAACTTTCTAAGAATGCTTCACAATTATTAATAACTATTGTTATCAGTGGCATTTCTTTTCCACCATGATTGATGTAGAAGTCATAAGACCCATTATAATTTACAAACATTTTTTTACGATAGGTAATAGTAGAATTTATCATTTTAAATAAATTTTCTATTTTTTCTGCTTCATTTCCTAATAGAGTTTCTCCAACATGTGGTGCTTGTTTAAATACTGTTAAAGTTTCTGCTCCACAATCTATAATATAAAAGTTTACTTCACTAGAATCATGTGTTGTAATAGTTGAATAAATAATACTGCTTAACATTAACTCTTTTCCACTACCGGCCGATCCATAGACAATGGTATTTCCTTGTTTAGATAATGGTAAAGTAAGAATATCTTGTCTTTGATTATCTGGATCATCATACTCTCCAATAATTGGATTAATATTATATTTTTCAATTGTATAATTATATTTCTTTCTTAATTCATCTACAAATATAATGTCTGGTATTCTATCTAACCATAATTGTTCTGTAGATACATGAGCTATTTGAGCTTCATTTACAATATATTTTACTATATTGGTAATTTCTTCTCCTTGTGACTCCACGGTTGTATCATTTTGTTTGGTATCTAATGACTTAATATTATTACCTACATTATCTACAATAACAATTGACTGGTCAACTTTTTTCTTTCTCTTATCCGTTGGATAATATTGTGCACCTGCCCAAGCAGCTTGTCCCATTGCGAATAATTCATTATACCCAACTTGTAAGAAGAACCTACCTGCATTTTTTAAAGAAGCAGCATCTGGAACCTTAATCATATCCATACTATCTGATTTATCTTGTACTTTTAAACAAACTCTGAATTTAGAGTTAGACCAAATTTGGTCATTAACTACCCCTGACGGTTTTTGAGTTGCTAGTATTAAATGGACTCCTAGAGAACGACCAATACGAGCTGTTGATATTAATTGGTCCATAAATTCTGGTCTTTGTGCTTTTAATTCTGCAAATTCATCTGAAATAATAAATAAGTGAGGAACTGGTTGATTAACTAGTCCTTTTCGATAAAGTCCTTGATATTTATATATATCAATAGTACTTTCATTTAACTTATCTCTTGCTTCATTAAAGATTCTTTGACGTTTACGAAGCTCACTTTGAATAGAAGCAAGTGATCTGTTCATTTCTACGGTATCTAAGTTTGTAATTGTTCCTGCCAAATGTGGTAGTTTCATACCAGTTTCTTTATTATGGAAGACACCGGCTAATCCTCCACCTTTATAATCGATTAGTACAAAAGATACTTCATAGGGATGGAAGTTAATAGCCATAGAAATAATGTAAGTTATAATAAATTCCGATTTACCTGATCCTGTCATACCAGCAACTAATCCATGAGGTCCATGAAATTTTTCATGTAAATCTAATTTAAACAACTCATGTTGTCTATCGATTCCAACAGGTACTTGTAGCGACTTCGTTGGATCATTCGTTTTCCATCTATTTTGAATATTTAATTGCTCTACCATACCAACATTATACATTTCCAAGAAGGATAATGTCGTTGGTAAATTTTGATTTTCTTTGGCTATATCAATAGGAATATTAGCTAATATTTTACAACATTCATACATATTAAGAGTTGGATCATAATCTGCTACAAATTCTTTTTGCTTATTAGAAACTAGTTCATTTTCAAAAATTCCTGATTTTTTATCTCCAATACTAATAAATGTTTTACATTCATTTGGAATATTAATTAATCTAGGACTAATAACTATTAAACTAAATCCGTAATTAATTTCCATTTCTTCTACATCTTTTACAAGCTCTATATCACGATACATTTTATAATTATCAGTAATAATCATATAATAAGGTTTATAGTGATGATAGTCTAAATTACTTCTTTCTATTTTTCCATTATTCTCTTTATTTTTTCTAGCTTGTACTTCTTGCTCTAAGTTAAGAGACAATTCTTTTGCTTCATCTAAATTAGTAGCAAAATATCTTTTTGTTTTTTCATTATTCCAACAATGTGGAGCAATTTTTAAGTATTTCCAAAAGTTTTCATTTTTTTCATCTGTTAATATAACAACTTTTAAATCTTCGTAACTATGATAGACAAGCATTTGTAGTAAAAGTCCATCTATAAATTTACTTTTTATAGTAGCCGTACCAATAATAGATGTTATTCTATTTTTTAAAAAGGATAAAGAGATTGGTACATTTTCTAGCATAGTAGATTCAGATCCTAATTTATATACTTCTTCTAGTAAGTTATCTGTTTCTAAGGAAAAATGAGATTGTGGAAAATTAATTTTTCCACTAAGACTAGTAGAACCTATACCAAGGCGTAGGTCTAAAAAGTCATCTTGATCCAAATCTCTTTCCCATAAATTTCTTTTTTTATTTACTAAAATATCTTTTGTTTCAGAAATTGGTAAATAATTATCTATTAATATTTGACGTTGTATTTTCATTTCAGATTGAATCTTTGATCTTTTTTCTTCTATATACTGCGTATATTTTGTTTGTCTTAACTCTTCTTTTTTCTTTCTTCTTCTTTCTTGATACTTTTTCGTAATAATTGGCCACAATAACATAGTAGTAAGCATTCCACCAGACATTACTAAGCTAGGATAGACATTTTTTAAATCGGCTGTTCCGTTTAATACGCTATTTAAACTTGTTAAGGCAGTTGAACCTGATACCATTCCCATAGTAAGCATAGGCCCTACTGATAATATAGCAGGTGTATCATCTTCTGGCTCTTTTCCAGGAGGAGTATCTATTGTTATATCAACATCTTCTATTTTGGTCTTAAATCTTGGAGCTCTATAAAAGTAGTCGTCTTCTTTGTAAAACTCTATTTGTTCTTCATCTGGATTATCAAATTCTACTTGATGTTGAATAATAGGTAGTTTTGGTTTTAATACTCTATCATCATAGGTCACATAATTACTTATATTATTGACAATTAAGGAATTACTCATGACAATAATTCTTAACCCCATAATAAAAATAATATCTCCAAACTCTAGTTTTTGAGAAGCTATTGCTACATTATTAACATAAGTACCATATTTACTACTTAGATCTACAATTGTCCAAATCCCATTAGATAAAATTAGTTTGGCATGTCTTGGTGATACTAAAGGATTTAAATATCCAATATGATTTTTAGCATCATTTCCTATTATATATTCTGTATCTTGCATTGCTTCTAAATAAAATGTAGATTTGTCTGAATTAGGAGAACAATAAAGAATTACATATTCATTATCTGTATTTATTTTTAAAAAGAACATACTATAATCACTTAAAATAGCAGATTCTACTTCTGTAGATCCAGCCATAATTTTTGTTTCAAAGTCACTTTTTATTTTCCATTTGCCATCAAATTCTTCAACATTTATTAAGTTACGAGTATTTCCTAAATAATCCGTATCTGTAATCCAATAGTTTCCTATAATTGTGGTAGGTAAGTTAAAATTAATTATTTTACTTTTTTTAATTAATCTAACTATCATTAACATCACCCCGATTATATTCTATACTAAAGTAATTATATCTTTTTTTTTTATAATTTACAATAATTTTGTATGGATTAAAATATTGAGGAAGAATTATTTGATTTACTTTTAGACTTTAATTCTTTTGATTTTCTAAGTTGTGTATAAGTTTGTAGTCTTCCTTCTAAAGACTTATAAATAGTATCGGCACCTAGAAATGAAAAAAATCCTGTCCACAAGCTTTTAGGAAAGGGAATACTTGTAAAAGATAGACAAAATAAAATACTAAATAAAATATTTACAAAAAAAGAATATATAACTATATATTTT
>CAMUZJ010000030.1 GCA_947165195.1 uncultured Bacillota bacterium
ATTACATTTGCAGAGTTTTCTTATACATTAATACAAGGATATGACTTCCTACATTTATATAAAAGTAAAGGGGTAAGATTACAAGCTGCTGGATCTGATCAATGGGGAAATATCACAACTGGTATTGATTTGATTAGAAAGATGACTGGAGAACAAGCTTACGGCTTTACTATGCCATTAATATTAGATGCGAATGGTAAAAAGTTTGGAAAAAGTGAAGGTAATGCTTTATGGTTAAATGAAGAAAAAACTTCTAGTTATGAATTATATCAATATTTAATTAATACAGATGATACAAAAGTAGAAGAGTATTTAAAAGTATTTACATTCTTAACTCCAGAAGAAATTATGAATGTTATGGAGCAACATAATAAAGAGCCACATTTAAGAAATGCTCAAAAAACATTAGCTCGTGAAATTATTACGGATTTACATGGTAAAGAAAGTTTTGAAGATGCCATAAAAATAAGTGAATCTTTATTTAGTGGAGATATTGCTCAATTTAAGGAAAAAGACATTCAAGCTGCATTTAAAGGATTAGATCCATTTGAAATAGAGGAAGATTTAAATGTAGTAGATTTATTAGTAGTAAGTGGTGCTTGTTCTAGTAAAAGAGAAGCTAGAGAATTTTTGAATAATGGATCTATTACTATTAATGGAGAAAAAATTACAGATTTAGATTTTGTAATAAATAAAGAAAATTGTTTAGTTAATAAATATATTATTATTAGAAGAGGTAAAAAGAAATATCATATAGGAATTTACAAATAGGATAGTAAAATTAGGAATGAAATTAGTAAATTCCTTTTTTTTTACTTTATTTTTTGGTAAAATCAGGGTAAGAGAATGGAGATGATTTAGTGAGTAAAAAAAAGTTACTTTTATTAGGAATTATTTTCATTTTAATATTTTTCTCTTTTATATTTGTAAAAATAAATAGTAAACTGAAAAATAATGTTATTTCTTATGATAATGTAAATTCTTTTAGTGTTTTTTCTGATCAATACGTAGCAGTAGGTTCTAATAATAATAATGATTACCAGTATAAAAAAGCTAAATTAACGGTCTATGATTCTTCTAATGAGAAGGTATTAGAAAAGATTTATAATAAAGGTTATAAAAGCGTTTTTTATGATGTTATAGGGGTAGAAGATGGCTATATTAGTGTTGGCAGTTATGAGTCTACTAAAAAAGAATTAAAAAGTGGTAGTCAAACAGCTCTAATAGTAAAATATGATTCTACGGGAAATATTGTTTTTGAAAATGATTATGGAGTTTTAGGAAACTCTAAGTATAAAAGCATCACTTCTTATAATACTTTCATTTTTGTCTGTGGAAGTATTCAATCAAGTAAAAATAAGCTAGAGTCTGGGATGTTTGTTCAATATGATAAAGATGGAAAAGAATTAAAAAGAATTAGTGGAGCAGAAAGAAATATTGTTATTTATAATGATATGTTAGTTGTAAATGATTCTATATTTATTGTAGGCCTTGATAGAGAAAACAGAGGAGTAATTGAAAAGTTTGATTTAGAAGGTAATTTGATAGATAGTAGCTATTATGATAGTGTAGAAAGTATTGGTTTTACCTCACTTACTTATTTAGATAATTCTATTTATGTTACTACTTCAAAATATGAAAATGGTAAAAAGATAGCTGCTCTATTAAAGTATGATATGGATTTAAATCTTGAAAATGAAGCTATTTATAGTATTTTAGAAGATACTGTTTATACAAATGTAGTAGTGGATACTAATAAAAATATTGTAACAATTGGAACAATGGTTGAACAAAAGAAAAAAAATAGTAAATTAGTTGGAATTATCGGAAAGTATAATTCTAATTTAAAAGAGTTATCTGTAGTAAAGTATGCAACAGATCAAGAAATTTTATTTCGTGATATACACAACTTAAATGATAAATATTTAGTAGTAGGTGATTCTATTAAGGAAGATAAAAGTATACAATCTAAATTTGTCACGTTTAGTTCTTCTTTAAAAGTTCTTGAGGTGAGTTAGATGAACATAACATTAATTTCTAGTGCACCTACTAATCAAGATTATTTAGAGCTTTGTCAAGGAAGACAAAATAATCTTTTGTCTGATGATGGTAGAAGGCAATGTGCTAAATTAAAAGAAAAAATAAAAGATAAACATTATGATTATTGTTATATGTCGCCACTAGTAAGAGATGTGGAAACCTCAATTATTTTAATAGGAGATAGAGTAGAGACTATAAAAGATGATAGACTGATTGATAGAGAATATGGAGAGTTTACAGGTATGTTAAAAAAATACTATGACTTTTCAAAATATTGGGATTATAATAGTAATTATAAGGATAGGAAGGTAGAGGGGATACAAGAGTTATTTAGTAGATGTGAGAAGTTTTTGAATGATATAGTAAATAAGTATGAAGATGGAGATATTTTAATAGTCGCATCTCCTGATGTTATAAGAGTATTACATTATTTAATTATTGATAAAAGGGAGGAATTATTAGATATTTCAATTGAAAACTTATTTTATGAAGAGTTGAAGGTAAAAAGGGAAGGGAAGTAAATGGATAGTAAAACACGTAAATCTTTTTATAAGGATTTAAAGAAAAGTTCTTTGTTATGGGGTATTTTAATTTTAATAGTAGGAATCATTTTATCAATTATTTGGTATTTTTGTGGTAAAGAATATAATACTATAACAAGTTATAAAAAAACAGAAGCATATATTATTTCTTCTGCTAAAAAATACTATATTAATCCAAGTGGTAATAAATCTTATCACTATGTAACAGAATTTAGTTATAAAATTGATGGAATAGAATATGAAAATTCAATTGATGGAGATAATAATTACAAGAATGAAACTGCTATTATTTATGTAAATCCAGAAGATTATAAAGATTGTCATTTTTTAAATGATGTAATTCGCTTAAAACAATTTCCTGGAGTTTTAACTTCTATTGCTGTTGTGTTCTTGATTATATTCATAGGTTTTAATACTTTATATATTTATCATGTTCATATGAAAAAACAAAGACGTAGAAGAAAAATGCAGCAAAAAAGGTATGAAGAAAATAAAAAAGTATAAAAAAAGAGACTTATTTCTAAGTTTCTTTTATTTGTTGTAGAATTCAACAATTAGTGCTTCATTAATATCAGCATTTAATTCATTTCTTTCAGGCATTCTTACGTAAGTAGCTTCCATTTTGTTTTCATCATAAGTAATGAAATCAACTCTACGGTTAACTTTTGCTAAAGATTCAGTAACTACTTTTAAGCTCTTATCTTTATCTTTTAATGAGATTACATCTCCAGGTTTAACTCTATATGATGGGATATCTACTTTTTTACCATTAACAGTAACATGTCCATGGTTAACTAATTGTCTAGCTCCACGACGAGTACTTGCAAATCCGATTCTATAAGCTATGTTATCTAATCTTGATTCAAGTAATCTTAAGAAGTTAGTACCGTGAATACCTTTCATTTTTTCAGCTTCATTGAAAGTCTTTCTAAATTGTCTTTCATTTACTCCATACATGAAGCGTACTTTTTGTTTTTCTTTTAATTGTGTTCCGTAATCAGATAATTTTCCTTTACGTTCATTACCGTGTTGTCCTGGTCCATATGGACGTTTTACTAATTCTTTACCAGTTTCACTAATAGAGAATCCAACACGACGTGCTTTTTTGTAACTTGGTCCTGTATATCTTGACATAAACCTTTTTCTCCTTCTATTTATTTTATTACAAATTACAAGAAGTCATTTAGTCGTACTTTAGGGAGTTTTTCTTTCACTTAAACAGCTATTGCTACTTATATTTGAAAAACACATTAAAACACTCTAAATGTGCTGTCTCAAGGAATTTGCAGTTTTAATTATATGATAAAAGTGTTGATATGTCAAGAAAAATATACTTTTTTTGTTTTAGACAAGTAATTATTATTATACCATAATAAAAATGTAAAAATAATAAAAGTACTGTAGTTGCTTAAACTAGAGTACTTTTTGATTAAACTTATTTTAATTGTTTGTTTTTATGATAAATTTATTGTTTTCTATATCGATGATAATTTTATCTCCTTCGTGAATTTTTTCATTTAATAATTCTTCTGCTATTAGAGTTTCAATATGTTTTGTAACATATCTTTTGATAGGTCTTGCACCAAATTCTTTTGTATAAGACTTCTCAATAATAAATTTTTTTGCTTTATCTGTAAGTGAAATATGTAATTTAACATTACTTAAATGATGATTCGTAACATCAATGATTCTATCTAGTACTTCATAAATAGTGTCTTTTGATAAAGAATTAAATATTACAATTTCATCAATTCGGTTAATTAGCTCTGGTCTAAACTTTGATTTTAGTATGGATAATACTAAGTCATTACGTTTTTCATTATCATTTTGTTCTAATATTATTTCTGATCCTAGATTAGATGTCATAATAATAATTGTATTTTTAAAATCAATTAATCTTCCTTGAGCATCTGTTATTCTACCATCATCTAGTATTTGAAGTAATATATTAAAGACATCTGGATGGGCTTTTTCTATTTCATCAAATAAAACAATAGAGTAGGGATTTCTTCTTACTGCTTCTGTTAATTCTCCACCTTCATCATAACCGACATATCCTGGAGGAGCTCCTAAAAGTCTTGAAACATTAAAGGATTCCATATATTCAGAACAGTCTATTCGAATCATATGTTTTTCATCATCAAATAATTCATATGCTAAAGATTTCGCTACTTCTGTTTTACCAACTCCAGTAGGTCCCATAAATATAAATGATCCAATTGGTCTATTAGGATCTTTAATACCAGATCTTGCTCTAATAATCGCATCACTTACTAATTGAATAGCTTCTTCTTGTCCCTTTACTCTGTTTTTTAAATTATTTTTTAACGACAATAATTTTGCTTTTTCTCCACCAATAATTTTAGAAACTGGAACACTCGTCCATTTAGAGATAATTTCTGCAATATTATCTTCATCTACAACATCAGATAAAACTTCATTTTGCATGGATAATTTTAATTGAGAAATTTCAGCTTCTACTTTTGGAATATCCCCATTAATAATTTTTGCAGCTTCATCTAAATCATATCTATCTTGAGCTTGTTCAAACTTAAATTTTAATTCTTCTAATTTTGATTTCTTATGATTAATAAGATCAATTAATTTCTTTTCATCTTCCCATTTCATACGAAGTTCATCTTGTCTACTTTTTAAAGACTTCATTTTTTCTTCAATTTCTTGTACTTTTTCTTTAGATGTATCATCTTTTTCTTTCTTTAGTGCTTGATGTTCTATCTCTAATCTCATAATTTCTCTATTAATCTTATCTAAGTCAGCTGGAACGGAATTCATCTGCATCTTGATAGTTGCACAAGCTTCATCTACTAAATCAATGGCCTTATCTGGTAAAAATCTATCTGTAATATATCTATCAGAAAGATTTACTGCAGCAACTAGTGCATTATCACGAATCGTTACCCCATGATAAATTTCAAATCTTTCTTTTAAACCGCGGAGTATTGTTAGAGTATCAATAACACTAGGTTCTTTTACCATTACTTTTTGAAGACGTCTTTCTAAGGCACCATCTTTTTCAATATATTCACGGTACTCATTTAAAGTAGTAGCACCGATTAGTCTAATTTCTGCACGAGCAAGCATAGGTTTTAACATATTACCAACATTCATGGCATTATTAGAACCAGCTCCTACTATCATATGAATCTCATCGATAAACATAATGATATCTCCATCAGACTTTTTAATTTCTTTCAGTACCGCTTTAAATCTCTCTTCAAATTCTCCTTGATATTTAGCACCAGCTACTAAGGCAGCTAAATCCAGTTCCCATACCTTTTTGTTTTTTAAGTCTTCAGGAACATCTCCTCTTATAATTCTTTGAGCTAACCCTTCTACAATAGCTGTTTTACCAACTCCAGGTTCTCCGATAAGTACAGGATTATTCTTTGTTTTTCTAGATAAAATTCTAATAACATTCCTAATTTCATCATCTCTTCCTATGATGGGATCTATTTTATTATCTTTAACAGCAGAAGTAATATCTCTACCATATTTTTCTAATGGATTTTTATTATCTGTTTCCATATTCATATTATCAGTCTCCCTTTTCGTAGATTATCATACTACATTAATTAGCACTTGTCAATATAGAGTGCTAAAAATTAATATAATCCTATAATTTTTTTTAAAAAGGTAGATAATTGCCTTATGATTGTGTTAAAATGTTGATATAAGGTGAAAAATGAGGTGGAACCATGCAAGGACAATATTTAATTATTGGGTCAATACTCATACTTATACTTATAATTCTTATAATAATTATGCATTTTATTAAGAAGTTTGAGTCAAAGTACTATAGAAATAAAGTAAAAGATTTAGAGATTCAAAGAAACTTGGTAGCATCTACTCCTGTATTATTAGAACTATCAAGAGTAGAACCAATTATCAAAAATGATAAGATGGAAGAGAAGTATAATAGATGGCAAGACCGTTTTACAAATTTAAAAGAAAATAGATTGACAAAAATTGATGATATGCTTATTGATTTAGATATGGATATTGATAAGAGAAATTATAAGTCTTGTGGATATCGAATAGCATCTATAGAAATAGAAATATATAAAGTTCGTGAAACTGCACAGCATCTACTCCATGAAATTAAAAATATTAATTTAAGTGAAGAAAAGTATCGAACTATTGTTACGAAATTAAAAGTAAGATATCGTAGTATTAATAGTGATTTTCAAATTCATAGAGAGTTATATGAAGAAATTTCTGAACCAATCGAATTACAACTTGAAAATATTGAACGTAGATTTCTAGATTTTGAGAAAGTAATGGATTCTAGCGATTATACAGAAGTAGTTCATCTAACAAAAGCTTTAGATGAGATGATTGAACATATGGAACTTATTGTAAAAGAAATGCCAGATGTTTTATTAATGGCTAAACAAATTATTCCTAATAGAATGAAAGATGTAAAAGATACTTATGATAAGATGGTAGAAGAAGGATATCCTCTAGATTATTTAAATATAGATTATAATATAGGAGAATCTAATAAAAATATTTCTCAAATTATTGATAAAGCAAAAGTTTTAGACTTAGAAAATTCCATGTTTGATTTAAAGACAATGCTTGAATATTATGATACTATCTTTATAGACTATGAAAATGAAAAATTATCTAGAAAAGCTTATGAAGAAATGTCAAAAGACTTCGATAGTCATATTAAAAAGACTAATCAGTTGGTTAGTGATGTTTATGCTCAATTAGATGATATTAAAAGTATGTATGATCTAGATGATCAAGATGTTCAAATAGTAGATGATGTTAATAAAGTATTGGTAGTTATTAATGATGATTATAATAAGATGCTTGCTAAAGTAGATAGTCTTTCTTCTCCTTATTCTCAAGTAAATGAAGAATTAGAATTGTTAACTACAAGATTATCCGATATGGAAAATAGTTTTGATGTAGCTTTGAAATCTTTAGGTAACCTATACGAAGATGAGTTAAGAGCTAGAGAACAATTAAAAGAAATAGAAGGAATATTGAAAGAGAGTAAATATAAAATACGCTCTATGATATTACCAGTTGTAGTAGATAATTTCTATGTAGAATTAAATGAAGCAAAAGAAGCAATAGAAGAGGTTAAGAAAGAGTTAGAAAAAACACCGATTGTTATAAAGACTTTAAATACTAGAGTAGATACCGCTAGAGACTTAGTATTAAAGCTTCAAAATAATACCAGTGAAATGCTAGATAATGCAAAATATGCAGAAACATTGATGGTATATGGCAATAGATTTCGCTCAGAAAACAATGAAATTAGTGAGTTGCTAAAGGAAGCAGAATTTAAATTTAATAAAGGAGAGTATAAAGGTGCCATTGAGTTATCTAGCAATGCTTTAACTTTAGTTGATAAAGACCTAGGAGAGAAAGTATTACAAGGAGTTAATAAATAATAGAAGAGATACTGATATTCTTATCAGTTTTTCTTTGTATTTTTTTCTATTTATGATAAAATATGCTTGTTTGGAGGGTTACTATTAGTATGAATATGGATAAAGTAATTTTAATTAAGTATGGAGAATTAAGTACTAAAAAAGGAAATAGAAACTTTTTTATTAATACTTTGTATAAAAATATAGAAAAAAAATTAGAAAATTATCATGTTACTCTTAAAAAAGATCGATCACATATGTATATCGAGTTCTTAAATGAAGAATTTTATAAAATTAAAGGTATAATTGATAAAATATTTGGTATACATAAATATATATTAGCAAATATTGTAGAGAATGATTTAGAAAAGATTAAAGAGAATGTTTTAAGTTCTATTTTAGAAAATCACCCTACGACTTTTAAGATTGAAACAAAGCGTAGTAATAAAGAATTTCCTATTACTAGTTGCGAGATGAATAATTTATTAGGTGGATACGTATTAAAAAATGTAGAAGATATTAAAGTAGATGTTCATAATCCTGAAATGTTAGTAAAAGTAGAAATTCGTGAAAAAAATACATATGTATATTCTCATGAGTATATGGGAAGTGGTGGATATCCAGTTGGAACACAGGGAATGGGCTTACTAATGTTAAGTGGAGGAATTGACTCTCCTGTTGCAGGATATATGGCAATGAAAAGAGGAATAAAATTAGAATGTGTTTATTTTGAAGCTATTCCACATACTAGTTTAGAAGCTAGAAATAAAGTGATAGAGCTAACAAGAATTCTATCTAATTATACAAATTCTATTAATTTACACATTGTAAACTTTACAAAAATACAAGAAGAAATTTACAGAAATTGTCGAAGCGATTACTGTATAACCATCATGCGTCGAATGATGTATCGAATTATGGATAAAATAAGCAAAAAGTACAAAGGATATGTCATTATAAATGGGGAGTCAATTGGACAGGTTGCATCACAGACCTTGACAAGTATGTCTGTTATTAATAGTGTAACGAATGTTCCAGTAATTAGACCTGTTGCTTGTCTTGATAAATTAGAAATTATTAGTATTGCTAGAAAAATAGGTACGTATGAAACAAGTATTTTACCATATGAAGATTGTTGTACAGTCTTTGTACCAAAACATCCAGTTATTAATCCGAAACTAGAAGTAGCAATCAAAGAAGAAGAAAAATTTGATTATGAATCATTAATAGATTTAGCTATAGAAAACATAGATACTTTAAAAATAGATTCTAAAGAAGAAAAATTTTCAGATTTATTATAATTTTATGTATGAAATATAAATTTTTTCACATTCTAACATTAGGAGGTGAAAAACATGGCTAACAGAACAAGTTCATCTAAAGTTAGCGTTCCAGGTTCAAAAGAAGCTGTTGAAAACATGAAATATGAAATAGCTAACGAATTTGGTGTTAACTTAGGAGCTCAAGCTACTGCTGCTGACAACGGACGTGTTGGTGGTGAAATGACTAAGAGATTAGTTGAAATGGGTAAACAACAAACTAGATAAGTAAATTATTATTAGTATAAAATAGGTAGGTACGATTCTTCATGTGCCTACTTTTTCTTTTCTTCTTTCATAACGTGTAGTATAATATTAATAGATTTATTTGAAGGAGACATGATATGAAAATTTTATCTATAAATACAGAAAATAATTCCTTAAAATTTAGTTTATTTGATATGAAAGATGAATCAATTATTACATCAGGTCTATTTGATAGAATAGGATTAGAAGGTAGTAATTATACAATTAAATATAATGGAGAAAAAATTTCTCAAGAAATAGAAGTAATAGATTATAATGACGTTGTAAGAATTTTATTAGAAAAATTAATAGATTTAGAAATTATTAAAACGTTAGATGAAATTGATGGAGTAGGTCATAGAATTGTTCAAGGAAATGATAAGTTTGTTGAATCTATGATTATTCATGAAGATTTATTAAAAGAGTTAGAAGGGATGAATAATTTCTTATCTCTAAATAATTCTTATAATATATTAGGAATTAGAGCATTTATGAAATATTTACCTAATACAGTAATGGTTGCTGTTTTTGATACGGCTTTTCATCAGACAATGGATGAAGAAGCTTTCCTTTATTCTGTTCCTTATAAATGGTATAAAGAATATGGAGTTCGCAAATATGGTTTCTATGGAACTGCTCATAAATATGCAACTAATTCTTTAAAAAGCGTATTAGGAAAAGAAAACTTTAAATTAATCAGTTGTTATTTAGATATGAATGGTAGTGTTACTGCTATAAAGAATATGAAGTCTGTAGATACTTCTACTGGTTTTACTGCTTTATCAGGAATTATGGGTGGAACTCGTTCTGGAGATATTGATTCTTCTATTATTCCTTACGTAATGGAGAAAGAAGGAAAAAATGTAGGAGAAATTATTGATGATTTAAATAGAAATAGTGGACTACTTGGACTTAGTGAATTCTCATCTGATATGAGAGAAATTATTTCAAAATGTGATGAGGGAGATGAGAAGGCATTACTTACTCGTAGTAAATATGTAAGAAGAGTAGTAGATTATATTGCTCAGTACTATGTTTTATTAGGAGGAGTAGATGCTATTAGTTTCTCTGGTGTTTTAGGAGAAAATAGCGTTCCACTTCGAAGAGAAATTTGTGAAAAATTAGCATGTTTAGGAATTGAAATAGATTTAGACGCTAATAGTAAAATGGGTGAACAAGTAAAAATAAGTAGTAATTCATCTAGTGTAGATGTTTATGTTCTTCCAGTTAATGAAGAATTAATGATTGCACAAGAAACAGTAAACAAAATTAAAAATAGATAGGAAATGAAGTATGTTTGAAGAAATATATAAGAAAATAGTAGAGTATGATACCATAGTGATTGCAAGACACATAGGAGTAGATCCAGATGCTTTATGTAGTCAGCTAGCTCTTAGAGATTCTATAAAGTTAACGTTTCCAGAAAAGAAGGTTTTGGCAATCGGAACGGGTAGTGCAAAATTTAGTCAAATAGGAAAATTAGATAAGTTAGAGAATGTTAGTAATGCTTTATTAATCGTTACGGATACTCCCGATAAAAAAAGAGTAGATTCTGTTGACTTTTCTCAGTTTTCTTATAGTATTAAGATTGATCACCATCCATTTGTAGAAAAGTTTTGTGATTTAGAATGTATTTATGATACAGCTTCTTCTGCATGTGAGGTTTTAATGGATTTATTATTAAATGTTCCTCTAAAGTGTAATGGAGATATAGCTTCTACTCTTTATATGGGTCTAGTTACTGACTCTAATCGATTCTTATTTAATAGTTGTAGTAGTAAGACTTTTGATTTAATTGCTAGAATGCTAGAAAAATATCCATTTAATTTAAGTGATGCCTATGAAAAAATTTATTTAAGACCAATGAATGAAGTACGTCTAGAAGGGTATATTGCTATGAATATGAATGTTACCGAAAATGGTTTAGGATATGTCCAAATAACGGATGAAGTAATTAATGAATATGGAGTAGATAGTGCATCAGCTGGTAATATGATTAATAATTTTAATTATATTAAGGAAGTAATTTGCTGGGTAACAATGACAGAAGACTTAAAAAATAATCAGATTAGATTATCTATCCGTTCTAGGGGACCAGAGATTAATAAATTAGCAGAAAAGCATGGTGGTGGAGGTCATAGAATGGCTTCTGGTGTTAAAGTAAAGAATTTTGATGAGGCAATGAAAGTTGTAAAAGATTTAGATAATCTATTGAAAGAATATAATGAGGCAAAATAGGAGGAGTAGTTTATGGTTATTAAAGATGCAAATTTAGAAATTATTGCTACTAGACGTAGTCAGTATCCGACAAATGGTAGACCTGAATTTTTATTAGTTGGTCGTAGTAATGTAGGAAAGAGTAGTTTTATTAATGCCATTCTTTCTCGAAAAAATTTAGCTCATACTTCTTCAAAACCTGGAAAGACTCAGACTCTAAATTTTTATGGGGTCAATAACAAGTTTTATTTAATAGATGTTCCAGGATATGGCTATGCAGCAGTAGATAAAAAGACTCAGTCAAAATTTGGTATGATGATTGAAGAGTACTTAGAAAAAAGAGAAGAATTAAAAAGAGTATTTTTAATTATAGATTATCGTATAAAACCTACAGATGATGACTTATTAATGTACAATTTCTTAAAGTATTATAATCTTCCTGTTACGATAATTGCGACTAAAGCAGATAAAGTATCTCCTAGTAAAAAAGAGAAGAGTCTAAAAACTGTATTAGAGACTTTAGATTTAGTAGTTGGAGATGACTTAATAGTCTTCTCTAGTGAAACCAAGCTAGGTGTTATAGAAGTATTAAAGAAAATTGAGGACTTGTTGTAAGTCTTTTTTTCTTTCCACAATTTTGTGTGGAAAATGTCTTTTAAAATATTGACCTTTTTTTTTTTTTTTTTTGTAAAATAAGGGTAAAGTAGGGGTCGGTAAATTTTAGAGGAGATGTTTTATGAACAATTGTGGAAAAAATTCAAAAGAAAAATCCAAAAAAAATCAATTTTTACGTAATAAAAGATCATTTATTTTAGTATCTATTTTATGTATGGGTATTGGATTTGCTTTTTTATCTACTAATTTAACAATTACTGGTAACACTAGCGTTAGTGGAAATAGTTGGAATATTTATTTTACGAATGTA
>CAMUZJ010000031.1 GCA_947165195.1 uncultured Bacillota bacterium
ATTAGCGATTCTATTATTTCCAATTATTTTAGTAATTGAAACATGTAAAAAAGTAAAGTAATTATATTGATTTACAAAAAAAAATTATGATACTATCAATATATGTTATAATGAAAGAGAATAGGGAGGTAGTAGAAGAATGGTTAATAGAATAGTTTTAAATGAAACATCTTACTTCGGAAGAGGGGCAAGAAAAAAATTAGCCACAGAAATTAAAACAAGAGGATTTCATAGAGTACTTCTTGTAACAGATAAGACTTTAATGGAAACTAAAATAGTGGACATGATAACTAGAATTTTGGAGCATAATATAATAGGATATTATTTATATGATGGAGTAAAGCCAAATCCAAATGTAAAAAATGTGCAAGATGGATTATTAGTTGCTAACATTAACAATGTAGATTGTATTGTAGCAGTAGGTGGAGGAAGTGTTATAGATACTGCCAAAGCAATTTCTATAATTAAAACAAATCCAGAATATAATGATGTAGTTAGTTTAGATGGAGTAGCTGAAACAAAAAATAGAGGATTACCACTTTTTGCATTACCAACAACTGCAGGAACTGCATCAGAAGTAACAATCAATTATGTAATTACGGATGAGATAAATACGAAAAAAATGGTATGTATTGATGTGCATGATATTCCCGTATGTGCTATTATTGATCCAGACCTAATGGACGATATGCCACAAGCATTAAAAGCATCTACTGGTATGGATGCCTTAACTCATGCAATGGAAGGATACATTACTAAGGCAGGATGGTTGATACCAGATATTTTCCATATAAATGCAATGGCTTTGATTTATAAAAATCTAGAAAAAGCAGCAAATCAAAATGATAAAGTTGCTATGGAAAAAATGGCTTATGCACAATATATAGCTGGTATGGGCTTTTCTAATGTAGGACTTGGAATTGTACATTCTATGGCACATTCATTAGGAGCATATTTTGATACTCCACATGGAGTAGCTAACGCACTACTTTTACCACATGTTTTAAAATTTAATGGAAAAGCATGTCCACAATTATTTAGAAATATGGGAAATGCCCTAGGATTAGATATGAGTGATACTATTGATGAAGTAGCAATTCAAAAAGTAGTAGATGCGGTAAAAGAACTATCTATAAAATTAGGAATTCCTCAAACATTAAGAGAAATAGGAATTCCAGAAGAAATGATTCCAACATTAGCTAATCAAGCAATAAAAGATGTTTGTACTTCGGGAAATCCAAGAGAAGTTACCGTAGAAGATATTATAGCAATTTACGAAGAAGCATATTAAGAGAAAAGAGGGATAGAATGTTAAAATCAAAAGTTGGATATAGTAAAGAAGCTAATAGTTTTAACGCTGGAGTTGAAACAGCTACTAAGGCATTAGAAAAAATACAAAATCCGAAAATAGGATTTTTATATACATCTGAAAAAAGTGATATAAAAGAGATTTTGAAAGGAACAAAAACCGTAACCAACATACCCATTATTGGCAGTACAAGTAGTGGAGCAATTATAACTTCTGATGGTGTCATTACATCAGAAGATGGTTTTGCAGGTATGATGGTATTAGATGATGAAGATATGAAAGTAGGAGTCGCTTGTCACGAGGCTGGAAAAGATCCTAGGGCAATTGGCAGAAAAGTAGCAATAGAAGCAGTTGAAAATGCAGATACTACTCGTGCACCAGCTTACTTTTATATGGTCGCAAGTCCAAAAGAAGAAGAAGAATACTTAATGGGAATTCAAGATATTATTGGAAGAGTACCAATGTTTGGTGGAAGTGCTGCTGATGATAATGTAGAAGGAAATTGGAAAATAATTTGCAATGATAAAGTCTTTACGGATGGAGTAGCAGTAGCATTCTTTTATACGGATAATGAAATAGTTACATCTTATACTGGTGCATATAGAGAAACCAATAATATAGGTATTATTACAGAAGTAAAAGATAATCGTACTCTTGTGTCAATTGATGGAATATCTGCTTTAAAAAAATATTCTCAATGGATTAACACAAAGCCTGATAAATTACTGGGAAAAGATCTTTTAATGGCATCTGTTACTAAACCATTAGGGATAAAAGATCCATTAGGAAACTTAACTGTAGTTCGTCACCCTATGTTTGGAAATGATATGGGAACAAGAACTACATCCGATGATACGATTACATTAGGAAATAAAGTTGTCCCAAGGACTGCAATCATTCAGTTAGAATCTACAGTAGATGAATTAATTAACTCTACTGGTAACACTTTAAAAGATGTTAGAAAACAGCTTTATACAGAACCAGCTGCCTATATCTTAGTTCATTGTGCCGGTAGAAAATTTGGAATTGGAGATAGATTAGAAGAAGTTCATAAACAACTAGTAAAAGAAGCCAAAGGAGTACCATTTATTACAATGTTTACTTTTGGAGAATATGGATATGATGAGCACTCTGCCAATATTTGTGGAGGGTTAATGCTATCTTTTACTGCATTCGGAAAGAACTAACAGGAAGAAGTACTTTAAAAGAAAAGTACTTTTATTTTACACTATCTAAACGTTTGCGACTTTGACAAAATGATGAGAATTTGATAAAATATGAGACCATTAAGGGGGCTTTATAATGTCAATGTTTGAAGATGATTTTGATAGACATGATAATGTTAGCACATTACAGATGAATAAGATATATGATTATTTAATAGTAAATTTCAATTTATGTGAAAAGCTAAGTGCAGATGTAAAAAAAAATAATTTAAATAAAGAAGAAATTCATAATATTTTATCAAATACCAATACAAGCTTTAATCCTAAAAAAATAATGCAAAATAAGAAAATTAAAAAAAATAATGAGGAATTATTTCATTATTTAGATTCTACAAAATTTTCTAATAACGAGAAAAATGTTGTTATTAATTCATTAGTAGACTTATATAAAAAAGAAAATAACGAAGAAAATATAAAAAATAGTTTAAAAAGTATATCTAATTTTTACAAAAAATTAAGAGAGTTAGATTTTTATAGTGCTTCCATTTATGATAAGCATGAAAATGTAGATTTGAATTTAAAAAAAGAAGATTGTTTCTTAACGGATGGAAAAGTAGAATCTCATAGAGTGGAAGCTTATCATGGTTGGGGCGAAGATTATAATACGTTAAGTATTCAATTAAAAAATCCAACATTTATCCTTGGCAAAGCAAAAGAAACTGGATTTTTAAAAGAGCTTCTTACAAAACAAAATAATAAAGAAAATAACTGCTATTATGCCTTTTTATTTACCAATACGCCAAATTTAGAACTTCTATCTAATGTTTCAAAAGAAGAACTTTTTAGAAATAATGTCAAAGAATTCCAAGAATTTATTGAAGAAGAAAATTTTGAAGAGTTTGCTAAAAAATATAAAATACTCCATTATGAAACAAAAATATTTTTACGAAAAGTAAAAGAAATGAGTGATTCCATAAAAGAAAATCATTATGAGAATCTATTAGAAGGAGTAGAGAATCAAGAGTTTAGCTTAGATCAAAATTCCGATAAATTATTAAAACGATTATTAACAACCAATAAAATAACCAAGGATATGATTGATAAACCAAAACAATATAGATTGGACAATCAAAACAAACAATAGTATAATAAAGCTAGGAGAGATGAATATGTTTCTATATTTTATGAAAATCAAAGGATTTACAATATAGGGACACCGAATCTAAAAACTAAAAAATTAGATGTAGGTGTCGTGTTTTTGTCGTGCCTACATCTGTAAAAGAAGCCTATACAGATGTATAGGTTTTTATTATGTTTTAAGGATGTGAAACAAATGATAGAAATAGGTTTAAATAAATTAACAAAAAATTATGGAAATAAAGAAGTTTTAAAAGAAATTAGCTTTGAAATCAAAACAGGAGAGCATGTCGCAATTATAGGACAAAATGGTTGTGGAAAATCCACAATATTAAAACTAATTTCTAAAGAAGAAAATAAAACATCAGGAGATGTCTTCATAAGAAAAGATGCTACTATTGGTATTTTGACTCAACAGCCAAAAGTAGAATTAAATGAATTAACTGTTACAGAAATTTTATATTCTTCCTTTGAAAAAATAAATTTTTTAAAAGAAAAACTAGATATGGAAGAGAAAAAAATGTTAAGTGTTACTGATAAAGAATTAGAAAAAGCAATCAGTAAATATTCAAAATTACAGGAAGAATTTATAACAATTGGTGGTTATGAAGTAACCTCTAAAGTAGATAAGATAGTAGCGGGATTTAATATTCAAAAACTAGTAGATAAAAAATATAAAACCTTATCTGGGGGAGAAAAAACAATTATTAATTTAATTGCAATCTTACTACAAGAACCAGATATTTTATTACTAGATGAACCGACTAATCATTTAGATATAAATATGCTAGAATGGTTAGAAAATTTTTTAAATAATTATAAAAAAACAGTAGTAATTATTTCTCATGATCGTTATTTTTTAGACAAAGTCGTTAAAAAAATAATTTTAATAGACAATGGACATGAAGAAATATTTCATGGAAATTACTCCTATTATTTAGAAGAAAATGAAAATAGAATTATGAGAGAATTTAACGAATATAAAAACCAACAAAAACAGATAGAGGCCATGAAAAAATCTATAAAAAGATTAAGAGAATATGGGCGTCTTGCTTATCCATGTGGAGAAAACTTCTATAGAAGAGCAGCTAGTATTGAAAAAAGGTTAGAAAAAATTGAATTACTTGATAAACCAAAAAGAGAAAATAAAATTCCCTTAACCTTTGATGTTACCAAAAGAAGTGGAAATGATATTATAGAATTTCATAAATTTTGTTTTTCTATTGGTGAAAAAGAAATTTTTAAAAATGCTGAGCTCTTTATTCAATATAAAGAAAGAGTTTGCTTAATGGGAAAAAACGGTAGTGGAAAATCTACTTTAATAAAAGAAATATTAAATCATAATTCCTCTATTAAAATAGGTAGTAATATCCATATAGGGTATATTCCCCAAGAGATTGTTTTTGAAGATGAAAATATTACTGTATTAGAAGAAGCTCATAAGTACTTTCATGGACCAGAAGAAAATTTACGAAGTGCATTATTTAAATTCTTATTTTATGGAGAAGGAATATTTATAAGACTTAATAAACTATCTGGCGGGGAAAGAATCCGATTAAAACTATTCTGTTTAATGCAAAAAGATAATAATCTCCTTATCTTAGATGAACCAACTAACCATATTGATATCAGTACCAAAGAAATTTTGGAAGAAGCCCTTACTTCTTATAATGGTACTATACTAATGGTTTCTCATGATCGATACTTTATCAATAAAGTAGCTACTAGAATAGTCATGTTAGAAGATAAAAAATTAATAAGCTATATCGGAAATTATAACAATTATAAAGATACTGTAAAAAGACAAAATAAAATTTAATAAAAATAAGAGCTCCAATTCTTGCTAGAATAGAGCTTTTATTATTTAATAGGAAATTTTTCTTTCCAATAACTCAATCAATATATACATTACATAAGCTAGTAAGCATAAAATAAAGACACTAGTAATAACTAAATTAATATGAAAAACAGAAGAACCATACATAATTAGATAACCTAATCCTTTTTTAGATACTAATAATTCGCCCATAATAACTCCTATATAATTCATCGAAATATTTACTTTTAAACTACTAATAATATTACTATAATTACTAGGTAGAATTACTTTCCTAAATATATCTAATTTACTTGCACCAAAAGTTTTCATTAAATAAATATATTTATTATCAGTATTTTGAAAATAAGTATAAATATTAATAATCGTTACAAAAGTACTAATTAATAGTCCCATAAAAATAATAGATTTTGTAGAAGAACCTGCCCATATTATGATGAGAGGGCCTAAAGCTACTTTGGGTAGAGAATTTAATACAGTTAAATAAGGATCAATGATTTTAGAAAATTTAGGTACTATCCACATAATAGTCGCAATAATAATACTGATAGAAAAAGAGAGTAAGAAACTAATAAAAATTTCATATAAAGTAACACCAAGATGAATAAATAGAGTATTATCCCTCATGAGAGAATAAGTTGTATGAAGAATTTCACTAGGACAAGAAGTCAAAAATGTATTTATCATTTTAAACCTTGCTAATAACTCCCATCCTCCTAAAAAAATAATCAAGATAAATATTCTCATAAAATTGATAAATTTTTTTTCACGTTTTTTGCTCTTTAAATAATGAACGTGTTCTAAACTATATGTTGACATCTAAATTCCTCCATATTTCATCTTGATATATAGAAAATTTTTCATCTTTTCTTCTTTCATAAGAGTCATTATTCCCATTAAAATCTACTGTATATATTTTTTTTATGGAACCAGGGGATTTAGATAATAAGACGATTCGATCTGAAGTACTTAGGGCTTCTGCCAAATCATGAGTAACCATAATAGCTGACTTTCCTTCTCGTTTAATAATATTAAAAATATCATTACCAATCGCTAATCTAGACTGAGAATCTAATGCAGATAAAGGTTCATCTAACAACAATATATCAGGCTTTAAAGCAAGTGTTCTGATTAAGGCAACAGCTTGATTTCAGTAAGGACATTTTATTACAATAAATTCATCTGAAAATAAAGACATTTTATTAAAAATTTGGTACAATCAGTATAAGGTACATAAAGTAAGAATAGCTTAGAAATCAAAAAAGGGGTGAAATAATGTTTAATAAATTTTCCAAAATACTGCAAGTATTAGGGTTAGAAGATATGGATAAAAAAATATTAATATCTATTATTTTAATTATTTTGTCAATTATCATTATTACTATTGGAGTTATAATATCCGTTTTTACTTCCAGTGAAGAGTTTTATAAAGTAACATTTAATACTTTAGGTGGAACAGAAATAAAAGAGCAGAATGTTATAAAAGGAAATTTAGTAAAAAGACCGAGTGACCCTCTAAAAGATGGATACATATTCTTAGAATGGCAATACAATGGAACAACATTTGATTTCAATACAATCATCCAAAGTGATATTATACTAAAAGCAAAGTGGCAAGAACTAAATGACAATGCAGTTATTGTTAGATTTGATACAGATGGTGGTTCAACAGTTACCGTACAAATTATAGAAAAGGGAAAAAAGATAACTAGGCCAACTGATCCTATAAAAGAAGGATATATATTTAAAGGATGGACATTTAATAATGTTGAGTTTGATTTTAATTCAGAAGTAAACGAAAATATTATTTTAAAAGCAATATGGGAAAAGATAGGAAATACACAGGAAGAGACTACATATAACAATAATTTTAATTCAGATACTAATAATACAAATACGAGTAACAAAAATACTAATAATACAAATGAAAATAATCAAAACACAAATGTAGGTAACAATACTAATAACAAGAAAAAGGTAAAATATACAGTAACATTCAATACTGATGGTGGAGATACAGTAGCAAGTCAAATAGTAGTAGAAGGTAGTAAAGCATTTAAACCTGTTAATCCAGAAAAAGAAGGATATGTATTCGCAGGATGGGAATTAAATGGAAATTCTTATGACTTTTCTAGTAGAGTAATAAGTAATTTAACATTAAACGCAAAATGGATTAAACAAAAGCCAAACCTAGAAGGTCCTTTAAGTGTTGCGAATGTTAATGATATAAAATATACATTAGTACTAACAGAAGTGCCAAATGCAGAAATTGAAATATATAATTCTTCCTCTTTAAATGGAGACTATAATTATGCTAAAACAATATCTGTTTCCGAATATAATAACTCAAAAATTATAGTCTATGCTTTAGCTGGAAAACCTCAATATTATAAAGTAAGATTAAAGTCAGGAGATATATATAGCTCATTTTCTAATACGATAGAAGTTAAAAATAGACAAACAGAACTAACTAAAAAAATTATAAATATAAATGACACATCAGAAGGTACCATTTATACAGCACAAGTAGATGGACAGGGAGATATAGAAGTATATAAATCGAAAACAAAGTATAACGATGGACAATATAATCTTCTTAGTAGAATAGATGAAGAAACATATAAACAGCAGGGTGGGTTTGATATCTATCGCTATAAAAGTGATGATCTAATATGTGACCCTAGTTGTGATACTTTATTTCAATATAGAATACGTTTATATAAACAGTTTGGAAATGTAACACTATATAGTGTATATACAGATGAATTTGTATTACTAAGCTAAGTTTATTAGAATAGGCAAAAAACCTATTCTTCTTTTAACTTCCATTTAATAAGAATATTTCTCTTTTCTTCTTCAACTTTCACTAGTTTACCAATATAAATTTCATCAATAAATTCATCAATAACCATTTTACTATATGGACTAAAATTATCATTATATATAAACTTAATATTTGCATAATCATGATTTCTACAGTCAGTTAACTGATTTTCTATAAAATCTAGATTTAAGTAACTTTTCTCCTTTCTATATATATCATATAAATAATTAAAATCTTCCTCGCTTATTTTTTTATTAAATTTATCTTCATACAATGATTTTATATATTGATTTTTCTTTTTAAGTTCCTTTTCTATTAGGAGCTTCTTCTTATTTAATACTTCTATTTTTTTGTTAATGTACTTAGAATTGAAAAAATTAATAATATTTTTTTTTGAATAATATTTATTTACTAATTGATGAATATTACTAAAAATAATAGTTTCTAATTGATCATAACGAATAGAGCTCTTATTAAGACAATTCTTATTATTAGAACAAACTAAATATTGATGCTTACTAGAATTTTTCTTTTTCATATAACTACCACATTCTAAACAATAAACCTTTCCAGAAAAAATATGTACAAAATCTTTCTTTTTTAATTGTCTTTTTCTTTTCTTAATTAAATCCTGAACTTTATAAAATAACTCCTCACTAATAATTGGTGGATGAGTTTGGTTACTTCTTATCCAATCCTGTTTTTCTTTTGTCTTAATTTTATGATTCTTATAACTAATAGTTGTTCTCTTTCCTTGAATTAAATTACCAATATAAACTTCATTTGTTAAAATGGTTTTAATAGTATTGGAAGACCATTTAATATTTTCTGGAAAATGATTTGAATGAATATAAAGCTTTAATCCTTTTTGATATTTATAAAAAGAAGGGGAGGGAGTATTAGTAGAATTTAAATAATTAGCAATTCCACTAAATCCCATTCCATTTAAATATAAAGAATAAATTTTTTTCACAATTATAGAAGCAATAGAATCTACTACTAATTGATTATTATTATTTTTAGATACCTCATATCCAAAAGGAGCAAAAGGGGAAATAAATTCTCCTTTTAACATTTTAGCTTTAAAAGCACTTCTTATATTGTTCGATACATCCTCTAAATACCATTCATTTACCAATCCATTAATTTGTCTTGCTTTCTTATTTCCAAAATTATTTGTATCAGCATTATCTACTAATCCAATAAATCTTACATTCCATTCTAAAAACTTATTATGAAGATATTTTTCAATAATTTCTAAATCTCTAGAAAATCTAGATTGACTCTTACATAATACTATATCAATCTTTCCACTTTCACAATCTTTGATTAATCTTTCAAATTCTGGCCTATAAGTACCAGCTCCTGATAAGTCTTCATCACAATATTCATCTACTAAAATAAAATTCTCTCTTTTAGATATTTCATTTAAAAGTAAAAATCTTTGATTTTTAATAGATTCACTATCTGTTTTTTTATCTTTATCAGCATCTTCATTAGATAATCTTAAATAAATAGCAACTCTTTGAAAATTATTGTTCATACAATTCTTCCATCTCTTGAGAATAATCTATTATAAAAACAATTTTCTTTTTAATCATCTCTTTCATAAAAGTATCCGATAATGAACTACCTAAATTATCTTTGATAATATACTTAACCATATTATTAACCTCCCGTAAATTGTATGAGAAAAATAATCATAAATATTACAATAATTATAAAAATGTTCTTAGAAGTATCAAGCAACTCTTTGTTTCATACCACCAGACAAACTACTAGGATACTTATTCATAAAATTTTCTAAACCATATTTTTTTAATAAGTGAATTACATATTCCTTATTTTTTTTTGTTAGCATATTTTTAACTTCTAATCCTACTAAACAATTATCTAAAATTGTTCTCCATGGAAATAGGGAATCTGTTTGAAGCATGTATCCAATAGTAAGATTACTATCATATAATATATTTCCAGAATAATTTTTATCAACTCCAGATATAATAGATAAAATAGTAGATTTACCACAGCCACTAGGACCGATAATAGAAATAAATTCTTTTTCATAAATATCAAAATTAATATTATGAATCGCTTGTATTTCGCCATTTAAATCATGATAAGTCTTAGATAAATTCTTAACTTGTAATATTATTTTACTATTCGACATATATCAATTTCTCATATTCAACTTTTTGGTCAATAATTCCATAATCTATCATAATATCTTGAAGATGATTAAAAGAATCTTTACTAAAACTTGTTGTTTTTGGCCATGCTTGAATAGATTTATAGCTTTTAACAGCTCTTTCTATTGTTTCTAAAGATGTATCTGGAAATTGTCCAATAATAGCTTTTGCTATTTCTTTTTCATTATGTGTATTAACATAATTTAATCCTCTTTGAATAGCTCTGTTAAATGCTGCAATAACTTCATGATTTTCTTTTATATAACTTTTTCTAGCTGAATAGGATGTATAAGGGACTACGCCACCTAGTTCTCCAAGGGATGCTACTATATGTCCATAGCCTTGATCAACAACTTCACTAGCAGTAGGTTCAAATAAAGATACAAAATCTCCATTTCCTCCTATAAAAGATCCACTCATAGCAGCAAAGGAAATACTAGTATCAATATCTACACTATTAATATCTATATTATTATTTTTTAAAATATACTCTAAGGTCATTTCGGGCATACCTGCTGCACGTCCTCCTATAATTCTTTTACCTATTAAATCTTCTAATTTAAAATTATTGATTTTCTCTCTAGATACAATAAATGATCCATCTTTTTGCGTTAATTGAGCAAATGTTTTTAAATAATCTTTTTCTCCACCATTATATACATAAATAGTTGCTTCACTCCCACAAAATCCTATATCAGCATCTCCTGATAGGACAGCAGCACTAACTTTATCCGCACCAGTGAATAAAAAATATAAAATAATCATAAAAAAAGTGAAATTCGCCTAACAGTCGACAAAATTCTCCAAATAAGGGGTCTTATTTTTACTAAAATACAAGTATCATAATAAACTGCCAGAAGAAAAAATAAGTAAGGAGGTAAAAAATGGAAATGGCAAATAACAATTTTTTTGATAGGAAAACGCTAATACTGTTAATATTATTAATAATATGTGCTATTAGGCCTGTCCTAGCAGAAAGAGTAATCGATATTCATAATTTTGATTTAGTACTACCAGCTGCTGGGGGTAGAGAAGAAATTATGGATGATGAAATAGAATTAAAAGTGGGGTATATTAAAGTAGATTTAAAAACAAAGGATGGAGATAAGTATGATGTTAGATTAAAATATTCAAAAGATTATTTACAGTCTACTAAAATATTAGCAGCAAAAAAGGGATTAAATGGAAAAGGAGAGTCTTCAACAGTCTATTTTATTCCTAAAAAAGGAACTTGCCCTGGTAAAGAAGATGAATGCGTAAGAGTTCCAGCTATTCAAGGAATTTCTACCAATACACACTTAATTGATTCAAAAAGAATTTTTTATGGAGTAGAAGTTTATAATGGTTCTGCTTTTGGAGGAAGATTAAAAGTAAAAGGTTCATTTAAATTTATAAATTATGATGAAGAAGACAAAGTCGACTAAAAGTTTCCCTTTTCTACTTGCAGTTTATTGATTTGAAAAAAAACAATTGATATGTTTGTTTCGGTCGAATCAATAAACTCGACTAATAGTAGAAAAAAGGAGGGATAAATAATAACTTATTACCAGAACCTTTTGTAAATATGCTAATATTAGTATGGTAAAATTAATGAAAAATTGTATTATATTAATATTAAAAATTTTTTTAGAGGTGAGTGGTAGTATGGATTTAGGAAAAGTTGGTAAATTTATATGCAGAGTTAGAAAGGAAAAACATTTAACGCAAAATCAATTAGGTGAGTCGTTAGGAGTTAGTGGAAAAGCTGTTTCAAAATGGGAGAGAGGAATAAGTGCACCCGATATTTCTATGTTAAAAGAATTATGTGGTACTTTAGGAATAACTGTTCAAGAGCTATTAGCAGGAGAAAAGGTTACCGACAAACCTGCAACAAAAGAACAAGTAGAGGATCTTACGATTTCTACAATCGGTACCTATAATAAGTTATTTAAAGCAAAATATATAAAAGTAATTATTATTCTTTCAACATTACTTTTGGTATTATCTATTGTTTTCTCAATCATTTATATAGTAAACAACTACAATAAATGCTTTGTATATGAAGTTACTAGTGAAAATGAGCAATTTCATCTAGAAGGACTAATTGCCAATAATCAAAAAGAAAGTAGTCTACTAAT
>CAMUZJ010000032.1 GCA_947165195.1 uncultured Bacillota bacterium
CTTTCTTCATTTAACTTTTCAAGTGTTTTTTTATTCATGAAGATTTCTCCACGAACTTCTATATCTACTTCTTGTTTTAGTTTGATAGGAACTGTTTTTATCGTTCTTACATTATGGGTTATATCTTCTCCTGTTGTTCCATCTCCTCGGGTAGCTGCTCTTACTAATTTTCCTTTTTCATATAAAAGGGAAACAGATAAACCATCTATTTTTAATTCACACATATATTCTGGAGTTATACCTTCTTTTTTTATACGTTCATCAAAATCTATTAGTTCTTTTTCAGAAAAAACATCACTTAAAGACATCATTGGTATTTTATGATTTACTTTTTTAAATCCTTCAATTATTTGACCCCCGGCATGTCTAGTTGGAGAATCTTCTCGCACCCAATCTGGATGCTCTTCTTCTATTTCAATTAATTCTCTTAAGTAACTATCATACTCTTGATCAGTTATAGTTGGATTATCTAAAGTATGATAATTGTAATCAGCTTCATTAATTATTTCAATTAATTCATTCATTCTATCTTGCATTTTATTCACCTACTTATTTAGTACTATTATAAATTATTTTTCAGAAAAAAAGAAGTTATATTGAATGGAACTAGTTTCTATACTTCCCTTCTTATTTAACTTCTTTATCTTAATTCCATAATTTATCTGGATATTTTTTATTTTTTACTAATTGTTTTATAGAAGATTTTACGTTATCTGCATCTTCTCTATAAGTTACTCCATACCATTTAGCAGATGTTTTTTCTACTAAAACAGTAGCATAATTTTCTTTAATAGCAGCAAACATAGCATCTGGTATAAAGAATTCACATTTACTTAAATCTTCTTTATTTTTTTCTAAAAATTGTACAAATTCTTTTTCTAGATGTGGAAATATACTTGGAGTAAATAATAGTAAGTTCATAGAAACGATAGAGTTTTCTGACACTTCAAATGGTTCTTTTTCACCATCTAGTGGGGTTGCTATAATTTTACCATTTACTCTTTCAATCGAACTTTCTGTTATTCCTACTAAATGAGAGTCTTCTACTTGACATATTCCTCTTTTTACTGCTCCATTTTCTGTCATTGTATTTGCTACATTATATCCAATAAGAGCATATTCATATGGTTTTTTTTGCTTTAAATTTTCAAGCATATTAGAAGCTATCTGATAAGAGTCTGTACCATAAAAGTCATCTGCGTTTATGACAGCAAACGGTTCTTTTATAACATCTCTTGCGCAAAGAATAGCATATCCTGTTCCTAATGGCTTTGTTCTATCTTTTAGTAGTTCTAAATAATCTGTTGGAACATAGTCATTATTTTGAAATACATATTCTACTTTTATATAAGGTTCTACTCTTGCTCCTATTGTTTCTTTAAATACTTCATAGTTTTCTTCTTTTATGATAAAAACTACTTTATTAAAACCTGCTTTTTTTGCATCATAAATGGAATAGTCAATAATAAACTCCCCATTTGGTCCCATAGGAGTAATTTGCTTTAATCCTCCAAATCTGCTTCCCATACCGGCAGCCATGATTAATAAGGTTTTATTATCTTTCATATTTTCTCCTATTCTGACCATAGATTATTTGGATATTCTAAATTTTCTACCATTTCTTTAAGGGCCTGTTTTACACTATCTGCATCTTCTTTATAAGTTACACCATACCAAGAGGAAGTTGTTTTAATTACTTCTGTTGTAACTTTATTTTCTTTAATTAGGTCAAATAATAATATTGGAATTAAATATTCAGCCTTTTCTAAATTATTTTTATTATTTTCAAAAAATACTGGGAAGTTTTCTTCAATATGTTTAAATATTGTTGTATCAAATAATAACATATTCATAGATACGGTATCATCTTCTGCTACTTCAAATGGTTCATCTCCACATAAAGGTGTAGCGATAATTCTACCATCTGCTATTCTTTCTACAGATGATTCTTCTAATTTTACTAATTTATTTCCCTCTACCGCACAAACTCCACGTTTTACTGCTCCATTTTCTGTAATAGTATTTTTTACTAAATATCCAATCAAGCCATATTTTCCTTCTCCATCGTGACAATTCTTTAAAAATTCTGCTCCTTTTACATAAGCATCACTTCCATAGAAATCATCTGCATTAATCATCATAAAAGGTTCATGTACTTTATCTTTGCAACAAAGAATTGCATGTGCTGTCCCTAATGGTTTTTCTCTACCTTCTGGAAGAGTATATCCTTTAGGTAAATTATCATTTTTCTGGAAACAATATTCTACTTTGATATGTGGTTCTACTCTTGCTCCAATCGTTTCTTTAAATATTTCATAATTTTCTTCTTTAATTAAAAATACAATTTTTGTAAATCCTGCTTTAATGGCATCATATACTGAATAATCTATAATAAATTCTCCATTTGGTCCAAAAGGAGTAATTTGTTTTAGTCCTCCAAATCTACTTCCCATACCAGCTGCCAATATAACTAATGTAATATCTTTATTCATTTTTTCCTCCTTATTCACTTATTTTTGACAATTTTTTATGGTTTTTCATTAATTTTCTTACACCGTGTGGTAGTTTAAAAGCTACGCTTATTAAAGTATCACTAACTTCTACTACCTTACCGGTACCAAAAGATTCATGATATACATAGTCTCCAACTTTGTAGTCAACATCTTCTTTTCTAAACATCTCACCAACTTCAATTTTTTTCTCTTGAGGTTTTAATTCCTCTTTACTATTTGTATCAATCAAATCTTTATTTATTTCATTGATAAATCTACTTACAGGGTTGACTTGTTCTTTACCAAAAAGAGTTCTATGACGAGCATTTACTAAATGTAAATCATCTTTTGCTCTAGTAATTGCTACATAACAAAGTCTTCTTTCTTCTTCTAATTCACTATTATCTAATAATGAATTCATATGCGGAAAAATTCCTTCTTCTAATCCAACTACAAATACATGATTAAATTCTAGTCCTTTTACCGAATGTATTGTCATAAGACTAATCTTATTAGGATCATCTTTATATTCTTCAACATCGCTCACTAAGCTAACTTCTAGTAAAAACTCTTCTAAAGAGATTAATCCATCTCGTTCTTCAAAAGATTTGGTAATCGATTTAAATTCTTCTAAGTTCTCTAATCGAATTTCAGATTCCAAAGTTTTTTCACTTTCAAGCTCTTCGCTCATTCCCGACATTGTTAATACTTTATCAATTAATTGCGTTAATGTCAACTCATCTTTGATAGCGGCAAGTTCTTCAATTATCTTTTTAAATTCTAGTTCTTTACCACTAGTTATCGCCTCAAAAATAGAAATTCCAGCTTCATCTGCTTTTATTGTCAAGTTTTCTATTGTTTTTAAACCGATTCCTCTTTTTGGTGTATTAATAACTCTTAGTAAGGATACATTATCCCTAAAGTTATGAATTAATCGTAAGTAAGCAATTAAATCTTTTATTTCTTTTCTTGAATAAAAGTAGAAGCTTCCAATAACCCTATATGGTAAATTTTCTTTTAATAATTCCTCTTCTAGTACACGAGACTGGGCATTGGTTCTATATAGTACTGCTATATCTTGATATTCTACTCCTCTATTTGATAATTCTTTTATTTTTCTTATAACATATTGTGCTTCATCTCTTTCATTATATGCACGATAATATTTAATCTTTTCTCCTATTCCACGGGATGTCCAAAGTTTTTTATCTTTTCTTTGTCTATTATTTTTAATAACTTGATTAGCAGCATCTAAAATATTACTAGTAGAACGATAATTCTGTTCTAGTAAAATGATTTTTGCTTCTTTATAATCTTTTTCAAAATTTAAGATATTTCTATAATTTGCTCCTCTAAAGCTATAAATACTTTGAGAATCATCTCCAACACATGTAATCATCCTACTTTTTGCACTAATTAATTTTGTTAGGATATATTGTGCTTCATTGGTATCTTGGTATTCATCAATTAGAATATACTGATAAATATTTTGATATTTTTCTAGTGTATCTGGATGATTTCTAAATAATTCTATTGGTAAAATTAGTAAATCATCAAAATCTACTGAATTATTCTTTTTTAGTTTTTTATTATAGCTTTCATAGACATCACAAACAACTTGATCATAGTCACTAGCTACAAATTTACGATAAGCTTCTGGTGACATAAGCTCATTTTTACAACTACTAATTTTATTTCTAATTGCCCTAGGATTATATATTTTTGGATCTAAGTTCTTATCTTTTAGTATTTTTTTTACAACTGTTAAAGAATCATCACTATCCATAATGACAAAATTAGAGGTATATCCTAATTTTTCATAATTTTCTCTTAATAATTTTAATCCAAAGCTATGAAAAGTAGATACTTGTATTTTTTTAGCAATACTTCCTATTAAGTTATCAATACGTCCTTTCATCTCTTGAGCTGCTTTATTGGTAAAGGTGATTGCTAAAATATTGTAAGGAGAAACTCCTTTTTCTTCTATTAAATATGCTATTTTAGTCGTTAATGTTTTGGTTTTACCTGCTCCTGCACCGGCTATAATTAATAAAGGTCCTTCGTTATATAGTACTGCTTCTTTTTGTTTATCATTTAATCCTGTTAATTCCATTTTTACATCCACACTTTCTACTTCCCTATTATATAATATTTTGCTTATAGGTGCAAAAGAAAAAAATGATAGATTCTACCATTTATTTTCTACGAAAATTGAAAAAGCACATCCATAAGATGTACTTTTTTTACTGAATACCATATAATTCTTTTAATTCTCTAAATCTTGCATTATTTTTTTCTTCACGTTGCTTACGAGCTAATTCTTCTTTTTCTTTTTGACGTTGTTCTTTAAGTATTGTAAGTAATACTTTATAATCTTCTAACGTAAATAAATTTTCATACTTTTGTAATTGTTCATTAACTTGTATTTTAGGAATAAAAGTAGGTTTTTCTTTAATAAATTTAGGAGTAACTTTTTCTTTTGTTTCTGCTATTTCTTTTACCAATGGTTTTTTAGTAATTTTTTGTACTCTAACAACTTTTCTTACTGTTACTTTATTATTTCTTGTTTGGTATATCATAATTGCCTTATAGATAAATAAGTAGATTACCCATATAATAAATATTGTACTAGATAATTCAATAATTGCTTGAGCACTTCTATTGGTATATATAGATGCTTTATTAAATACATCTAATTTTTGTTCATTAATAATGGTGATTAAAACTATTAATAAATAGTTAATAATTGAATAAAATACTATATTTATATTTTTAATTATCTTAGGAGTTTGAAAATTAAATACACTTACCCATAAAATAATTCCAGATATTAGGATAGCTCCAAAATAAATCGCTAAATTTGGAAAATAGATTGCTACAAATAAGTTTTCCATCATGTATTGAAACATATTGGATAAATTTTCTCTATATAGAACAAAGATTGCTAATGTAATAAATACATATAGTGATACAAATAGTTTTCTACTTGTCTTTGCATTCTTTTTATTAGTGGTTACTAATACAATTCCTAAGAAAAGAATAATAAATAAAGCTATTATAAATAATTTTGAAGATTTTGACACTTCGAATAATATCGATATTTTATCAAAGAAAGATAAGGTAGCCATAAATCTTCACCCCCTAAATTTATTCTACACTTGTTAATTCTGCTATATATATGGTTTGTGTACTATCATCATTATTGGTACATGTTACCAATGTTAATGTTGTTTTATCATAGTTTCTATAAATAGCAATGGTTCCTGTTTTTTGTTGTTTATATATTTTGGTTATGTTGTATGTATAATTTTTATTATTGTAATTAACAGTTACAGGATCCCCTTTTTCTAGTTTATATAGGTCATTAAAAAAGGCTTTCCACCCAGTTCCTGAATGTCCTGCTAAAATGAAGTTTCCATTTTCTACATCTGGATAAGAGGAACCATTTACAATGTATATTGTTTTTTCTACGTTATTTTGATTAGACTCTTTTGCAAAAAATCCTTTTTTTAAATTGATTTTTGGTATCCACAAATAACCAATATATTTTTCGGTTACTTGTTCTGTAATATTAGGCTTTTCAGGTGTCTCAGGAGTTATTTCAGGATTATTATTTTCCTCTTCATTTGTTATTTCTATAGAAGGTGTATTTGTATTTACGTTTTCTTCTATATATATTAAATCTGCCATATTATCATAAGTTGCTATTTTCATTGTTTGAATGTAATTATAAGAAAGAAAGAATCCTCCTATCATGATTACAAGAGCGCCTATTATGGCATTCAAGTTAGGAGAGATTCTTCTCGTTTTATTATTATGCTTTCTTTCCATTTCTGTATACAAATCCTAATCCTGATCCGATAATAGCAATACCTAATATTGTAAATATTATGCTACTAGATGCTGTATTTGGAACTTCGATTTCTTGATAGTTAGCATATTTAATTTGATATGAAATATGATCATCATCTAATGTAATAGTCATAATTTCATCACTTTTTTTGTATCCAGCAGGTGCAGATATTTCACTTAATGTATAAGTTCCATATGCAAGACCTGTTATAACGTGTGCTTCATTTGTTGTAGTAAATCTTTCTACTTCTTTTCCATCTGCATCTTTTATTACTAATACTGCTCCTGCTAAAGCATTTCCTGATTCAGCAGATATTTTTGTAATATTAATAACTGTTTTCTCAGTTTGTTTATTAACAAAGTTTACTGTAACATCATCAGATTCATTAGAAATTGTAAATGTTACTACATCTTTACTTAATTCATATCCTTCTGGAGCTTTTTTCTCTGAAATAGAATATGTTCCGGCAGTTAGATTTCTAATTACATGAGAATCATTTGTAGAAGTCCAGTTTGTAATTTCTTCTCCTGCACTATTTTTTAATACTAATACAGCACCAGGGAGTGGATTGTTTGTATTTGCATCAGATTTTGTTACAGTAACTTTTGTTGTAATTAAATCTAAAGCAATATTAGTTGATACTTTTTCTACAACAGGTTCAATTACCCCTGGAGTAACTACTTGATAGTTAGAATCTGCTGGTGTATATTGATAAGCTTTATAAACTGTTCCAGTTGCTTCAATTGTTACATTAATGGTAAAGTTTGGCTTATTAATTTCATCGGCAGGAACTTTTATTTTAAATGCTTCATCTTTATTAAATGTAGTTTTTTCTTCATTTGATGTTGTACTAACTGTTTTAGTATTTTCTGTAGCTCCTTCTAATGTTACTTTATATTCATTTGCTGTTGTTGTAACTTGAATAGCCTTTGATTCATAATAGTTACCAGCTATAGTTAATAAATTACTATCTGTATTTACTGTTACTGTAGTAACTGGATAACCAGCTTCTCTAGCAGCTAATCCTTGCTCTACTAATTGTCTTACATATTGTCTTAATCCTTCTGGATCAGCACCAGTAGATTTTACATTTTCTGATACATTTGATGTTCCATTTACTTCATCTAAATACCACCAAATAGCAAGTTGTGTGATATAGTAATCTTTTTCTCTTACTCCTGTAAGACTTTTCATTGGAAATCCATTCGTAATAATACTAGCAATTCCTGCATCTCTTTCTCCTGTTAGAGTAGCAGTTACATTTTTTGGAGTTTTCTTTGACATTTCAAGACAGTATAAGTATCCTCCATCTGTAGTTTTCTTTAAACCAATACTTCTTCCACCAATATAAGCTGGAGTATCTTCTGGATCTCCTATATTAATGGTATCGGTTACGGCTTTTGGATTTGCTACAATAGCAATAAATGCAATAGCAGCAACCAAAACAAATGTAATTATTTTTTTAGAACTTTCCATAAAACGACTCATTCTTATTCCCCCTAAACATAAATAATTGGCATTATTATAACATAAATCTAAAAAATAATCAAGTTTTATATTATTTTAAGCCCATGCTCATAAAAAATTGAATACGCCTACTATATTACTATTTAATCGCTAATTTTTCAACAATATTATCATAAATATCATATATAATAAACTCTTCTTCATTGTAATAGAGATAAGTAGGATTATTTCCATCCCTCGGCAAAGAAATACTCCCTGGATTTATATAAATATTAGATTCTATTTTTTTTATAAATGGTGTATGTAAATGACCATAAATTAATATGGAATGTGTCTTTTTCCAATTACTCATATTATAAATATTCCCATGTGTAATAAAAATATCTTCTTTAATTGTTGAAATAACTCCTAAAGTATTTATAATTGGAAAATCACACATTTTTGTATCTACATCTGAATCACAATTTCCTTTTACACAAATAATTTTATCTTTATAAGAGTTTAAAAAATCTTTCACATACTCTATGTCATATTCCTCTTTTCTATAGTTTTTAGTTCCTATATAAAATAAATCGCCAAGGACAATTAATTTATCACACTTTAGTTTTTCAAATCTTTTACGTATTATTTCTAAATTTGTTTTTATCCCATGAATATCGGAAATAAATAATATTCTCATACCAATCACCAGTACAAATTATAGCACATTTTTTATTGTTACATATAATACTTTGAAAGGAAGGATTTTAATGAAAAAATATACAGGTTATATTTTATTTTGTCTAATATTATTTATTATTGCATGTGGAGTTTTATTTAATAGTAGAAAAGTAGATAATAATTCTTTAGAGCATGTAAAAGTCAGCGAAGTTGCCCATACTATTTTTTATGCCCCTCAATATGTTGCTATAGAAAATGGCTATTTTAAAGAGGAAGGTATTGATATAGAATTAATTTTATCAAGTGGTGTGGATAAAATGATTTAAGGTATTATATTCTTCTTCACTAATAATTGCTTGATGGGTATTTGGTACAATAATCCAGTGACTTTTATCTAAGAAAATTCTTTTTTTAGATTTATAATTAAGTTTTGCCTGAATCCCTTGTGTCATATTTCCTGTATACATATAATTATGTAATATTTGATAAACACTATTAATAGACCATTTATGCCCTGTAATATTTAATTTATAATCCCTAGGTGTTTTTATATTTTTATTATTTAAATAGGCTGCTATTTCTTTATAAGAGTAGTTTTCTAGTGCTAAATCAAATATTTTTCGAACAATAGGTGCCACTTTTTTATCGATTATTATTTTATGTTTATTATTTGGATCTTTTAGATATCCATAAGAAGCTGAATTTCCAATAAAAAGCCCCTGTCTTTTTAAATTATTTAAGATTGAACGTATTTTTTTAGATGTATCTTTACTTTGCATATCATTAAATAAGGCTTTAAAAGGAGCTATATCGTTATTTGTATTATTAAAACCTGTATCAATATTTTCTAATATGGAAATATACCTAACTTTTTTCATTGGAAAATATTCTTCTAAGTAATACCCACTTTTTATATAATCTCTTCCTAACCTAGATAAATCTTTGGTAATTACCATATTGATTTTTTTCGATTCTATATCTTCTATTAATTGGTTAAAAGCTGGTCTATCAAAGGTAGTACCACTAAATCCATCATCTACATATTCCTTTTCTAAAGTTAAATTGTTTTCAAGTAAATATTGTTGAATAAGATTTCTTTGGTTAATAATACTTTCACTTTCTTTTTGACTTTTTTTTAAATCTTCTTTTGATAGTCTTATATAGATACCGACTTTATATATTTTTATCATCTCCTCAGTTTATTTTATGTAAAAAAAAGAGAAGATAACACTTTACCTTCTCTTATTATTAAAGTAGCTCTACATCTTCTTTAGAATCTTTATTTTCTTTATCTTCTGTTTCTTTTTTATCCTTATCTTCCTCTACTATTTCAGAAATAACTGGCTCCTCACCTTTTTCTTCATTTTTTTCCTCTTGTGTTGTATTAGTTTCTGGAACCTGAGACTCTTCTGTATAAACTTCACCTTCTCCAACAGATGTTTCTTTAGTTTCTACTGCTGGTATTGTAGCTATTTGTTGCATTTGCGGTATAACATTTTCTACAACTGTATTTTGTGATACAGCATCTACTGCTGAGTCAGTAGAAGAAGCTACATTATTAGTTGCGACAGTTGTTGGTTGCATTTGTGGAGTTATTTGAGGAATTGTAACATTTGCTGTTGCAACAGGAGGTTGTTCTATAGCTTGTACTTGCTCATTTCCCATAGCTGCTAATGGTGGAAGTGTTGCATCATTTAAGGCAGTAAGTACTGGTTCATTTCTAATAGGTGAAACCTTTATATATTTTCCATCATCCACTTCTACAATCGATGTAGAATCAATTTTACTTAAATCTTGCTTTTCTGCATTCTGTAAATCTTTTTTATGTTTAATTTCTATTTCATTTAAAGTAATTTCTAATGGACAAGTTACACTATCATTTAATTTCATAATATGAATACAAGCTTCATTATTATCTAATAATACAAAGGAACAAGACTCTGTTTGTTGTTGATAATAAATAGGCTTTCTAATTTCCATTTGAGCATCAACTAAATCCTCAATAGAATCTACTCTAATAATATTTTTATCTTCTAATTTCGGTAGATTATTACTTTTTACTAGTACAGAATCATAAGTCTTTAGAATTTGATTTATTTTACTTTTGTATCTACTTTCTTCTGAACGGTTTGTAAAAATGTAATTTACAGTTACAATTACCATAATTACTGTTAAAGTAGCAGTTATGATTAAGTAACTTTTATAATCATTCATATACAAATATCCAGATATAATTCCTAAGACTATGACAGATACTATTAATCCACCTGTTTTTATCATTCTTTCCATATTTCATTACCCCTTATCTACTAGTTCTTTAAGTAATAAAGTTGGATATGATAGATATTTAATCTTAAATAATACCTTTCCTCTAATATTATCTATAGTTAAATTTAATGAATCATTTGTGTTATTGGCATCACCTTTTGTAATGAAATAAGTTTTATTACCATCTTTTTTAATTTCTACCAATCTATGGATAATGATTTTATTTCCACTATTAAATACTAAAATATCTCCTTCTTTTAAGTCATTTTCATTTTTAACCTTCATGTATAGAACGGAATCTCCTTTTTCTATGTTAGGTGACATAGATTCTGATCCTATACCAATTAATCCAAATGTAAAACGTCCTGAAATTAATCCAACTAGAATTGCGATTACTGCTACCATTACAATGTCACCAATTTTAATTCCAGTAGTTTTTACTTCTTCTTTTCCTTTAGAATCTAAATCTTCTTCGATAATTCTTGCTGTATTCATATAAATTACTGTAGGTAATAATATTCCTATTACAGAGTTAATATAGTCTCCTAAATCTGGTACAATTGGTAATATATAACTATAGGTATCCATTATTAATCTATAGAATAATACAGGTTTTAATCCACCATAAATAGCTAAATAACTAAGTGATGCATTTTTAATAATTGTTGGAATAATTATTGCTGATGTTGTTTTAAATATTGTTTCAAAATCATACATCATCGCACCATTTAAGTTCATCGTTAATTCTAATATTGTAATTAGAATTGTTGTCATAATTATAATTGGTTTTTTATCATTATTTGCATTTAATGTAGTATATCTGAATACTTCTATTCCAACTAAGTATACTATAGGTATACAAACATTTTTACATATGGATATAAAATCAAGTGGATAAGAATTTCTTAAAAATCCTGTTACTAGACCCAATCCAAAGGATGCTGCAAAAAACAATAGTACTTCTGTAATTGTCATTCCTAAAATTGATTTTTTCGTAGCTGTTAATTTGTCTCTTCTAAATCCTAATAAAAGGATTGATATAAATGCTATTACAATTAATGCTGCTACATTAATGAATTCACTATATTCAAAACCACTTTTCGTTAAAAATGTTCCATAATAAATTACATATGCAGCAAATATTAACAAAATTATTATATTATTATATTTTCTCTTTGCCATATTTCTACTCCATCTCTATTTTTTAATCGGCTTGTATATAATCAAGGTTGACTCCTAAATCTAGTTGTTGTTCTGTTTGAGGTAGTAGTCCACTTGTTATATCTTCCTTTATTTCTATTCGAACTTTGATTTTTCTTGATTCTCCAGCTTTTATAACATCTCCTACTCTTATTTCTGATCCATTGGAATAGGTTACTGTATAATTAGTATATAGTTTTTGTGACTGATTTATACCTGTTAGTGTTGCTGGATTAGCAAGTTTTGCATCAATAGTTCCATTATTTTTTATATCTACTGTAAATTCATAGTAGCTTCCTGGAACGGGTAATTGTACTTCATATTCTAGATCAGTTGTATTTCCTTTTATTGTTGCGGGTACAACTACTGTTGCATTTTTGTTACTGTCAACTACATTTTCGAA
>CAMUZJ010000033.1 GCA_947165195.1 uncultured Bacillota bacterium
GTAGCAAGAAATCTTGCATAAAATAAAAATGGGAACATTCAGTTTCGCAAGTTGAATGTCTACCCAATTTCTTATGAAATTAAATGCCATTTTTTTATTACTAAAATCAGTAAGGTTAAGAGTAGTAAAAAGAAGATAATTATTAGTAAAGATAGAATTAAAAATAGAGATTTCATTTAACAAATAATTTGTCAATAATATTATATTTTAAAATAAAGAAAACTAGGAAATCCTAGTTAAATTTTCTTTTTTTAGTATAAATTCCTGCTCCAACAAGACCAATTATACTTAATCCAAACATTACGATGTAAAATACGATATTATCTCCCGTTTTTGGATTATTGCTACTACTATTTTTCGTTACCGTAAATTGAGTGGAAGCTGCCCCATCAGAAACAGATGCTTGTATTGTATGACTTCCCTCTGATAAAGTATTTGCATACTCATTACTAAGAGTGATAATTGTACTTCCTTTTAATACAGAATATTTATCTTTAGGTACTTCTTTATTATCAATGAATACTTTACCTTCACTTAAGAATTTATCATAGTCAATGCTAAATCTAAATACTAATTGCTTATCTTTTGATTGATCAAATTTTTGATTGGCACCATCTAATGTTTGATAAGCTACTCCTGTAGCATCTGCTTGTTTTTTTAGATTGACTCTTGCTAAATCTATTTTTATAGACATTGGTGCAACGGTTATAGTTGAACTAGATGTTTCATCTTCACTTGTATATGATTTTGCCTCTCCTAATTCTTTTATTTCAATTCCATTTAGTTCATATGTTAATGTATTATTTTCAGATGATATAAATTCTGCATATTCTTGTGCTGAATAACCATTTAATTCTAATGCTTTTTGTAAAATATAACTAGCCATAAAATTATGAGACATTACTGATTCTGCTTCATCATAATTTGTTATTTCATCAATATTAACTTCATATGTCAATATATCATCTTCACATTGGTAAGATACCCAATAATAATCATAATCATATGAAGTAGCAGATACAGTTAATTCATCACTTAAAAGTTCAACCTCAACACTATAATATAAAACCCCTTCATATTCCGTAGTAGTAAATTCTTCATCAGAATTTAGTGCATTAACTACATCTTCTACTGTTGTTCCAGCAGTTGGTAATTCCTCATTAATTGATGTATTTAAATTTGCTTTAGATACATCTATTTTAATAGAATATGGTGTAACATAAATAGTAGATCCTTTCCCATCTGAATATTCTTGTTGTTCTCCCATTTCAACAAACTCATAACCATTTATTTCATAATTAGGTACACTATTAAATTCGTTTATTTGATCTTCAGTATATCCATTTAGTACTAATGCAGCTTGAAGAATACTTGAAGCATATATTAAATGACTAGTTTCTAAAGTTGCTTCATCATAATTAGTAATTTCCCCTGGAGTATACTCTATAACATTTCCAGATACAGAAAATCCTATTTCTTTTGTATTTGATCCTTTAGGTGCCATCCAATTAATATGAATATTATCATCTTCATATGTTGCCTTTGCATGCATCTCTTTAAAATTTTCATTTTCTAGTATCTTTTCTAGAATAGTTTCCGTTCTACTTTCTGCATTTACAAATGTAATTGGGAATAATGCTATGATAAAAATAGATAAAGTTTTTAAAATATTTTTCATAAATCCTCCTTTAATTATAATTATATAATATCATACATTTTCTTTTTATATATATTTTTTTTAATATGTTAATTTTTTTATTTGAAAATATACTAAATTTTTATTCGAAATGTGACATCCTCCCCCATCTAAAGAGATAGGGGCTTCCTCCTGCACAAAAGCAAGAAGTCGATTCTCGTTCGATAGTGTACCAATGTACTAAGTATCCCCGTGTGCCTGTATACTTTTATATCTATATAAAAAGTAGACTTCTAACTTTTTTGTAGTTGTCTACCTTTTATCATTTATCTTTCTTTATTCGCTTCTTAAAGCTTCTACTGGGTCTTTTTTACTTGCCATTCTAGATGGAATGCTACCTGCTATTACGGTTAATAATACACTAATGATAATTAATATAATAGCTGCTGTTACTGGTAATTTTGCGATATTTGCTACACCCGTTATTGCTTTTACAATAGCATTGATTGGTACTAATAATAGTAAAGTAATACCTATTCCCATTATACCCGCAACTAATCCTTCTATCATCGTTTCTGCTTTAAATACTCTTGTTACATCCTTTTTAGAAGCACCAATCGCTCTTAAAATTCCTATCTCTTTGGTTCGTTCTAATACACTTATATACGTAATAATAGATATCATAATACTTGATACTATTAAACTGATAGCAACAAAAGCAATTAATACATAAGTAATTACATTTACAATCGTTGTAATACCACTCATTAAAACTCCTACATAATCGGTATATTGAATGGTATTTTCAGAAGTTTGTAATTTGTTATATTTATCTATTATTTCAATAATATTTTCTTTTGATTCATAATCTTTTGGATATATATTGATAGTATTTGGATCATTTAAATCATTCATTCCTAAAAGTTTCAAATTTCCTTCATAAGTAGATGTAAATCCGTCATATGCAAATCCTGTAAAGATATTTTTATCTTTATTTTCTTTTTGTTCTTGTGCAATTTCTGTTGCATTAATTTGATTAATTACATATTCTGACAAGTCGTGTGTGTATCCAACAAAGCCGCTTGATGCTTCTACTGCATCTTCACTTACTTTAATAACTCCAACTATTTCTAGTTCTGTAGCACGATTAATTAATTCTTTTAAATATTCAACGTCTTTTGAATAATCTTTCCAAATACCATTTTCTTTTTTGTAGTAATCGGTATTTAAAAGTAATTTAAATTTCGTTCCTACTAATTCCTCATAGCTGTATTGAAAAGAATCTATCGATACTTTTTCTTTTGATTTTACTCTATTAATAACATCTGTTAATTCAGTCCTATTTTCTACATCTAAAGCATACATAATAGATGCTGGAATTTGACTATTTTCATCTACTACTAAAACTAACTCATTATAATTTTTTGGCATTCTACCTGATAATATATCGTATTGTCCAGCTAGTAAATCATCATTGCTAATTAACTCTTGGAATACATTATCAGAAGGCATTCCCATGGCCATCATTCCACTATTACTGCTATCTGTAGAATCAGTAGATGTATTTCCACTTAAATCTAAAGTATTGGGATTTACTTGAATAATACCGTTTTCATATTTGGGACTATAAATTTGTAAATCTAGTTGATAGGTATATTGAATATCTGTTACATAATCTTTAATATTTTGATAATTTCCATCTAAAGCTTTTTTAAATTCCACTAAATTATTTTTCTTCATAGATGAAGACATTAATACATTAAAATTATTGGTTATATCATCTGTTGTACAAATACTATTTTCTGTGCAGGTAATTTTTTTATCAGATGTTGAATTTAACATCATAGAGGCAAAATCAAAAGATGTGGATTCTATTGTTAGTGGATAACTGGATAAAGTTTCTTTTTCTGTCTTATCAATATACTTTTGTACTCCGTTTGATAAAGAAAGAATTAAGGCAATTCCTATAATTCCAATCGATCCTGCAAATGCTGTTAATATGGTTCTTCCTTTTTTTGTCATTAAGTTGTTTAATGATAGAGAAAGAGCTGTCTTTAAATTCATCGAAGTCTTTTTAGACTTTTTCATTTCTTTTTCATAGTCATTTTTTGTATCTTCTGATCCATCATATGGATTCGAATCATCAATAATATTTCCATCTTTTAACTTAATAATACGTGTAGAATATTTTTCAGCTAATTCTGGATTATGTGTAACCATAATAACTAGTTTATCTTCGGCTACTTTCTTTAAAAGATCCATGATTTGTTCACTAGTAACAGAGTCTAGTGCCCCAGTTGGTTCATCTGCTAATAAAATATCTGGGTCATTAACAAGTGCTCTTGCGATTGCTACTCTCTGCATTTGACCACCGGATAATTGACTAGGTTTTTTATGAATATGCTTTTCTAGTCCTACTTCTTTTAGAGCTTTTTTAGCTCTTTTTCTTCTTTCGTTTTTAGATACTCCAGATAAGGTAAGTGCTAATTCTACATTTTGTAATATTGTTTGGTGAGTAATTAAATTATAGCTTTGAAAAACAAATCCAACTCTATGATTTCTATAACTATCCCAATCTCTATCTGTATATTTTTTAGTACTGATTTCGTTGATTACTAAATCTCCTTTATCATAATGATCTAATCCACCTATTATGTTTAATAATGTTGTTTTTCCAGATCCACTAGGACCTAAGATTGATGCAAATTCATTTTTCCGAAAGCTTATCGATACATTATCTAAAGCTGTTTGTTTTAAATCTTCTGTTACATAAACTTTACTAATTTTTTTTATTTCTAACATTCTAACATCCTCTCTATTTTACTCTAATAAAAGTTTATTCTAGTATTTATCTATTACGTATTATTTTCCTTTAAATGGGTTCTTTAATTTATCTTTGATACCACTCGATAAAATTTGCATTACCATTTCATATATTTCATTTGCTTTTTTAGAGTCAAAATGTAATTTTTCTTCTAAATCTTTCATAATTTTCATTTTATTATCTTTGCCAATTATAAAATGATTTTCTATAATTTCATTTATTTTTTTACACTGATTTTGATCTAACCCTGTCTTTTCTTGTATTTTTTTTAATACATCAGCTTTATTCATCTTCTTTTTCCTTTCGATAGAATAAATATCTTATTCTAATTATATTTTACCAATTATTTTCTTAAACTCAAAATATTTATGCACTTTTTAAGAAGAATTATCTTTCATAAACTTTTTCTTTATTATCTCTTATACATTTTCTATAATCATCATATACTTCTTTATCTATAAATTTTTTATATCTTTCAATATTCTGTCTAATTTTTGTAGCACTAATAGGAACTTCCAATCTAGCTTTATCTACTAGTACATGAGAAATATGCAAGTAATTTGCTACATACTTTCCATATTCTTCACTACTATAGAAATAGTTTACTGGAATACCTTCTATTATTTTAGATAGGTACTGCATTTGTATTTCAACACTTTTTTTATCTAATCCATATTGTTTAGGGCTATCAAATGCATATAATAATTTAGCAGTTGGAAATTTATTCTCTATCCATTTTCTTTTTGTTTCTACATCAATATTAAATTGAGGAGTATCATAAACTACTACATAAAACTCCTCCATCTCTTCTATTCCTTTTTGAATTAATAATTCATGTCCTTTATGAAAAGGTGCAAACTTTCCAATCGTAAATCCAACTTTCATAATTATCATCTACTTTCTTTATTTTTTATTGATATCTGTATAGTAAATAATTTCTTTTTTTAAAGATTTAGCGTACTCAATTTCTCCTTTAGTACTATTTCCAACATATCCATCTACATTTACTACTAGAATAGCATCCGATAGTTTTATTCTTTCTTTATGCATTTTATCTAGTATTTTTCCCTCTTCTTCTGTATAAGCATCTTTATTAGGCTTATTAGGATTATAAATTGGGACTAACATACAGTTGCCTTGTAACTCCATTCTTTCTGTAATATCCATCATCTTATCGTAAAATCTTAAACTTCCACATACTGTTATTATTTTCATATTTTTATTCTCCATTCGTTTTTCAAATATTATAACATAGATGAAAAAAAAACTTACTAAAAAAAGATAAGTAAGTTTTGCATAATTAGATTACAAAAAGTAGTATACAAAGAAAATGGAGAATACTTCCTATTACAATAAATAGATGAAATATGGAATGCATGTATTTTTTCTTTTTCCCTACTCCATATAATATAGCACCAATCGTATAAAAAATTCCTCCTAGTAGTAGTAAAACAAATCCCGGAGTAGTTAATAATTCTTTTAATAGACTTGCTTTAAAGATTACACACCATCCCATCACCAAATAACAAATCATAGAAAAAGCTTTATACTTTTTTATATCAATAGAATTAAGCAATATACCAATAAGAGCAAATGTCCAAACAACTGTAAATATCATCCAGCCTAGTTTTGGGTCAGCATGAGCTAATGTTACTAGACAAAACGGAGTATAAGAACCTGCTATTAATAAGAATATGGCACAGTGATCAAATACTTGAAAGACTCTTTTGGCATATAGTTTTGGACTTAATCCATGATAAATACTAGACATGGTATATAGTAAAATCATACTTACTCCATAAATTACTGAGCTTACTACTCCTGATGGACTTTTGTGTATCGCACTAAATATGATACAAAGTATGAGTGCTACCACTCCTAATATTCCTCCTACAATATGTGAAGTCATATTAAATATTTCTTCTCCTTTTGTATAATTTGGTAATTCCCTATCTCTTAATTTTGTTCTAGTCATAATTTCTCCTTTAATATGTTTCATCTTTTTATATATCTATTATACTACATTAAATATTTTATTAGCTTTCTGAAAATCTACTATTTCTAAAAAATTATCAATATAAATCTCTTTATAATTTTCATAATTGATGTAATAAGCATGTTCCCACATATCGATACAAATAATAGGAATATAGTCATAGTTATAAGGATTATCTTGATTTTGTAAATTAATTAGTTCTAGTTCATTATTTTTATAAACGAAATACGTATATCCTGAACCCTTTAATGATAAAGCTTTTTCTTTAAAAGCCATTTTAAATTTCTCATAGCTTCCATACTTATCCTTTATTTTTTGTAATAAAACACCAGTTGGCTTTTCTCCTTTAGGATTCATACTAGAAAAATAGATATTATGATTAATAACTCCTCCTAGATTAAATAAGATATCTTCCCTATCTTTAGAAAAATCTTTTACATATCTTACTAATTTTTCTAAGGGATGGGAAAAAGAATAATTGTTTTTTATTAACAATTTATTTAGATTATCTAAATATTTTTTTTGATGCTTATTACGGTGTAACCCTAACGTATGAGTATCTATATATGGTTCTAGTGCATCATACTCATATGGTAATTCTTTTAATGAATACATTTTAGACCTCCCTTTAATTATATGTGGCTATTTCATTTTGTAATATACCAATTGTATTTTTTGTGTTATTCTTTTTTAGAAAGAGGAGGAAAAAATGGCAGATTTATATTTTAAATATGGGACTATGAATAGTGGTAAAAGTATTTCTTTAATGTGTAGTGCTCATAACTATGAAGAAGTTGGATATAAGGTCTTAGTTATGAAGCCAAAGATTGATACAAAGGGAAATGATAAATTACAATCTAGAGTAAATATAGAAAGAAAGGTAGATATTTTAATTGAAGAGAATGCCTCTATCTTACCTATAATTCGAGAGAAATTAACGAATAAATTAAGTTGTATTTTTGTGGATGAAGCTCAATTTTTAAATACAAGGCAAATTGATGAGTTATTTTTTATAACGAAGTCTCTAGATATACCGGTTATTTGTTATGGTCTTAGAAATAATTTTAAGATGGAAGGTTTTGATGGTTCTACTAGGCTTCTTTTAATAGCAGATAGATTAGAAGAGCTAACAACGCTATGTGAGTGTAGGAGCCTTGCTAGATTTGTTGGTAGAAAAGTAGATGGTAAATTTGTAAAAGAAGGAAATACGGTAGAAATTGATGGAAGTAAAGGAAATATGGAATATATTCCTATGTGTGGAAAGTGCTATTTAAAAAAAGTTAAGAATTTACAATTATAAAAGAGTTTTCTAAATGTGGAAAACTCATTTTTTATTTTATAGAATTTTTACTAACAGGAAAATCAAAATAAGTATTTGGAAATGGTTCTTTTTCTAAAGTAAAATGCCACCATTCACTTTGAATTGGTAAAAAGCCATATTTTACCATAGTATCACGTAGAAGTTTTCTATTTTGATATTGCTCATCGGTTATTTGTTGATAATTAGAATGGGATATCTCACCAAAGTAATCAAACGTACCTCCCATATCTACTTCTTTTCCTGTTGTCATATCTACTAATGTTACATCGATTGTACTTCCTCTACTATGACTAGATTTTTCAGCTATATATCCTCTTTCAAATAAAGTTAATTTATCTTGTTGTGGATAAAAATATGGCCTCATCCTTTCATCAGAATTTCTAGACCATTTTATAAAAGATGTTACTGCTTTTTGTGGCCTATAAGCATCATATATTTTTAACCTATATCCTTTAGATACTAATTCATCACTTACTTCTTTCAAGGCATTCGCAGCATCCCTAGTTATAATACCAATTGGCTCTTCATAACCGTCAATTCTTTCTCCTACAAAGTTATAAGTGGAATAATATCGTATTTCCAAAATAACATCTGACACTACTTCACTTAGTATAACAAATTCATTCATTAAATCACATCCTTGCTTCTGTAATAGAATATCAAATTCATAGAAAAATAAAAAGTTTTTGAACTAGAAAAAATTACTCTACCGTAAATTTTTCTTCCTAATATTCATCATCAACATGATAATATTCATTTTTTCCATGCATCCACTCATCATAATTATCTTTTAACTTTTTGATATTTTCAATGCTAGTATAAATAGTTATTTCATAACTATCATAGTCTATCAATTCTTTTTTATTAATATTTTGTAATTGCGAGCGAAATTGCTTTAAGGTATCCTCATACTTATATCCCAAATAAATATGAATAAAATTATCTTCTTTTTCTACTACTAACTGATAATAGTTAGAGTGATGTGCTACTATCTTGATATCATTAAAATCTGTCTCTACAAATTTCAATTTTTCTACACGATAATTAGGAATAATCAAATGATCATTCATAGAAATTACTTCGGTACTTTCAATACTTTTATCTTTCAAAAACTTAAATTCACTAAATCCAATAAAGCCCATACCACATCCTGTTCCAAAGATAATTAGGGAACCAATAAAAGTAATAAAAACTATTTTCCATTTTATCTTACGACTAAATATAAAGTAAAATAAGATATAGAGTATAATTACGTTCATCACAATACAGGATAAAGCTGCTAATAAAATTCCTATAAATAATAATCCAGCTTTGGAAATTGCAAAAGAGACAACAAATGCTATAACAAATCCTACTAAACTTATACAAAATCCACCAAAAACAAAGAAGGCATTAGCTTTAATTAATAATAGAAATAACTTTAGTAGACCAGAAATAAATCGGTAACTAGCATGATCTGGATCTCTAATAATTACTTTTTCTTTTTTCTTTAAGAATATTCTATTATTTGGGTCATTATTTTCTTTTGATTGTTCTTCTATATTTTCTTCCATATTCTCATCTACTTTAATCTTATTTTTATCGATAATTACATAGTAATCTAAATATCTCACTTTATAAATATGGAGAACTAATATTACACCTATCGCAAATGCTAATATAGCATAAGTACTTTCTAATATTTGTCTAATAAAATTGGTCCACTTATTATAATCAAACATTTCAAAAATATTAGAAAATAATAGTCCTAGACATCCTCCTAATATTATAAAGAAAAGACACATGATGATTACAATAATAAATTCTTCTATCATTAATTTTAATTTATCTTTCCACTTCATACTTGTAAACATATCAATAGACTTTGTAATAAAATCTAGAAAATCATCAATATGTTTATTCATAGTATTTTTGGATTGCTTTTTTTCTTTTACTTCTTTAATATCTTGATTAAGAAGTTCATCTACTCCCACATTAAATAATTTACAGAGTAATAAAACTTTATCCATTTCAGGATAAGCGGAACCAGACTCCCATTTCGAAACACTTTGTCTAGATACACCAAGGGATTCGGCTAATTGTTCTTGTGATAAATTATTATCTTTTCTTAACTTTTTTAAATTATCTGCTAAATTCATCTTTTTTCCTCCTTAATACCCAAAGTATAGCTTTTTAAAACGGTTGCGTTCTACCAATTTTTAGTTGAATATAAGTAAATTTTTAGTTGCAATTAGTCTTTTTTAATAATTATACTAAAAAAGTACTAATCCATAGTACTTTTATTCTGCATCTGTTCTAGCAAGTATTTGAGCAGGTCTTTTTCTTAGAGTAAATATGACTGGTAATAGACCACATATTAAGTTAAATAGATAAATAAGAACAATTGAAACTAATACTATATTTTGATTTACTAAGAATTCATTACTAAAAAATGTCATATGACTAATCTCATTAAAGATATAAGCACTTATTAAGATACCAGGGAGGCTAGTTAAAGTAGTTATCGCAATAATTTCTCCACTAAACATAACATAGATATCTTTTTTCTTTAAGCCAATTGCTCTATAAATTCCTACTTCTTTGATTCTAGATAGGAAAGAACTTCTAAGCATTAGGACAATTTCTATTAATGATATAGCTAGTACTACTAAAGAAGAGTTAATAGCTACTTTGGTTGCTTCTTCTCTTGCTTTTAAATAATTCTTTTTTGATAATTGATAACTATCTTGAATATTTAATCCCATCTCTCTAAATTCTTTTAAAGCCACATCTTTATCTTTAGGATAAATCGTAATATCTTTAGAGTTTTTAATCAGTAACATCTTTATCATATTAGAGTTTACAAAGTATTGTTTTAAATCTTCTTCACTCTCATAATAGCCAACTACAACTAATTTTTTATCATTTATTTTTTTACTAATTTCTTTATTAAGAGGCATACTCTCTTTATTATCAATATCTACTATTACCTCATAATCATTTTCTGGTAATCTTCCTTCCTTTAATTGAATACGATTTAAGAATAAGTGATAGTCTTGATAAATATTATTACTACTATCTTCATTACCAAAACGGCTATCTCCTTGTAAATTATATAGGGTATTGATAAATTTTTCATCATACATATAAATGGATGGACTTATCTTGTCACTAATACCAACTATTTTAAACTCTTCATTATTTTCTATTTTTATCATTCTATTTAAGAAGTCTTTATAATCATATACTCCCATCATTTTTGCTTCATTTCTTGACTTTTTCAAATTATCTACTACCATCTTATCAATTACTATTTCTTGATTATTTTCTGGCATTCTTCCTAGTAATAAATCCTCTTTCTCTATCATCGAAATACTAGATAAGCTACCACTAATATTTGCTTCACTATTAGCTGTTTGGTAATAGTCATTTACTTTTAGGGATACATCTATTTTAGAGTCCCCTGGAAGAATATAGAAAATATTTTCTAATGACTCATATTTATAATAGTCCTCTAAATTAATTTTCTTAGTATTAATAATTAAATAATTTTTATTGGTATCTATAAAATCTTGATCATGGATTGTTAGATTAGCTGCTATACGAGAGGTTGACATCATAATAAAGAAGCCTGATAAAAAGAAACCAATTAATAATAATTTCTTAAGAAGTGAATAATCGAATACTTTTTTAAATCCATTGGATATAAAAGTGATTGGATTGAATATGGAAGAATAACGAAGCTTCTTAGGATTTTTTAGCTTTTCATTAAAATCAAATTCATATTTTAATAAATCTTTTTTATTCATTTGTTTATAATGATCATTGATAAACTCAATAGAAGAGTTATCATCTACTATTTCTATCTTTCTATTGTCTAAGCTTTTAATAAAGATATTATTTCCTTTTAAGACAATTTCTACATTGATAGGTACTTCTTTATCTCTATAAACATCCATTCCTAGTTTTTTTACTGTACTAGCATTTTCCATATCTTTTAAATAGATATTATTATCAATTGTATAATCTAGATTATTATTATGTTCATTTTTATAATCATTAATTACTCTTCCATCTTCTATTTCAATAATACGACTGGCATAGAATTTAGCAAGATTTACTTCATGAGTTACTAAAATGACTAAGCGTTCTTCACTAAT
>CAMUZJ010000034.1 GCA_947165195.1 uncultured Bacillota bacterium
CAGCTCCTATACCGGCAGTAGAAATAATATATGCTGTCATAGATCCTACAACTCCAACTACTGTATCAACTAAACCATTTTGTTTAAAAAAACTAGCTTGTATACCACGTTGCATAATTGGATTAGAATTTGCTCCATAATGTTCTTCTGTAAGATCTCTAGCAACAAATTTTCCGATACTTTCTTTGGCATCAGAATTAAAAAGTCCAATAACCCAACCTGTAACAGACAAAAAGCCATCAAGAAGTGTTTCTAATCCCCCTACAAAATTATAGACTAATGACTTACTAACATGTAAAAAAGTACCAAATAATCTTTCCCCAAAGTTGTAACTTGCAACCTTCGCATTATACTGCTTTATTGCTTCTATCTTAGCATTAATATTTCCAATAATTTCATCTACTAAATTCTTAGCATACTCCTCCAATGTTAATCCATTATATAGATTATCAAGATTTAAGTACTTTCCTCCTCTAGCAGTAGATATTTTTGTAATAGCCCGTTTTAAATCAGCAGTAACCCCATTAATTTGTTCTTTTGCCACATTAAGTTGAGCTAAAACATCTCCTATTTTTGCTTCATCATACGTAATTTCTGCCATAATTTCCTCCTATATATTTTGTTCCTGAGATTGGTCCTGAGCTAGTCTCATTTGATACTCTTTTAATTCAGCTACTTGCTCTCCTGCAATCATAACAGCTTGATTAGCCACTTCTACAGCATACATTCCATACGTTTCTCTAAGCTTTATAATTTGTTCTCCAATATCTGCCATATAATCTTGAAGTGTTCTATAGTCAACAGATAAAGCTTTTTTATCACACATCTCAGCAGCCTTAAAAACAGCTACCCCACAGTTTACAAAAGTATCTAAAGCAGCTCGATAATCATTACATCCTGTCTTTATTGTTTGAAAATCAATAATTTGATTTTTATTCGTAATGCCATAATATGCCATCTTAACACCCTCTTCTATTATTTCTATATTATCATTTTTTCACACATAATAAAAAAAAGCAAGTAGTTGCTTAAAATTAATCTAAACCACTAATTACTTTTTTTCTTTACATATAACTAATAAATAAGAATTATTAGGATGATAATGACAAATCTGTAAAACTAAAATTCTATCATCTTCTTTGAATGTTACATTATCACTATACAAACTATTTGAAGTTAATTGATATAAATGTTGTAGATAATCTTGATTAGAAGAAAAGTTCAGTACCATATGAGTAGCATCTGTTGTAATAATCTTAATAGCAATTACTTCATAATGAAGTTTTGCTTCATCTATACTTAAATATACATCTTTATAATTATCAAATATATTTTTATCAACATAAGCTTCTAAATTCGTAAATGGCAAACTATCATAATACTTTTCGTTTCTCGTATTATGCCCATATATGTTAATTTGCCTATCCTGTAATAAATCAGTATTTCTAAAATCAAAGAAAGGTACTCCTAATGCATCATACTGATTATATAAATTATAGTTTAAGTAGTATCTATTATCAGAAGCACGCGTTACCAATGCATTGATATTTAAATTTGGTATTTCTATTCGTCCCATAATATTTTCGTTATTATATTCTGCTCTAACATTCGGTAATTCATTTACATAACTTTCTACTTCTTGTTTATTATCATCTTTATCTTGATAATTTATTTTTTCTTTTTCTTTAATTAGATTATTGACAGAAGGAATTCCTTCTTCTTTGATAAAAGTATCATATATATAATATGCCCCTAAAAATAATACAATTGGTACTAAAAAGATTAATATATATGTCAATAAATGATTTATTTTTTCATACTTTTTTCTTTTCATACTTATCACCACTTCTATCATTATTATAATATTTTTAAGAGTAGAAAGAAAAGTACTTTTTCATTATATTTTATCTTCCTTGTTAGAATAAATTATGAAATAATATAGTTAGAGGTGTTTCTATGAAAAAGATAATTTTAATTTTAATTTTACTTACTTTTTTTACTGGTTGTTCTAAAAAAGAAGGAATAGTGGAAGATGCAAAAGAAGTAAAAAATAATTCTATTGAAATACAAAATAACGAGCAAAAAAATATTTACTTAGATAACAATAATACCCCAATTGCTTTCTATGAAGGAAATGGACAAAAATTAAAAAAAATTTCAATATTCCAAACAAATGTGCAACCACTAGAAGATATTCATATTTTTCAAATTTATCCATCGAAAGAAGAAGAAATTTTATTAAATGAAAAATTTGGAAATGCTTTTTATTCTAATTGGCAACAATATAATAAAGATTCTAACTTAAAACTAGGTTTTCATATTGAATATATCGATATAGATAATAATACTATATCTTATAATATTTTAAATCCAGAAATGACTCATAATATCTATGATGAACATTTACTAATCTATTTATATGATGATTATATAAATAGAAATAGTAATTGGTACTCTCATCTAGAACAAGAAGATGTAGATGAAAATTCTTTGTATACTTCCATAAAAATACAAGCTGGTGGTCACTTTTTTAAGATAAATTCTAAAATCGAATTAACAGTCTTTACTTATGATGGTTTAGATGATTTTGATGAATTAGGAAACTATAGAGGAAATAGTAGTTATACAATCAATATTTGTATAGATGGAATTGCTTGTTAAGACTTCCTTTATATTTTCTTTTTTATTTTGTCTTGATATAAGTTTTGTTTATAAAGGCTATATTCCCAACCAGGAGTCCAATTACCTGTCTTTCTCCAATCAGAGGCTATTGCTTCTTCCCAAGGGATATTTTTAGTAATTACTTCTATAGCAAGTTGAGGAGCTCTATGAGCCATAATACCTACTGTTTTTCCTTTATAGTTATTATAAATATATTGAAGAAATTCTCTTACTCGCATTTCTACATCTTTTAAAGACTCTCCATTAGGAAAAGGATTATTGATATGTTCTTCATAGATAACTAAGTTTTTATCTTCTCCATCATAATCTCCATAATTGCATTCTCTAAGTCTTTTATCTTGATACTTTTCAATATCAGGAAAAGCTAAATTTGCTGAATCAACTGCCCTTATTAAGTCAGAAGAAAATAAAACATCCAATTTATATTTTGTATTTTTACCTAAATTAGTAGCTTGTTCTTTTCCTAAGTCATTTAACTCTACATTCTTCCAACCACTACACTTTTTAGAAGCATTATCTTCTGTTGTACCATGTACATAATAAATAATTTTTGTTTCCATATATCCTCCTTAAAATATAGATAATTACTTTTTCCTTTTTATATATTTTTTTGATTGATGTAATTTTTTTTCATTAACTAGTAATTGATTTTTCCGCTTAAGTCTTAATACAGATTGAGCCCATTCTGGACAATCTTCTATACTTACATATAGTTTATGAAATATTTCTTCCTCACATTCATTCAACATATACAGTATAGTAACAGAATTACATGCTTCTTCATAAGCACTACCATAATTACTTTCATATTTTAGATTCCTTTTTACAAAAAAATCTCCATTTTTTAAGATAATATTGTCGGGATGAATATCTACTAAAAAATTTGTACCTATTGTTTTACAATTATATTTTGATTCAAAATACTTTTTATTTTTAGAATACAAAATTGCTAGTTCTAACAAATCCATTCCTGCTTTTTTTAAAATAGAACTTCCAAATTGATCATAGTCTTGTGAGATAAGTTGTAAATCTTCTTCTTCCTTATTATAGTAAAATTCTACTCTTTTTTGACTATCATCACTTAATTTTAATTCTACTTTTAATATATTTTTTCGATAATCAAAGTCAAAAGAATCAAAAACGATTCCTTCTATATACCGATTATCCACACTGTTTTTATTACAAATATAACATCTTTCAGTTGATTTTAAACTATCAAATTTACAACAACAAGATGCTTTTCTATTAGAAAATACACTTCTTTTTTCTAGATAAGTTTCTACAATAGTAGATAAAGAAACAAGGTTTTCATCCAAATTTTCTTCTCTTAAAAGAACATTACTCAATTCTTCTAAAATCTCTTTGTTGGTTAATTTTTTCTCATCCATTATAGATAATCCCCCTTTCCATAAACACATTTATTGTAACAACTCTTAGATATCTAAGCAATAAAAATAAATAGAAAAAATGAAGAAGGCGTTGACTTTTATAAAAGTTTCTAGTATAACTTTGAATAAATTAAAATTAAAGGAGAATTTGTGCAATGGCAAAGATATTAGAAGATATTTCTAGAACATTTAATGAATTTTTATTATTACCTAATCTAACAGATGAAAGATGTATTCCTGAAAATGTTAGTCTAAAAACCCCACTTGTAAAATATAAAAAAGGAGAACAACCTAAATACGAGGCAAATGTACCATTTGTTTCTGCTATTATGCAAGCAGTATCTGGAGAAGAGATGGGAATTGCTTTAGCTCGAGAAGGAGGTTGTGCTTTTATTTATGGATCACAATCTATTGAAGATGAAGCAGAAATGGTAAGAAAAGTAAAAACTCATAAAGCTGGTTTTATAAAAAGCGATTCTAATGTAAAAAAAGATGCAACTTTAAAAGAAGTATTAGAATTAATTGAAGAGACAGGACACTCTACCGTAATGATTACGGAAGATGGAACAAGTACTGGTAAATTTTTAGGACTTGTTACCGATAAGGATTATAGGGTCTCTAGAGTAGATTTAAATGATCCTGTAGAAAAATATATGATTCCTAAAGAAAAGATTGTCTGTGCTAATGTTGGGATTAGTCTTAGTGAAGCAAATGATATGATTTGGGATAAAAAAATTAGTTGTCTACCAATCCTTGATAAAAAAGGAAACTTAGATAGCTTAGTATTTAGAAAAGATTATGAAAGTGATAAAAATAATCCTAATTCCCTACTTGATGAAAACAAAAGATATATTGTAGGAGCTGGTATTAATACAAGAGATTATAAAGAAAGAATTCCAGCTTTAGTAGAAGCTGGTGTTGATCTACTATGTATGGACTCTTCTGATGGATATTCTGTATGGCAAAAAAATACTATTGACTGGGTCAGAGAAAAATATGGAGATAAAGTAAAAATTGGTGCTGGTAATGTTGTAGATAGGGAAGGATTTTTCTATCTAGCAGAAGCAGGTGCAGACTTTATCAAAGTTGGTGTCGGTGGAGGAAGTATTTGTATTACTCGTGAGACGAAAGGAATTGGTAGAGGACAAGCTAGTGCCTTAATGGATGTTGTAAATGCAAGAGATGAGTATTTTGAAAAAACTGGTATTTATATTCCCATCTGCTCAGATGGTGGAATTGTTCATGACTACCATATCACACTTGCCCTTGCTATGGGAGCAGACTTTGTTATGATGGGAAGATACTTTGCAAGATTTGATGAAAGCCCATCTAGAAAAGTAAAAAGAAATGGTACTTTCTTAAAAGAATATTGGGGAGAAGGAAGTAATCGTGCTAGAAACTGGCAAAGATACGATTTAGGAGGAAATAAAAATAAGTTAAGTTTTGAAGAAGGAGTTGACTCCTATATTCCTTATGCTGGTCCCTTAAAAGATAATTTAGAAGTTACCGTTAGTAAAATAAAATCTACTATGTGTAATTGTGGATCGATTAGTATAGAAGAGTTCCATGAAAAAGCACGTCTTACTCTAGTATCAAATATTAGTATTAAAGAAGGTAGTGCTCATGATGTTATCTTAAAAGAAATCGAAAATAATAAGTAAGAGGAAAATATGAAAGAAGAATTAATTTTAATTTTAGACTTTGGAGGTCAATATAATCAATTAATCGCAAGACGTGTTAGAGAAGCAGGAGTTTATTCTGAAATTGTTCCCTATTCTATCTCAGTAGAAGATATAAAAAAGAAGAATCCAAAAGGTATTATTTTTACAGGAGGTCCAGCTAGTGTCTATCTAGAAAACTCTCCTAAATGTGATAAAGAAATTTTTGAATTAGGTATTCCCACCCTTGGTATCTGTTATGGTATGCAGTTAATGACAGATGCCTTAGGAGGAGAAGTAAAAAGAGCAGACAAAAGAGAGTATGGAGTAACAAATGTAGAAATAGATAACACTTCTAACCTATTTCAATCTTTTAAAGATAAGAATGACTTTCTAATGAGTCATACTGACTATGTAGAAAAATTACCAGATGGATTTATAAAGATAGCATCCACTAGTAACTGTAAAATAGCTGCTATGGAAAATAAAGCAAAGAAGTTATATGGTATTCAATTCCACCCAGAAGTAAATGACTCCGTAAACGGTGAAAAAGTCATACAAAACTTTATCTACTCTGTTTGTCAATGTAAGGGTGAATGGAAGATGAATTCTTTTGTAGAAGAAACTGTTTCAAATATCAAAGAAAAAGTAGGAAATGGAAAAGTTTTATGTGCCCTATCCGGTGGAGTAGACTCTTCTGTTGCTGCTGCTTTAATTTATAAAGCAATTGGTAAAAACTTAACATGTATCTTTGTAGATCACGGACTACTTAGAAAAAACGAAGCAGAAGAAGTAGAAGAAGTATTTACCAAAAACTTTGATGTAAATTTCATAAAAATTGATGCCAAAGATAGATTCTTACAAAAACTTAGTGGAGTAACAGACCCTGAGAAAAAAAGAAAAATTATTGGAGAAGAATTTATTAGAGTATTTGAAGATGCATCAAAACAAATTGGTAAAGTGGACTATCTAGTACAAGGTACAATTTATCCAGATGTAATAGAAAGTGGATTAGGATCTAGTGCTAAAATAAAAAGTCATCACAATGTCGGTGGACTACCAGATGTTGTAGACTTTAAAGAAATTATAGAGCCTCTTCGTGACCTATTTAAAGATGAAGTACGTAAAGTTGGCTTAGAATTAGGTCTACCTGAAGACTTAGTATATCGTCAACCATTCCCAGGTCCAGGCCTTGCTATTCGTATCATTGGAAGTATTACTGAAGAAAAACTAGAAATTCTTAGAAATGCGGACTATATCTTTAGAGAAGAAATAAAAAATGCAAAACTAGATCGAAGTATCAATCAATATTTTGCCGTACTTACCAACGTTCAAAGTGTAGGAGTCATGGGAGATGAAAGGACTTATGACTATACGATTGCTCTTAGAGCTGTTTCTACAATCGACTTTATGACAGCCTCTTGGAGTAAAATTCCATATGAAGTACTAGAAATAGTATCCAATAGAATTGTCAATGAAGTAGCACACGTTAACCGAGTAGTATACGATATAACAGGAAAACCCCCTGCTACTATTGAATGGGAATAAAGAGAAAGACACGTCACTTGATGTGTCTTTAATAATTTCTATCATCCTCTTCCCTATTATTCATAACAGGATTCACCATATTCGAATATAAAGAACTAGGTGGAGAAGATAATTCCTCATTACTCTCTTCTTCCTTTAATAAATCAGAAGGAAACATTCTCCCCTTATCCATATTCTCTCCATTCTTTTCAATATCAAAATCTAAAAAACTCTTCGTAGGATTATCTAAATCTATCAATAAATCTATTTTATTATCACTCTTATAAATTGGAACCTTTAATCCAACATCTCCACGGATATGAATAGTAGTTCCATCTGGAAGTAAATAATTAACTGCAGGTACCTTGCCAAAAGGAATGACAGATTCCATAGTAAAATTTAAATTTTTTTCTAAAGTACCATAATCAACTAAATACTGAATAGTCTTCATTCGCTTCAAATAAGAAATAAAATAAATTACAAATAATAATATAAATAAAGCTCCTAAAGAGAAAAAGAAGAAAATAAGTGGATTAGTAGCATAATCAAACTCTGTCATACAAGTGCTAGGATTATTTGGATTATAATATACTTTATTTTTTGAAAAAGAAAATTTCTCTGTACTTTTAGAAGACTCACACGTTAAAACATCCTCTTTTACTTGATAATAATAAATAGGACTACAAAGAGTACTACCACTTTCCCTATTCGTTATACAATTATCCTCTACTTTAATTGCTACCACATTTTCTGTTAAAGATATTCTTTCATAAATATTCATAATTGAAAGAATAAATGCTAACAAAAGAAAAATAACTCCTATGACACAAAAAATTAATATATATCGAAATTTCTTTTTTACATTAGCTAAATTCACTTGATACATATCTCTACTCTCCTTTATACAGTTATCATCTATACTATCTATTATAACATCTTCTACAAAAGAAAACATCAAAAAAAGTAAGCATAATAAATACTTACTCTAAATAAACTACTAATCATTTGATTTTACTTTTATCTCATAACCCTTAGGTATAGAATCTTGTATAATTCCCTTGATTAATGCCTCAGCTTGTGTATCGGCCATTTCTAGTATTCCCATATTAGTCATTTTCTCTTTGGTATCTTTTTCTGCTTCTACTTTTGCTCTTTCTGCATCTTCTTTTGAATCTGTATTAAATAAAGAAAATTTACTATCCATAAATGATACATTGGTAATTTTTACATCTAATATTCTAGCTTTTGGGATACTTATAGAAATTGTCTTTGTAAGATTATCAGAACTTATATCTACTTCACTAATATCAATTCCAGCTCTTACTATGGCATCATACTCAATTATAAAGTCTGATCTGTTAAGAATACGAATTCCATCATCCTTAAATTTATATAATCCCTTATACTTTAAAGTAGATGTTGTTAATTCACTTGACTTTTCTAAAGTAGCAATTAATAATTCTGAATCTACTTTTTCTTTTACTGTAAGTTTTATATAGATAGAACCTACTAATAGTAGAATAGATATACTAATTACTAAAACAATTAATACCTTTATATTATGACGAATTGATCTTTTTCTTACTTCCATTTTACTACTCCTAACTACTCTTTTTATTTCCTTTATTATATCATGAATAGGTCAAAATACAAAATAATAGCTAGAAAGGTATATACCAAATTCTAGCTATATTTTACTTAAGTTTTATAAATTTATATGTATATCATCTTTTTTATGATTTTCTGCTTGAAATAACTCTGCCTTTTTAAAAGCAAACATACTAGCAACTATATTACTTGGAACTGTTTCAATTAATGTGTTATATCTTGTTACATCGCTATTATAAGCAATTCTTGCATTTTTTAATTCATCTTCAATACGACTTAATTCTTGATGTAAATTATTATATTGTGTATTAGCTTTTAAATCAGGATAACTTTCTACAGTAGCAAAGAAATGACTTAATTTATCATTCATTTGTTCTACTTGCTTTATATTTAAATCTTTATTATGTAAATAATTATTTCTTAATGAAACAATATCATCTAATGTTTCTCCCTCATATTTAGAATAAGATTTAACACATTCTACTATATTTGGTATTAAATCAAATCTTTTACTTAAGCATGTATCAATATTTGCTTTTGCATTTTTCACTCCATTTTGTAAACGTATTAATTGGTTGTATTTTACTAAAATTAAGATAATAATAATTAATAATACTGCTAAGATAATATATACTATATCCATTATATTCATTTATAACACCCCACTTATTTTTAATAATTTTCTATATTTACTTGATTCACATATCCATTTTCATCATAGTCTAGAAAAACTTCATATTGTGTCCATGAATCAAAGCTTTTCTTTAATTCTCTAAGCTCACTTGCATCAGATGTAATGGTACTACCATAAGATACTGTTATAAGATGAGTTTTATTTTTATTATTACTTGTAATAACATCATCTAATAAATTAGAAACTTGAAGACCATAAGAAGTACCAGTTGCCATTTCAAAGGAGTTATTAAATATGCTTTTTCCAACATCATTTGTATTTATGGAAGGAGTATCTTGTCCTTCTATATCCATAATAGTTACTTTATTGATATACCCTTCTTTATCATAATCAAAAGACACTTCATAATCTGTAAATGTTTTAAAATTTGTTTTTAAACTTCTAATTTCTTCTGTATCTTTAGTAGATATGTCCTTATATACAACTAGTATTAAATGATCTGATTTTTTCTTATTATTGGTAATTACCTGATCGATTAAATCAGATACAAACATTCCATCTTTCGTACCAGAAGACATCTCAAAAGTTTTATTAAATATCTCTGGACTATTTTGGAAGGTATTAAAGATATCAAATACATTGAAAAAGTCGAAAAATCCTTTCTTATTTTTTGAATTTTCTTTTATATCTGTTACAACTTTGGTAGCTAAAATAACAGCTAGAATAATAGCTAATATTACTAATAGAACTAATAGCCATCTCCTAGGTTTTGTTTCAGTAGATGTAGTTGTTTGTTTAGTTGTATCGATATTATGAGTATTTTCTTCTTTTTCTAATACTACTTCATCATTTGTAAGTATCTCTAACGATACATTAAATAGTTTACTTATTTCTATTAATTTATCGGTATCTGGCTTAGATTGTCCTAATTCCCATTTAGATACTGTCTGTCTAGTAACATTTAATTGTTCTCCAAGTTCTTCTTGAGAAATGCCCTTTTTTCTTCTTAGTTGATATAATTTATCACCAAACTTCATAATTTTTCCTCCTTTTTTCTTTTTTTCGTACCAATTGTATCATGGAAAACTTCTAAATTCTACCAACTCAAAATGGAATTTTGTCAATTTTACGTTGCATATACTTAAAAAATTAGTATCATCTACTAATTTTCTTTATTTTTCTATCTGAACTCTTAATGATTCATTATTACCTTCTACTTTAGAAGATAATAGGTTATAAGCTTTATAAGCAGAGTTTAATGACTCAACAGCAATTTGCATTGGAGAAATATTTCCATCCATATTTGTATGAAAATCTTTTACTGTAACTATTAATGTTGCACTAGCATCTTCCCCTCTACTATCTACAATTCCTCCACTAACATTTACAGTACCTATATTTTTTAATGAATAATGAATAAATGAAATATTAAATGTGCCACCTCTTTTTATAATTCTTTTATTAGTAATAGCAAAATAGGTATTATTAGCTTCTAATATAGAAGAAATTAAGAAAATAACAATTCCAATCACAAACGAAATTATCCAAATAGAAAACATATTTCCAAACAGATTGAATTGGAAATCAAAATTTCCAAAATTTGCAAACATCATTATAACGGTAGAGAAAACGGATATAAAGAAAGCAAAACCTGCAGATACAAAAATATATATTCCTATTTTTTTTGCTACAAATCCCCTTTTATTTACTCCTTCTGCAAATAACAATTCTTCATCTTCTGATAAAACATTTTGAAACATTTCTCTTTTCATATTAATTATCTCCTTTCATTTTTTCTTTGTTTGTACTAATTTTATCAAAATAAATAATACAATTCTACCAACTTAACATGGAATTTTGTCAACTTATAGTTGCACTTTTGTACAATATCTTTATCCTCATAGCTTAACCCTAACTTAATTAATGGCTCTCAACTATTGTGAGAGCCATCTTTACTTTAAT